>JBAZMB010000010.1:0-28145 GCA_041649975.1 Candidatus Margulisiibacteriota bacterium | reverse complement strand
TTTTCCATTAAGCGTAATATCGTCTTGCGCCGGCCGCGCAGTGGTAATCTGCAGGATTTTTTGTTGAAAGACACCGGCCGGTTGGTTTTTAAAGGGGACTTCCCTCTCCGGATCGGCTATGTCCTCCCCTTACACCTGACCGCCAGCGGCGAAAAAGTTAAACCGATCTGCCTTCCCCGAACCCTGGTCAATGAACAATTGAATAGTATTAATACCGCTGTCCAACAAGAAGACCGGTCGGGTCCGGTCAAAGTCCTTTATACCTGGAAAAATGAAGCTGACTGGGGAGATCCGTCAAAATCATTCACCGAACATATCCTGGCCAGAAAAATTGACGGCAATTGGCGGATCTT
Organism: Candidatus Margulisiibacteriota bacterium; assembly: GCA_041649975.1. Taxonomy (GTDB): domain Bacteria; phylum Margulisbacteria; class WOR-1; order O2-12-FULL-45-9; family XYB2-FULL-48-7; genus XYB2-FULL-45-9. The sequence goes on along the minus strand of JBAZMB010000010.1, from coordinate 27,792 downwards.
GCCCAAGGCCGAGATCGTCAAAGGACAAACAGCGGCCGGCCAGCGGAAAGCGGAAGCCAGACAAACCGCCGAACTGCTCAACCGGCCGGAGATCAACGAACCGACAACCTTTTGGCAAAAGACCGTGCAAAGGAAAGGAGAAACCTGCCTCCGCGTTAACGTCAACGGCCGGCGTCGCTATCTATTCGGTTTTAACGGCCAGCGGGAGGTCATGGTCGTCACCGTCAAATTGCGCGGCGGAGAGGTCCGGCTAAGCGTGTACGGCGAAGGCCAAGGATTACTCCGACAGTTTGTCTTCCCCGCCGATCCCAAAACCAAAACGAGGCTCGGTTATTCCAACGCCAGCGGCGGCACCCAGCTGTCCCGCTTGTTGGCCCGGCAAATCCGCGACTTTCTGGCAACCGATCAGGCGGAGAACGCGATCCTCGACCTGGAAGCAAAAGTCGTTAGCCCGGCCGGCTCGCTCAAACTTCATACCGGGGAAGCGCTCCACGGCGGTTATATCCCCTTTTCCGGCTACGGCAGTCAGGCCGGGAAAAAAGTTTACGGCCGCCTGACGGTGAGCGGACGGGAAAAGAAGGTTTTCTTCTGGGCGAGCGCCGCTGATCGGACCGCCGGCGGCGCCCCGATCCTCCCCGCTGGCCACGTCGTGGCCAGGCGGACGGGTCTGAACGGAACAAGCCGGTGGGAAATCGTTTGGCGAACGAGAAAAAATCAAATCAGCGAAAAGATCGAACTGACGGAAAAATTCGGTAATTTTATTTTTTCCCAAAAAAGCGAAGGCTGTCACGAAGAGAGCGTCCCATTGCATCTCTTTCCCAACGGACGGGTCAGGTTTGAACGGAGTCCCAGGGGGATAGCGTTCGGCTTCGAACTAAAAAAAGGGACCAGTTCCCCGGTTTTTGTCGTCACCCAAAAAGCCGGGAGATCGGACCTTCATTTAGTCGAACTCTTTGAAAACGAAGCGGCCAGCCGACAAAAGGGGCCGCGCCTGGCCGCCTGCTGGTTAGCGATTAAGCCGACTAAAAAAGGCCCGGAGATAAAATTGTTCGAACTGGTGGAGATCGACGCGCTTAGCGCCTATCTCCGTTTATCTTACGAAAAAAAGACAAGGCTGGCTTCGCATCCGGCGGTCTATCCCTACCGCCCGCTCCTGGCAAAATATTTCTAAGTTTGCTATCATTCCCCCATGAGAAAGAGAGTTGAAATAAACTCCGCCGATAAGCCCAAGAAGGTCCGCGTCACCGCGTTCGACTACAACGAAAAACAGTGCGTCGAAAAAGAGATCCCGCTCAACACCTGCGTCGCTTACAAGAACAAACCGACCATTACCTGGATCAATATCGACAGCATCCAAAACCACGAAGCGATCAAGGACATTTGCGACTGCTACGGCCTGGACCCGGTCGTCTACAAGCAGATCATCGACCCGGCCCAGCGGCCGAAGATCGAGGATTACGGCGATTACCTGTTCATCGTCATGAAAATGTTCCTGTACAACAAGGACACCCTCAAGATCATCGCCGAACAGGTCAGTTTCGTCGTTGGCCGCGGCTATGTCCTCACTTTCCAGGAACGGGCGCTGACCGAAGATGTTTTCGACCCGGTTAGGAAGAGGCTCCGGACCGCGGGGACCAGGATCCGGCAGTCCAAGGCCGATTACCTCGCCTACCGGCTGATCGACGCGGTGGTCGATTATTATTTTTCCATCCTTGAGGTTATCGGTGACCAGATCGAAGAGATCGAGCGGGAAACGATCACCAACCCGAACAAAACGATCCTTATCCAGATGCAGAGAAAGCGGAAAGAGATGATCCTCCTGCGCAAATCGATCTGGCCGGTCCGGGAGATCATGAACTCGCTGCAGAGGGGGGAATCGAAGCTGATCTCAAAAGAGACCCAAAAAAACCTGAGGAACTTATACGACCACTCGATCCAGATCATGGACACGGTCGAAACCCAGCGCGACACCATGTCTTCCCTGCTCGACATCTATCTTTCGAGTTTGAGCAACAAGCTTAACGAGGTCATGAAGATCCTGACGATGATCTCGACAATATTTATGCCGCTGACCTTCATCGCCGGGATCTACGGCATGAACTTCCGCCATATGCCGGAACTGAACTGGCGCTACGGCTACCTGATGGTCTGGGGAGTGACGGCCGCCATCGTCATCACCATGCTGATCTATTTTAAAAAGAAGAAGTGGTTCTAGCCCCGCTATATTGTATAATTGAGCCATGAGCTTATTTACCGCCATTATTATCGTCACCGGCTTGATCTTGTTCGAGGTCATCTCGAGCATCGATAACGCCATCATCAACGCCGAAGTCCTCACGACCATGAGCCAACGGGCGCGCCGCTGGTTCCTTTTCTGGGGGATCTTGTTCGCCGTCTTCATCGTCCGCGGCTTCCTCCCCTGGCTGATCGTCTGGGCGGTCAATCCGGCCCTGGGACCATGGGGCGCGTTAACCGCCACCTTCTCCAGCGACCCGGCGATCAAAGAATCGATCGAACAATCGGCCCCGATCCTTTTGGCTGGCGGCGGTATCTTTCTGATCTTTTTGTTCCTGCACTGGCTTTTCCTGGAAGACAAGCACTTCGGCCTCCCCCGGACGGAAAAGTTTTTTCTTAGCCAGGGGGTCTGGTTTTACGCGATCGTCTCGATCGTTTTGACCGCGGTCGTCTGGTTCTCCTTGGGCATCAACAACCTGATGGCGCTGGGAGCGGTGGTCGGTTCGACCGCTTTTTTCATTACTCACGGTTTCAAGCAGAACGCCGAAGAGAACGAAAAGAAACTCCTCTCCGCTAAATATACCGACGTCAGCAAGGTCCTCTACCTGGAGATCATCGACGCGACTTTTTCGATCGACGGGGTCCTGGGCGCCTTCGCTTTCACCCTCTCCATCCCCTTGATCCTGCTCGGCAACGGGATCGGGGCGCTCGTTGTCCGCCAGCTGACGATCAAAGGGATCGGTAAGATCAAAGAGTACATTTTCCTGAAGAACGGGGCGATGTATTCGATCCTGGTCCTTGGCTTGATCATGCTCCTGCGAGCTTTCGGCCATGAAGTGCCGGAATACGTCTCTCCGGTCGCGACGTTTATTATTATCGGCTACTTCTTCGCCCTCTCCCTCAAACATAAATGACCGCCGCTTATTACGTCTATATTATTGAATGCGCTAACCACGCCTTGTACACCGGAATGACCAATGACCTGGCCCGGCGCTTTAAACAGCATCAGACCGGCCGCGGCGCCCGCTACACGGCGGCTAACCCGGCGGTCAAACTCCTTTACAGCAAAAAGTGCGGCAGTAGGAGCTTGGCCTTAAAACGGGAAGCGGCGATCAAAAAAATGACCAGAGCGAACAAATTGGTTTTAATCACCGAGCGCGGAGGTGACAAATGCCTTACAAGATCGTCAAAAAAGGGAAAGGTCCGAAGCCGTGGAAGATCATCAACAAAGAGACCGGGGAGCTAGTCGGCAGTTCTAATACCAAGACCAAAGCTGAAGCCTCGGCCAGAGCCAGAATGGCGGCTCACCACGGTTGGAAGCCGACCTATCGTTAAGAACAGCACGCCATAGTTTTTAACGCTAAGTCACCAGCTTCGGCCATATTTTTACCCAGCGCGATAAAACCGTGGTTCTTGATGATCAGGAAGTCGTTCTTACCCAAAGCCTTCATAATTTGATCGGCCAGTTCCAGCGTGCCGTACGGTTCTTCTTTTTCCGTGCAGACCAGCCCCAACCGGGCGCAATTGTCGAGTAAAGCCTGGCAATGGCCGTGAAAGACCGCGTTGATCTCCGGCCGGGCGCGATAGATCAGCGAATGGAACATACTTTCCGAAGAAGGCTCCCGCTGGCCGGCCGCGTAAACGATCTTTTTCTCCAGATCAACCCGGCTAACCTTCACAAAACTCTCCGCCGTTGAAGTTTCTTTCATCCCGGAAGAAGTAATAATAAATTCCTGGCTATCTGGTTTGAGGCGAAAACTTAAGTTGCCGTAAGCGCCGCTCCCGTAAAACGGCATCAGACCGCTTTTAGTGAATTGATCGCACCATTTTTTCAGCTCATCGATCCGCGGCTCACTGGGGACCTGACGGTCGAGGAATTCAGTGGTAAATTTGGGGGCAACCTTCCCTTCAGCCATTACGAAAACAACTTTCCGACTTCAGCCGGTTTGACGATCCCCTTTTCGGTGATGATCCCGGCGATAAACTTGGCCGGCGTCACGTCAAAAGCTGGATTGACCGCTTTGGAGCCGGGAGAACAAACTAAAACTCGACGCTCCACGCCCTGTTCGTCCGGCCCAGTCTGGTAAAGAACCTCGTCTTCGCTCCGCTCTTCGATCGGAATGTCGCGGCCGCTCCGGCACTTCAGGTCAAAGGTCGAGGTTGGCGCGGCGATATAAAAAGGAACGCCGTATTCTTTAGCGCAGATCGCTTTTTCCAGCGTCCCGATCTTGTTGGCAGTATCACCGTTCGCGGCGATCCGGTCGGCCCCTACGATCATCAGGTCAATTTTACCAAGCGACATCAGGTAAGCCCCCGCGTTGTCGGGAACGATCGCGTGCGGGACCTTTTCCCCTTGCAGTTCCCAGGCGGTCAGCCGGGCTCCCTGGCCTCGCGGTCTGGTCTCATCGGCATAGACAAAGAGTTTCTTTCCCGCGTGATGAGCGGCGTAAATAGGTGAAAGAGCTGAACCGTGGTCGACAAACGCCAGCCAACCGGCGTTGCAGTGGGTCTCGATCGTCATCCCGTCCAAGATCAGTTGGCTGCCGTGTTCGCCGATCAACCGGCAGTTATTCGCGTCTTCATCGGCGATCTTTTGCGCCTCGGCCACTCCCGCCGCCTCACCCCCTTTTTTCGCCGCTTCGTAAACCCGGTTAACGGCAAAAAACAGGTTCTGGGCGGTCGGCCTAGTCTCTTCGATCGCTTTCTTTCCCCGGTCAATAGCCGGCCAATCGCCAGGATTTTCCAATAACACCTGCGCCATGGCAAAACCGGCTGCCGCGCCGATCGCTCCCGCCCCGCGGACGATCATCGTCTTAATGGCCCGGCAGGTCTCGGTTGAAGTCGGCGCTTGGTGGATCTTGAAGTCAAAAGGGAGAAGATTTTGCTCGATCAGGTGGACGGTCGAGCCTTCCAGCCAGACGGTGCGGTAATGTTTGCCGTTAACTTTAATGGGCTTACTCCCCTTCGAATTCTGTCTGGGCGTAAACCTTGTGCCCGGCTTCTTCCAATTTCCGGCGTCCGCCGATATCCGGCAGGTCGACGATAAAGGCGAACTCGATAACTTCGCCGCCGAGTTTTTTGACCAGTTTCCCGGCCGCCATCGCCGTTCCGCCGGTCGCGATCAGGTCGTCAACGATCAGGACCCGCTGGCCCTTTTCGATCGCGTCTTTGTGGATCTCGATCACGTCGGTCCCGTATTCCAGGGCGTATTCTTCCCGCTCGGTCGCCGCCGGGAGCTTCCCCTTCTTGCGGACCGGGACAAAACCTTTCCCCAGCAGGTACGCCAGCGCCCCGCCCAAAATAAAACCGCGGGAATCAATTCCCACGACCAGGTCGATCTCTTTGTTCTTATAGCGGGCCACAAAATCGTCCAGACAAAGCTTAAGGCCAACCGGATCTTTCAGAAGTGTAGTGATGTCGCGGAACATGATCCCTTTTTTCGGCCAGTGCGGAACGGTCCGGATCCGAGATTTGATCGACATATTTATTACCTCACTTTAGGAATAACGGTGGTCAGAAGCTGTTTGACCTTTTCGGCATTCTCTTTCATCCGCTGGAGGACCATTTCGAAAGTGACCGGCGCTTCGTCCTCTTTCCAGCAGTCGTAATCGGTCGACATGGCGATCGTCTGGTACGGGATCCCCAGCTCATTGGCCAGGATCACTTCGGGACAGGTCGACATATTAATAATGTCCGCCCCCCAGGCGCGGAACATGTGGCTCTCCGCCCGGGTGGAAAAACGGGGCCCTTCGATCGTCACCACCGTCACGTCCCGATTGTATTTGAAGCCGAGCTCGTCGCTGGTCCGGCAGAGCAGGTCCCGCAGTTTTTTATCGTACGGATCGCTCATCGGGGTATGGACGACTTTTTCGGTGTAGAAAGTCACGTTCCGGTGACGGGTAAAATCGATGAACTGCGAAGGGAAAACCAAATGGCCCGGTTTGATCTCTTCGCGAAGCGACCCGACGGCGGTCGCCGCCAGGATATGGGTGCAACCGATCTCCTTCAACCCGTAGATATTAGCCAGGTAATTGACCTTGGTCGGCATGATGCTGTGGTCTTTACCGTGCCGGGCCAGGATCGCGACCTCGACCCCACCGATCTTACCGCAGGTCAGGAGGGACGAAGGTTTGCCAAAACTGCTGTTCGCTTCAACTTCGATCGGGTCTTTAAGGATCTTGGGGTCATCCAACCCGGATCCGCCAATAATGCCAATCTTAACCATGTGGCTATTATAAAGGGAATCGTTTTGATCTGTCAATTTTCTTATTTGACTTTGGTCGGCGATCTGTGGCAAAATCTGATTAATTCGTTCGAGGAGGCACATTTTAATGGAAAAACCGCTTATTCTGACCATTGACGATGAACAACGGATCGCCGATAACATCTCTGAACTGATCAAGAAGACCAACCGCTACGACGCGATCGCCGTTTACAGCGCCAAAGACGGTTTTGACGTCCTGGCCAAGAATAAAAAATTCCTTGGTTTAGGCGGGAACAAGGTTAAATGCATCCTGCTCGACATCAAAATGCCGGAAATGGACGGCCTCCAGTTCCTGGCCAAGCTCCGCAAAGAATACGGCGACTCGGTCGGCGTGATCATGCTGACCGCCTGGGAAGACAACGAGAAGTGGGATAAAGCGACCTCCGGGTTCGTGGTCAGCTATTTGAAGAAACCGTTCAAGGCGGAAGAGCTGGTCTCGACCCTCGACCGTTACTTCGACGGCGAAGCGACCAGAATGACCCTGGAAACTTTCGAAAAGCATATCCAAAAGCGGGAAGAATTTAAAGAAGCGGAAAAGTCATTATAAAGGTCGTCCCCTTGCCGACTTCGCTTTCAACGTCGATCGTCGCGTTGTGTTCCCGGACCACCCGGAAAACGATCGACAGTCCGAGCCCCCGGCCTTTCGTCACGTGAGTGCTGAAGAACGGCTCGAAGATCTTCTCCAGGTTCTCCTTGGCGATCCCCGCTCCGGAGTCGGCCACCTTGGCCACGACCGCTTTCGCCCCTTCTTTTTCCACCAGCGCGGTCGAGATCGTCAGATTCCCGCCCTTGGGCATCGCCTCCAGCGCGTTCTTCACTAAATTGATAAAGACCATCTGCAGGTCGTCCGGATCGCCGACCAGTTTTGGCACCGCTCCCAGCTCTTTGACAAAATGGACCCCGCTGGGCGGCATTAATTTTAACGCGTTGTTAATCACTTCATTCAGATCGAGCGGGATATCCTGGCGTTTTTTCGGTTCGCTCAAACGCAGGGTGCTGATCACGATATCGTCGGCCCGTTCGATCTCCTTGATCATCTCATCTTTAAAGCCTTTGAAGTCTTTGACCTCTTTCGGATCGTCGGAGAGGAGTTCCAGCTCGCTCCGCATGATCGCCAGCGGCGTTTTGATCTCGTGATTATACTCCCGGATCAGGTTAGCCAGCGAAGCGATCCGCTCGGAACGGGCCAACAAGCGTTCGGTATCGTAAAGCTTTTTCTGGTTCTCGTCAAAATCAAGGCGGATCTTCTCGTATGAACGGGTATGGTCGAAAGTGATCGCCGCCTGGCTGGCCAGGACTTCAAGCAAGCGGAGGTCCTCATCGGTATACGGGTCTTCAGAAAGTTTTTTCCCCAACAGAAAAAGGCCGACCACCCTATTTTCCAGCATGCACGGCACGACCACTTCCCAATCCCCATGGTGGTCGACGATCGGTTGGCGTTTTTCGGTTAGTTTGGCGATCAGGGGATCATCGAGCGGGATCTTGGGCCCACCTCCCAGCGGCGTAAAGGTCGCCCGGTCGTATTCCACGTAATCGGTCGAAGGCTTGTCGCCGGCCAGGAAATTGTTCGGCAAGAGGATCCGGGGAGTTTGGATCTCCATGACCTCTTTAAAAGTCCGGAAAAGTATCCCCAAAACCGAAGGCATCGAGAGTTTTTCCGCGACTCTCGTGGTCGCCTCGGCCATCGATTTGGTGTAATTATATTTTCCCTTGATGAATAATTTATCGGCGGTCGTTTGGACCAGCAACCTGATCGGATGGTGGGTCAGACCGACAAAGAAACCGTAAGCGACCGTCCCCAGCACGAATATCCAATCAACCCGGTGAAAGTACCCCCGGTAAACCCAGACCAGGGCCAGGTAAATCGCGGCATGGAAAAAGAGGGTCATGATCTCCGCCAGCAACCGGCTGATGATGACGGAAATATCCATCAACCGGGACTTGGTGATCGCGAAGGCGATCAGCAAAGTGGTAATAATAGTTGAAAAAGGCCCGACCCCGGTCAAATATGGGTAACCAAAAAGCGGGAGGATCAAATTGGTCACGACCGGAAAGATAACCCCGATAAAGAACCCGGAGAGGACGTAAGCGATCTGCCGCTTGTTTAGTCCCTTGTATGAATTGAACTTATCGGCTAACCGGTAAAAGGCAAAAAAGATAAAACCAAGATAATAGAAAATAAACAGGCTGAAAGCCGCGCCGGCGACCATCACAAAGCGGTCGTTGACCAGGACCATATCCCTCACGATCAGGTCGGAAAAGGAGATCAGGGCAAAAAAGGTCGCCACGATGAACCAGGCGATCATCTGGTAGGTCCGGGGAACGACATCTTCCTGCGGGAAGACCGAAAAGAAATAGAGGAACGGGAGCGGGAAATAAGCGTAAAAAGCGGCGGCAATCTTGGCGCAAAGCATGGCGTCAGGGATGGTCCGCGCTTCGCTCAAAAAGAAGATCGACAGCGCCCAGAGGGCGGTCAGAATGGCGGTCAGGGAATAAGAAACGTTAACTTTGTTCCGCCAGTTCTTTAACAGAACGAAAAAACCAAGGAAAAGGTTCCCTGAAACGGCGTAAAACGGAAACAAATATTCGGCGGCGTTGAACGTCAGGAGGACAACGGTCCCGATCACCGCAAAAATAATGAATGAAAAAAGAAAAATAGGCGAAACTCCTTTTGGAGTTATTATAGGAGTTAACTATAGCCCAGTCAACGAACTATTCTTTTTCGTAAGGCCCGTTAGTGAAGATCGAGAACTGTCCTTGGGTCAGCGGCCGGGGCTGTTTGGGGATGTAGAACTCCCCCGCTTCCGCGTCGAGCTGTAAGATGCCGTGCGGCCACATCCGCTGGACATGTTCGAGCATGATGGGGATCCGGTCAAGATGTTCGTTGGGGGTCGGGAATCCCCAGCTGATGCGGGCGGCGTGAGAACTCTGGTCTCCCGGCAACGCGGCGCAGCCGGCCCGGCTCTTTTTGGCATGTTCCATCGCGTGAGCAATGGCGTCCTTTTCCGAAACGCCCAATAGGCTGTAAACATAAGGATGCGCGCAAAATTGGCCGACCCGGGCATCGACCCCGAAGAAGACCTCGAGCGCTTTACCAATGAAACCCGGGGGGATCCGATCCCCATTTGCCGCGTGCATAATGAAACTGACCACCGGCCCGCGAGGCGCAAGAGCCGTGTCCGCTTCCCCTAAAATTTCCAGTCCGTTGACCTGCGACATCGCTTTTATTACCCGCGCGGCCATTTCACTTTCAAAACCGGCGATATTGTCCAAGCCGGCTTGAGCTAACAGATGGACCGCTTTGCCAAGCGAGATCTGGGCGGTGAAAGCCGGGGTCCCCGGTTCGAAATTAGCCGGGGGATCGGCAAAATGGATATCCCGGAAAGTGACCCCGCTGATCGTGCCGCCGGCCGGGTCAAGAGCTTGGCCGCGGAAGAAATCTTTCGGTCCGATGATCGCGCCGCTCCCGTCCCGGGCGTAAAGTTTGTGTCCGGAAAGCGCGACAAAGACTTCACCGGGCAAATTCGCCAGATCAAGTTTCATCGAAGAAGCCCCCTGCGCGTGGTCAATAAAGACCTTGGCGCCGTATTTTTGGGCCAGCCAGCAGAGCTGTTCGATCGGGGTTTTATAACCGGTCACGTTCGATTGGGATTCAACGCATAAGATCTGGTGATAGTAACCCTGTTGCGTGTAGTGGCTAAGCATCGCCTCGATCGAGTTCAGATCATAAGTCCCGTTCGGCAGGAGCTTGAAGAACAAATAAGGGACCGATCGTTCATTGGTCCGTTGCGGCAACTGGGAAGAATGGTGCGACGCCGGCGAAAGGAGGAACAAAGTATGGTGGTCCTGGACCGCTTTTTTAACCAGCAGATTCATCCCGACGCTGGTGTTGGGGGTAAAAATAACCACGTGACGATCCCGATCATAGCCGACAAAATCACCGATCGCCCGCCGCGCTTCGCCCAACGCTTCGGTCATGATCTCGGCGTGCGGACCGGAGCTCCGGCCGACGTTTTCCCGGAAATTCGCTTCCAGATGCTCGGCCATTTCGGCGACCGGGACCAACAGCGGCTTGGTAGCGCCGTAATTAAAACCGATATGCTGGGTCTTGCCCCACGGTTTGCCGGTGATCGGGTCGTAAGTCGCTACCCGACGATTTGAACCAAGAGCTAAAAATCGGAGATGGTCGAGACGGAGCGGCTCACCATTAATGAAAGACTGGAGCGCGCGCCTGGTCTGGGGACAGTTTTGGTTAAGCTGATAACGTTTAGCCAATTGGTTGATCTTGACGTCTGACATTTTCCCCTCCGGTTAAGAACGATCCATCCGGATATATATCTTAATTATCGAAGGGGAATTTCAAGCTATTTCTGGGTATTAATCCCCAGGACATGGTAAAGGGGGCAATAGCCGATCAGCCCGGTCACGATCATCCAAAGGGCGGCAAAAAGCAGGAAAGCCAAAAGTATGATATTAACTTTAAAATAGAAGATCAGAAAAATAATAATACTGCCAACCAGGATCTTGATGAACCGATCGAAGGCGTTTTCGTTCTTGGTAATATTGATCATTTTCTCCTCCTTAACTTTTCTGGTGGCATTATAATCTGGTTCCCTGACAATGTAAATAGTAAACTGGCCATTTTTCGCCAGCTTATTAAATAAGTGATATAATGAATAAAGGATGAAAAAGCACGAAACAAGCTGGAATGAAGTTGCCAACTGGTATGACCAGCTGGTTGGCGAAAAAGGCTCTGATTATCACCAAAAAGTGATCATTCCAGGTACCCTTAAGCTCCTTGACCCAAGACGGGGGGAAAAGGTGCTTGATCTAGCCTGCGGCCAGGGAGTCCTCTGCCGAGAACTCGCTAGAGCGGGGGTTGAAGTCACCGGGGTCGACGCCGCCCCCAATCTGATCAAATCGGCCATTGAGCGGAGCCCCAAAACGATCAAATATCTGGTCAGCGACGCCGCCAACTTAAAAGCTTTTGCCGACGCCTCTTTTGATATCGTCACCTGTATCATGGCGATTCAGAATATCGAACCGTTAGATAAAGTGATCAGCGAAAGCGCCCGGGTCTTAAAGAACGGCGGCGGCTTCTTAATCGTCACCAGCCACCCCTGCTTCCGGATCCCCCGCCAAAGCGGCTGGGGTTTTGACGACCAACGGAAGCTCCAATACCGCCGGGTCGACAGTTATCTTTCCGAAATGAAGATCCCGATCAAAATGCATCCCGGCTACGATCCGGGGAAGATCACCTGGACCTTTCACCGTCCGCTCACAACGTATTTTACCGCGCTCAATAAAGCCGGTTTTACCGTCGCCCGGCTGGAAGAATGGTTTTCCCACCGCCAAAGCCAGCCCGGGACCAACGCCAGGGCCGAGAACCGCGCCCGCCAGGAAATTCCCCTCTTTCTTGCCCTGCTGGCCGTTAAGTAAAGACTCATAGCTTAATTATTAAGTTTTTGGTCTATTCGCAGATCACTAATTCAATTCATTTATTATCTCTCCATTTCTTTGACAGCAAAGAAATGGAGGAAAGAAACTGCATAAGGGGTTCCCCCTTATGGATCCCCGGCCTTCAAAATGCCCCCGCAACAACCTGATCTTGGTAGGGTTGTTGCTAACCCCGCCCCGCTGAAGAAACCCCTTGAAGGCCATATTTGTTTTAATCGGACAGGAAACCTGTCCCGATCGGATCGGGACGGTTTCCTGGCTTATTGAGCGGTTTGTCCCAGTGTTGAGTGAGGCAGACACCTTAATAATGGCACTGAATTAGAATACAAGTTCAGGATGGGCGCGCATTTCGCTTACCTTGAGAAAAATCGAAATGCGCCGGCGTTTTCTTTTCGTCCATTTTCTTTTTTGCTGTAGAAAAAGAAAATGGACACCCAATAAAGGCAAAGTAAAAATAATTAAACGAAGCGAATAGCAAATAAGCCTCTCCGTTAAACACTTGTAAAAGCAAAAAGTTAAGCTATAATGACAAAGTTCAAAAATAAATTGTAAAGGAGATTCAACATGCTCACGGAACGTTCAGAATTCAAAGGGAAGCCGATGCTCATTCTTAAAAGAGATGAAAGCGATAAGTTCCCTTTTTCCTTCGGTATGTCCAAGGCCAAACTGATCCTGGAAGCCATTGAAGAGATCAAGAAGTTCGTCGCGGAGAACGAAAAATAGACCTGTTCAATCTTTTTTCCGGGCCCGGTATAAGAAAGCTGGAGAAATCCGATGTTTTGTACCGGGTCTGGGATCCCCCCAAGTCCAAAGCGGTCCTCCTTCTGATCCACGGGATCGGCGCCCATTCCGACCGCTGGCAATACCTGGCCAAATACCTGACCAAGCTCGGTTACACGATTTACGCCATTGAATTAAAGGGGTTCGGCGAGACCAAAGAATCCCGCGGCCACATTGAATCGTTCGATATTTATTTCCAGGACATAAAACTCCTCTACGCTAAGATCAAACAAGACCGCCCAGGGACCAAGATCTTTATCGGCGGCGAGAGCCTTGGCGGCCTGTTGTCATTTACCCTGGCCGCCCTTAATCCGGGCTATTTCGCCGGCATGATCTTGCTCTCCCCCGCTTTCAAAGGAGCGCTGAAGTTCAAACTGACCGACCTGTTCGATTTTTTCCAGGGGCTCCTCTTTGAACCGAACAAAAAACTCAAGGTCCCTTATTTCTCTTCCATGGCGACTCGCGATCCGGAGACCCTGAAAAAAATGAACACCGACCAGCGAGAGGTCCGGGTCACCTCATCCAAATTCCTGCTCAACACCCTGCTGGAACAGATCCGGGCTAATTTCGTCCTCCCCAAGCTCGAGCTGCCGGTCCTCTTCCTGGTCTCCGGGCACGACATGTTCGTCTCCGCCGACGAAAGCAAGAAGATCTTCCAGCGCCTGCCGGTCAAGGACAAGATCCTGATCGAATATCCGGAAATGTTCCACGCCCTCTCCTTTGACCTTGGCCGGGAAAAAGTTTTTGCCGACCTGGCCGGCTGGCTCGCCAAACATTGAATTCTCCCGCGATCTAAGCTACAATTTCTCCAGAATTATTTAAAGGAGCAGTGTATGAAAAAAATTGCCGTTAGTTGCCTGCTGATCGGTCTCGTCGCCGCCCCACTTTTCGCTCTCACCCCGGCTGAATTAAAGTCGACCTACGATCAAATGTCGATCGATGAGCTAAATGACCTCTCCAAATCGATGGAAAAGATCGCCAATGAATCGGCCCGCAAGACCGGTTACGTCAAAGAGGATCCAATGTCCGTCGGCGGCGGCGGCGGTTTCTATTACTTCATGCCGACCGGCAACATTAACGATAACAAACCTCTGTCCGGGCAAAGTCTCGGGGTATTATACGGCGGAGCGGGCGGCTTCATGGTCAACCTGAACCCGAACCTGGCGGTGGGCGGACTCTTCGGCGGAATGGGAGGCGGCAGTACCGCCAAGGTCGGCACAACTTATTACAGCTACAGCGTCGCCACCGGCTTTGAAATGGTCCAGGCGCAGTACAAGCCGATCATCAACGATTCGATCATTCTTGGTCTCGATCTCGGACTCGGGCTCGCCCAGGGCGGTTATGAAGTCTATACGACCGACGAGAACCTCTCCGGGACCGACCTGGTCCGTTCCGGCAACGCGCTGGCCGTTCTTTGCGGGATCGACCTGCGCAAACGGATCACCAATTACTTCTTTACCAGCCTGAAGCTCGGTTGGTTCAGCACTTCGTTCGATTCCCTGAAACGGGGCGACTTCGTCGATCCGGGGAAAAAGCTGACGATCTCGTCTTATTACCTGGCGCTCACGCTCGGCGGCAATTTCTAAACACAAAAAAAGGGCCATTCAGCAATGAATGGCCCTTTGTGTATCCGTTAGTGCTTAGAGCGGCTTGGTGATATTGAAATCGATCTCGTTGAACTGCAGGTTGAAGTCGGAAACGGTGTTGAAGACGTATTTCGGGGTAAATTTGACGTCCCACGGGGCGTAATAATAATCGAGCGAGATCGCCGCGTAAGTTCCCTTGTAATTAGTGGCCGCCAGGAAGGTGTATAAGGTCGTATCCTTCACGTAATTGATGTCCTGATTGACCTTCATGTTGTACATCCCGATATGGCCGTTAAGCATCATTTCATCATTGATCAAATAGCTGGCCACTCCGCCGAAACGGATCAAATTCATCGTCGCGGAATAATTAACGTCGGTCATTACCGGTTCGATCTCGGCCCCCAGCTGGAAATTATTGCTGAAAGGAAACCGGAAAATCGCCCCAAAATTCAGGCCGGTCCCGATCCCGGTCGTTAGGCCAAGGTGAAAATCGGAAGCCATTGGCAGCTCATGAAGCTTGATCGCGAATGCGGACGTGGCAAAAAGAAGCACGATAAGGACCCCAATGTATTTTTTCATGCTGTTATTATAGACAATAACAGGAAAAATACAATTACTTTTTTAATAAGGAGCGCCAGATCAGCAGCCCATCGCTGGAACCGAGGGCCGTTTCCGAAGCCCGTTCGGGATGAGGCATCATTCCCAGAACATTTCCCCGGCGGTTGCAGATCCCGGCGATATCGGCGACCGAACCGTTCGGGTTCTCCCCCGCGTAGGTAAAAACGATCTGTTTATGCTGTTTTAGCTCCTTGAGGGTCGCGGCGTCGCAGGTGTAGTTCCCTTCGCCATGGGCGATCGGAATGTTCAGCTTCTGGCCCGCCTTACAGGCATTGGTAAAAACGGTCTGGTTGTTGGCGACTTTTAGGTCAACGTGCTTACAAATGAAATGGAGGTCCCGGTTGCGATGCAAAGCTCCCGGCAGCAAACCCGCTTCGGTCAGGATCTGAAAACCGTTACAGATCCCAATGACATACTTGCCGCTCTCGGCGAATTTCTTGACCGCGTCCATGACTGGAGAAAACCGGGCAATGGCTCCCGTGCGCAGGTAATCGCCGTAGGAAAACCCCCCCGGCAAAATAACGCAATCTAAGCCGCTCAAATCCGTTTCCTGGTGCCAGACGTACTTGGTCGGCTGTTTCAGGACATTCTTCGCGACATGGTAGCAATCCTGGTCGCAATTGGAACCCGGGAAAACTATAACGCCAAATTTCACTCTACTACCTCAAAATGATAATCCTCGATCACCGAATTGACCAGGAGTTTTTTGCACATCTCGTCAACCATCTTTTTATTATCGCCATCGGGCAGTTCCAGTTCGATGTATTTGCCGATCCGAACATTGGCAACTTTCTTATAACCTAACGTGTGCAAGGCCGATTCGACCGTCTTTCCCTGCGGATCAAGGACCCCTTTTTTCGGATAAACGAAAACTTTGATCTTTGCCATTATAGTCCAAACCTCCTGAAGACGACGTCGACGTTCTTGACGTTATCCCGGATGTCGAAGATCTTTTCGATCTCTTTCTGGGAAACGTGCTTGAGCGCTTCGCGATCTTCCATTAATATTTCTTTAAAGCTCTTGCCGGACGAGCGGGACTTCATCGCCGCCGTCTGGACGATCTTGTACGACTCTTCGCGGGTCAGGCCCCGGTCGGTCAGGATCAGGAGCAGCTTCTGGGAAAAAACCATCCCGCCGCTCTTCTCGATGTTCTTGCGCATGTTCTGCGGATAAACTACCAGGCCGTCCATGACCCAGGCAAATTTCTGGAGCATATAATCGACCATCATGCAGTTGTCGGGAAGGATGATCCGCTCCACCGAGGAATGGGTGATGTCCCGTTCATGCCAGAGCGCGACGTTCTCGAGCGCCGCCAGGGCGTTCCCCCGGACGACCCGGGCCAGCCCCGTGATCCGCTCGCAGGTGATCGGATTTTTCTTGTGCGGCATCGCCGAAGAACCTTTCTGGCCTTTACCGAACGGTTCTTCCACTTCCCAGACTTCGGTCCGCTGAAGGTTACGGATCTCGGTCGCGAACTGCTCCAGCGAAGCGGCGACGATCGCCAGCGTGGTCATGAATTCGGCGTGGCGGTCGCGCTGCAGGACCTGGGTCGAAGCTGGCGAAGCGCTTAAGCCGAGTTTCTTGCAAACATATTCTTCCACCCGGGGATCGACCAACGCGTAGGTCCCGACCGCGCCGGAAATCTTACCGAATGAAACGACCGCTTTGGCCCGTTTCATCCGCTCCAGATTCCGTTCCATCTCACCGACCCAGACCAGGAGCTTGAGGCCGAAGGTGATCGGTTCGGCGTGGACACCGTGGGTCCGCCCCATCATCAGGGTATCTTTCTCTTCTTTGGCCCGGCGCTTCAGGATCTTAATGACATCTTCAATGTCTTTAAGGATCAAGTCGCCCGCTTCCCGGAGCTGGATGGAGCGGGCGGTATCTTCAACGTCATAAGAGGTCAGCCCAAGATGGATAAAGCGCGATTCGCGACCGACCTTCTCGGCGACCGAGGTCAAGAAGGCGATCAGGTCGTGGTTGGTCTCCCGTTCGATCTCGTTGATCCGTTTAATGTCGAAAGCGGCTTTCTTTTTGATCTTGTCCAACGCCGACTTGGGGATCCGCCCCAAAGCGGTCCAGGCCTCGCAGGCGGCCAATTCAACTTCCAGCCATTTCCGGTACTTATTTTCTTCCGACCAGATCTCCCTCATTTTCGGCAGCGTATAACGATCGATCACTTAATTAACCCCCTATTATTTTCTGCACTTCGGCCATCAGCGCCGCGACCATTTCGGCCTCGGCGACTTTCTTCACTATTTTACCAGACCGGAAGATCAAACCGGCCCCTTTTCCGCAAGCTAGCCCAAGATCGGCTTCCGCCGCTTCGCCCGGACCGTTGACTTCGCACCCCATGACCGCGATCGTCAGCGGCTGCTTGATCGCGCGGGTCAGCTCTTCGATCTCGCTCGCGACCTTGACGACATCGACGTCGGTCCGGCCGCAGGTCGGGCAAGAGATCACGGTCACCCCCTGCTTGTATAGTTCCAGCGCCTTGAGGATCGCAAAGCCGACCCGGACCTCTTCGACCGGGTCGCCGGTCAAGGAAACCCTTAGCGTGTCGCCGATCCCGGCCGCCAGGATCGCCCCGATCCCGACCGACGAACGGATGATCCCGGTCCGCGGGATCCCCGATTCGGTGATCCCGACATGGAGCGGGTAATTAACTTTCTTCGCCATCAACTGATACGCTTCGATCGTCAGCGGGACCGAGGTCGCCTTGAGCGATAGAACGATATCGTGGAAATCGTACTTTTCCAGGATCGCGACATGCCGGAGGGCGCTTTCGATCAGCCCCTCGGCGGTAACGTGACCCTGGTGTTTTTCCAGGATGTCTTTCGGCAAAGAGCCGGAATTAACCCCGATCCGGATCGGGATATGCCGCTCCTTGGCGGCGCCGACGACGGCGCGGACTTTTTCTTCACTGCCGATATTGCCGGGATTGATCCTTAGTTTATCAACGCCCGCCTCGGCCGCCAAGAGAGCGTATTCATGGTTAAAATGAATATCGGCGACCAACGGAATGCTGATGTTCTTTTTGATCTCCTTGAGCGCCAGGGCCGATTCCCGGTCCGGGACCGCGCAGCGGACGATCTGACAGCCGGCTTCTTCCAGGCGATGGATCTGTTCGACCGTCGCCAAGACGTCAGCCGTCTTGGTCTTGGTCATCGACTGGATAGAGACCTGGCTACCGCCGCCGATAGCAAGTCCGCCAACAATTATTTTTTTGGTATTATTTCGTTTCGTCATCATATGCGCACGCTAATGCCCCCGCCCCCAACGGAGCGGTAAAGAAAACCCCGACATAAAACACATTTGAACCAAGCTGGGAAACGATCCCGGAAAGTATCAGTAAGAGCAAATGGAGCCAAACATTGTTCTTCCTAACCAGAGCCTTACTGGCCGCCATCGCTTCACTAACCCTCATTTTTTTATCATAGATTAAGAGGAACATAAACAGGTACCAGGTCATCCAGCCGAAAGAGAGGAAAAAGAGCACTATCGCGAGAAAAGCGGCCAAACCAGTCATCCAACCCGGCCAGATCAGCAAGGCTAAGACGCCAAGACAGGGTAAAAGGATCGCCATTAAGATGACCAGAAAATAATAAGCGGTCGCGCCGGTTAGGGGCCAAAAGCGGGCCATCGGCCCGAAAATATCGTGCAGAACAAAGGGTTCCCCTCTTTTCGCCTTGAGGAAAAG
This sequence comes from Candidatus Margulisiibacteriota bacterium, assembly GCA_041649975.1. GTDB lineage: Bacteria > Margulisbacteria > WOR-1 > O2-12-FULL-45-9 > XYB2-FULL-48-7 > XYB2-FULL-45-9. The sequence continues at coordinate 9,152 of JBAZMB010000010.1, read as the reverse complement.
GGATTGCAACCCGATCGATAAAGGAGGAAAGAGGATCCCCAGGGTAATTATGCTTAACAAGACCGCGACCAGGTTAGCCAGGAAGATCGTCCAGAAGTTCTTCAGGTAAATATTCCAGGCGTCGGTAAACGCTTTCCCGATATCCATAATTTCCCTTTCTTTATTAATTAAACCCGAGAATAAATTCTCGGTTAATAATTGGCGGCGACATTTCTGCCGCCGCCAATTTAATCTGATCGAACGGAACGGTTACTTCGCTTCGTCGGCGTAAGCGCTGGCAATCGCCCCAACCCCGATCGGCATGGTCAGGACCGCGCCAATCCCCCAAAGGATGTTCCCCAAGCCGCTAACGATACCGGCCAGGATCAACAATAAAAGATGCATCCACCAATTGTTCTTGGTAACCAGCGCCCGGCTGGCGGCCAGCCCGGCATTGATCGACAACCCTTTATCATAGATAAAGAGGAGGGCAAAGATCCAGCAAACTGCCAGATAAATATCGACCAGGACCGCGGCGAACATCAGAATGCCGCCGACGGCGTTCCAGTTGAGATAAAAACAGATCATTCCCGGAACAAAAGCCAGGACCAGCAGGATCGCGATCCAGATCGCGCCGAAAAAGATGTTCACGAACTTGCTGAACGGGGCGAAGACATCGTTAAAGGAGACCGCCTCGCCTCTTTTGGCTTTGACGAACATCATCTGAAACCCGACCATCGGAGCGATCAGGAACCCGAGCAGGGAAGAAACGATCGCGGCCAGAAGCACGATCACAAAGTTTTTAACGTAATTATTCCAGGAATCGACAAATGCTTTTCCAATATCCATGATGAACCTCCTATAGGACTGCCATTCCGGTTAGTTTTTGGAAGGCTTCAAGATACTTAACTCTGGTCTTACTCACCACCTCCTCGGGTAGTTTGGGAGCGGGCGGCTCTTTATTCCACCCTATCGACTCGAGATAATCGCGGACGAACTGTTTATCGTAACTCGGCTGGGACTGCCCGACCTTATAAAGGTCGCTCGGCCAGAAGCGGGAAGAATCGGGCGTGAGCATCTCATCGATAACAATGATCTCGTTATCGTAATAGCCGAACTCGAACTTGGTATCGGCGATGATGATCCCTTTTTTCGCGGCATAATCGGCGCAAGCCCGGTAAATCGCCAGGCTTTTTTCTTTGATCTCCGCGGCGGCTAAAGCCCCAATTTGATCAGCCGCCTCGGCCTGGGTAATGTTCTCATCATGCCCCTGTTCCGCCTTGGTCGTCGGGGTGAAGATCGGCTCCGGAAGCCGCTCCGACTCTTTTAAACCGGCCGGAAGCTTGATTCCGCAGATCGATTGCGATTTCTGGTACTCTTTCCAGCCGGAACCGGAAAGATACCCGCGCACGATGCATTCGATCGGGATCAGCTTAGCTTTTTTGGCGATCACCGACCGCTTGGATAATTGGTCTTTGTATGGTTGAAGCTGGGCCGGGTATTTATCGGCATCGGTAATTAAAAGGTGGTTTTTGATGATATTCTTAGTGAAATCGAACCAAAAAAGAGAGATCTGGGTCAAAATTTTCCCTTTATCGGGAATACCGTTCGGCATAATAAAATCAAAAGCGGAGATCCGATCGGAAGCAACGATCAGCAGGTTGCCGTCAACGTCAAAAACATCGCGAACTTTCCCTCTTTTGAAGAGTTTTACCCCTGGGAGATCGATATTTAAGAGGACATTCTCCATACGAAGTTATTATATCATAAGCACATAAAAAAACAGCCGGCTGGTCACCGGCTGTTTTTTCAAATAAGGACAAGCTTTACTTCATGAACCCTTTCATCATCTTCTGCATGTCGCCCGGCTTCATCCCTTTCATGCTCCCCATGTCCGGCATCGGCATCTTCTTGTAACCGGCCGGAATAGTGAACAAGCCGCCTGGTTGAGCCCCTTTCTTGAGGTTCTTGAACTCGGTCGACCAGGTCCCATCGACCGCCGCCGATTTGATCGGCCAACTGTCGCTGGACAGCCACTGATACATCTTGGAAACCCCATCCGGTCCTTTATAGGTCACTTCGTATTTGTCGCAGTTGAACCCGTTAACGCTCTCCTTGCCGAGCTTCTTCCTGGTCACTTCACCGGGAGCTTTCGAGCTCATCCCCATCATTTTTTCCGGAGCGAGCTTTTGCTCCAGGTACATTTTTGATTCCGGCATCAGGATCCAGACGACTTTTTTATCGGCCAGCATGATCGAGATCGATTTTTTTCCTTTCGCTTCGCTCTCCATCCGCCATTTGTTATTGCTCATGTACATTTTAGAAGTGGCTGGGCCCGGCTTCCCTTTATAATTGGTCACCACGTCAGCCGAAAATTCCAGGGCCGCCGCCATCACCGAGAGAGAAAAGACCGCTAACAGGGTCACAACTAATTTTTTGATCATTTTTTTACCTCCAATAAATTGTCTGCACGATAATACGCCCGACTATTTCTAAAGTCAAGATATGTTATAATCTCGCCAGAGCATGGAAAACACCGAGCTGGTCAGAATTTTTGGTGAGATTGCCGAGTTCCTGGAACTCAAGCAAGATAACCCGTTCAAGATCAGGGCTTACCAGAAAGCGGCCAGGACAATCGAAGCGCTTTCGCAAAATCTAGCCGATATTTACAAGGCTGGCGGGTTACCCGCCTTAAAGGAACTCCCCGGGATCGGTCACGATCTGGCTGAAAAGATCGAAAGTTATATCAAGACCGGCAAAATTAAAACCTACCAGGAACTTAAAAAAGAATTCCCCAAAGGTTTTCTCGATCTATTGGCGATCCCTTCTCTGGGACCCAAGACCGCTATGCTGTTGTACAAAAAGTTCAAGATAGATTCGGTCAAAAAGCTGGAAATGTTCATTAAAAGCGGCCGACTAAAAGGGATCCCCGGCTTCGGCGAAAAAAAAGCGACCAACCTTAGCCAGGGAATTGAACTCAAGAAAAAAGTCAAAGGACGGTTTCTCCTCTCTGAAGCTTTGGCTTACGCCGAACCGATCACCCAAGAGTTAAAAAAGATCAAAGAAATTGGCCAGCTCCTCCCAGCCGGAAGCCTGCGCCGCCGCCAGGAAACGATCGGCGACCTCGACTTTCTGGTCACTTCCAAAAAACCGGCTAAAGTCATGGCCGCTTTCACTTCCCTCCCTCAAGTTGAACGGACCCTGGTCAAGGGCGAAACCAAAGCTTCGGTCATCCTCAAGAATGGGATGCAGGCCGATCTCCGGGTCGTCCCCGATATTAGTTTCGGCGCCGCCGCCCATTATTTTACCGGCAGTAAAGGCCATAACATTTACATCCGCCAGCTGGCCCAGAAAAAAGGGTGGAAAGTCAGCGAGTACGGGATCTTTAACGCCGCCGGTAAACAGATCGGCGGCCGGACCGAAGCGGAGATGTTCAGTAAATTCGGCTTGCAATTCATTCCTCCCGAGCTCCGGGAGATGCGCGGCGAATTTGAAGCGGCCGCAAAGGGAGAGATCCCCAAGCTGATCGAGCTCGCCGACATCCGCGGCGACCTCCAGATGCACTCTAAGCATTCCGACGGGGCTAACACGCTCGAAGAGCTGGCCGCGGCCGCCAAAAAGCTCGGTTACGAATATATCGCCGTCACCGACCACACCCAGTCGACCCGGATCGCCGGCGGCCAAAGCGTCAAAGAATTCCTCAAAGAGCTGGAAGAGATCGACAAGTTAAACGCGAAATTGAAAGGGTTTCGGATCTTAAAGGGAGTGGAGATCGACATTCTCCCCGACGGGACACTCGACTATCCCGACAGCGTTTTGAAAGAAGTGGAAGTCGTCATCGCCGCCGTCCATTCCAATTTTAAAATGGAAAAATCTAAAATGACCCGGCGGATCAACAAAGCGCTGGAGAATAAATACGTGAACATCCTCTCCCACCCGACCGGCCGGATCATCGGCAAACGGGACCCTTACGAGATCGAGATCGAAGCGATCTTTAAAACAGCTAAAGAAACCGGGACCTTTATGGAACTGAACGCCTATCCGGAACGGCTTGACCTCAAGGACACCCACTGCCAGCGGGCTAAAGAACTGGGGCTGGAACTGGCGATCGATACCGATTCGCACGCCGCGACCCAGCTGGTCAATATGAAATACGGGGTAATGACCGCCCGCCGGGGCTGGCTGGAGAAAAGCGACGTCATTAACACCCTTCCGGCAAATAAACTCCTAAAAAAACTAATGAGGAAACGATGAAAAAACTATTTTGCCTGCTGCTCCTCTCCCTCTGCCTTGGTCTCTCCGCCTTTGCTTTTAAGGAGGGCTTGGACTTTGAAAAGAACGGCGTCAAGATCAAACTGGTCCGAGCTATTGGCGAGACCAGAGTCCTGACTAAACAAGGAGCACTCTTTCTTTACTATCACATCCAGGAAAAGAAATATGTCCTGGAACAAACCAACGTTGAAACGGCCGACTTGCTGCCGGAGATCAAACAGCAAAGCTTTTTTGTCGTCAGGACAGGGAAAGCGGAATATTATATCGCCGCCGCCGGCCCCGCTTATGAAACATACCTTAACGTCAACGGAGAAAAAAAGACCAACCGGATCAGCTTTGGCGAGTTCGACTTGAACCAACTTTTGGGACGGAAACAAGACGAGCTCAAGGATTTGAGCTATCCCAACGCCTGCCATATCGTTTATAATCTGCATGGGAACGGCGTCCGTTGCAACGTCTTCGTTAACGGGAACATGATCTACACCAACGCCGACAAGCTCGACCTCGGCGATTTTAGCGAGCAGCTGCCGATCAACCGTTTTCTAAAACCGGGAACGAACAGGGTCAGGATCGGGATCTTTGCTTCGAACAACGCCGGCAGCGGCCTGAACATGTCGATCGTCGACACCTACAGCGGCGGGCGGGAACTGATCCCCGAAGGGGCGCTCCCCCTGAACCAAAAATGGATCGAGTTCGCTTTCGAGCTGCCGGTCGACTCTATCTTGGAGGAAGAAAAATAATGGATAAATACGCGGTCTATTCCGACGGCGCCGCCCGGAACAATCCCGGACCGGCCGGAGCGGGAGTGGTGATCAAACATGGCGGCAAAACGGTGGCCGAAGTCGCCGAGTACCTTGGTAAAACGACCAACAATATCGCCGAATATATGGCTTTTATCCGCGGGCTGGAAGAAGCGCTAAGCCTGGGGGCCAAAGAAGTCGAATGTTTTGCCGACTCGGAATTACTGGTCAAGCAGATCAACGGCGAGTATAGAGTAAAGAACGAAGGGCTAATCCCCCTCTTCCATCACGCCCAGTCGCTCCTGAAGAAATTCAAACACCATAAAGTGACCCATATCCGCCGTGAGAAGAACACCGAGGCCGACCTTCTTTCCAATAAAGGGATCGACGACCACCAGAAGTCGAGCCACGGGCCGTTATTCGGTTGATCAGAGTCGGCCGTAACGGAGCAAAACGTAAGCGGCATATTCTCTCCGCTTCTGATCTAGGCTTTCATTGTTGAAGATGCCTCGCAAGGTGGAAATTAATGGTTCATGCAATTGTCCGGTTTGCTGGAAGACGTCCGCGATCTCGACCGCGAATTCCGGCCGATTGGCCAGAACTCTTAGGAGCAGCGGTTTGATCTTGGGGGAGCTGATCGATCTTAACGTTAAGATGACATTCCCTTTGATCCCCAGCGGATCATTCGGAGAAAGCAGATATTCCCATATTTTAAATTTCTCCAAATACGCTTCGGCCTTGGAAAGCTCCCCGCTTTTAGCCAGTAAAGCGATCCAATAGACCTTAGCGGCCGGGCCTTCTTCCGGTCGATTGACCTGCTCTTCGATCGCGGCTTGATCGATCGGCGGATCTTGCTTGCTGCTAAAATCCAACAACCCATCTAAAATTTGAAGTTTATACCCCTCTGCCATGCCCGATCTGGCTTTATAATAAGGAAGAACCTCGGCTCCCCGACCTAATTTGATTAAATTATAAGCGCTCATTTCGAATAGTATTTCCTGGTAATTATAATTCGTTAAAGTCGTGGTAATCGCCAAGGGAGGCTCTTTGAGCGAAGAGAAGAGCAACTCCCCGGCCTCTTTGCGAAACTCTCCTTGCTGATTACCAAAGTAAGCAATGGCACTGAATCTCATCGAATATTTATAGGACATCGTTTCTTCATCATCTGTCGAATGGAACTTATTGCTGTCCGACGCATATTCAGACGCGAATAATTTAAAATCAGCCGGATCATTGATCACCATTAACACGTTATAAGCCTGCACTCTAACTTGACGCTTGATGGTAGTGTCATTGAATATTTTGGTAAGGAATGGTCGAGCCCGTTTCAGGTCGGCCATTGCTTTGCGCCGCAAATTACCCCAACTATCGGCTTTATGGCTAATGATCAGCTCGGCCTGCCGTCTGAACGCGGCAAATTCAGCGGACGGCAAGCAGCGCTCGCCGTTATAAGCGCCGGATTTCACGCCGAGATCGGCCATCATGATCGCCGCTCGGTACCGGAACATTTTCTTCCGACCGTCAAACAAGTTATGGTTAAAATAGGTCTGATTTTCCGTTCCGGAAATAGAGCTTATTTCCCGGTTGGCCTCCACACACCAATCAACCCCCGGGTATAACTTGACAACCTGAACCGGCGCTTCATATCGACCGACCGGATCCGACTCACTTAAGAAGAGATCGTCGGCTGTTTTTGTTAGTTCGGCTTTCCCCAGGATCCCAGCTGAACTTTCATAATAGTAATTATTGGGCAGAAAATCTGGCGGCGGCGGAAGATCATGACTAACTCCAGCGATTGGCCACTTATTCACAGTCATCCCATGCTTATAATATTCAGCAAAACGACCAGGCAACTGCTTAAGCTCAATTCCATTATTAAGCAAATAAGAAACGACATAAACATCGCTCGGCAAGCGTAAGCCGTTCACATATGGCGTCCGATAAGGGCGCCCTCCATCAGTATTCTCAATTTGCCATAAACCACTAACACTTTGATACCAACTTAAAATATGGCCATCCCCCCTGCCGACTGGAGGATCAAAAAGAATCACCCCAAATTTATTAGGGTCAAGAACCCTTTCCATAAGAACTATTTTTAATTGGGTTGAAGAATCGCAATTGAAGGTCCCATCGGTCAGGACATCAGCCAAATCACTGCTTTTCAATACATAGGCCCGCAAGTATTTCGTAAAAAGCGTCTGATGCGTTCGATCGGCAATTTGATCTGGACCAGACACCGCTTTAGTCGAGCGGTCAACCAGTTTAAAGATTTCTCCCAAATCATTTTTTAGGAAACTTTCGCCCAGCATCTGGCCATTACCTTTCTCTAAGGCGGGAATATTTTCATCTAAAAGATCTCTTTTAAGGAAGAATTCGGACATCTTGATCGGTTTTCCGGTGCTAAGGGCTATAAATAGTCCTTCAATAAACTTCTGCTTTTCATTTTTTAAGGCCGCAAGCTTGGCTTGCCGTATTTGTTCGGTATTATCAAGTGCGGCTGGCGGCGTAGGAGCAGCAACCTGTCCAAAGAGCTGGCGACGCAAGCCGCCAATGAGATCAAGGCCACCCAACTGGGCAACGCCAAGATGCATCGCGCAGGACAAAGTAGTCGCTAAAACAATTCTATTCTTAACCGGGGAAATTCGCATATGAATTCATCAACGAATTAGGGGAATAATTTCAGCTTATCTCAAGCTAAAAGCTATGAAATTCTCCCTATTTCCTATAGAATACTAGTGGGGGTAGGCTGGACGGCTACTCCAATCGCGCAAGCGTGTTGGAGAGGAAAGTCCGGACTCCATCGAGCAGCGTGCTGGGTAACACCCAGTCGGGTTTAAACCCGAAGGAAAGTGCAACAGAAATTACACGGCCGAACTCATCCCTAAAGGTTGAGTGGCAAAGGTGAAAACGGGAGGTAAGAGCTCCCGACGTAACAGACCGGCGACGGTCACGTTGTAAACCCCACGCGGAGCAAGACCAAACAGAGTGAGAGGCGGCTCGCCTCGCTATGAGCTCGAGTAGGTCGCACCGAGGTCGCCAGTAATGGCGGCCCCAGATAGATTGCCGTACAAAAACAGAATCCGGCTTATAGGCCTACCCCCTATTAAACCACCCTCTCCACCCCAATAAACAAGCCGATAAGCACCAGGTCAACGATCGCGAAGGGAAGAAAGACCGCGGGGATCGTACCGAAGAAATAGTGGCCAAAAGCCACTAAACAAAAAGCAACTTTAACGAACACCCCGTACCAGATCAGATTTTTATTCCCCTTCGGATCACGGGCAATCGCAATAAAAGCGAACGCGAGGACGATCATCAGCAAGGCGGGCAACTGTACGTAGCCTAGATGTTCGGGGAGCGGCATATTTAACTGGGCGTAAATCCAAGCCGGAGCCGCGATCCCGGCTAAACCCAAAAGTCCGTCATATAAAGCGGCGGCAATAAAGAGCGGCGCGATCAGTTTTTTCATTTTTGGATTTTCTCACGACCACCCCTTCCAGTCAAACCGATTGATGCTATAATCCTTTCATGCCGGAGCTCATCGGAACTGATCTGCTTTATCGTAAATGGAGCGCTAAGGCCAAGGCCGTCCTCCTCCTGGTCCACGGCATGGGAGCCCATTCAGCCCGCTGGAATTTCCTCGGCGATTATTTCGCTAAAAACGGCTATTCATCTTACGCCATTGAGCTGAAAGGTTACGGCCAAACAAAGGACCGCCCGCGCGGCCACATTGATTCTTTCAACACCTATTATCGCGATATTATGAAGCTCCGCGAGATCGCCGCCCAGGAGAACCCCGGCAAGAAGATCTATCTGCTCGCGGAAAGTCTTGGCGGCCTCCTTGCCTTCAATTTAGCAGGTCGACATCCCGAAGCCTTCGCGGGCCAGATCTTGATCTCTCCCGCTTTTCAAAACGGTATGAAGTTCCCCCTTTCCGCATATCTGACGATGATTACTAACCTCTTGATCAACCCAAAAAAGATTATTGAGGTCCCCTTCAATTCCGCCATGTGCACCCGGGACCTGGAGTATCAAGCGATTATGAATAATAACCCTGACGAGCTTCGGGACGTCAGTATTAAAATGTTGATCAACACCCTCTTTGCCCAAATGAAAGCGAAGAGTTTGGCCAAGAAATTAACGGTCCCCTCGCTCTTTCTT
>JBAZMB010000009.1:0-29131 GCA_041649975.1 Candidatus Margulisiibacteriota bacterium | reverse complement strand
TAAATAATATTGAAATACAGGAAAAAGCGGGCGGGCGTTTATACCTTACTACCAGCCAGGATCGTCTGCGCGATATTGTCGGCTACATTTATACCGAGTTAGGGGGGCGGCTCTCGACCATAACCGCGGTCGACCAGCGCTCCGGGATCGAGCTCCTTTACCATTTGGCGGTTAATCATGAGGGGATCCTAATTTCAGTTCGGGTCCTGGTCGAAAAACCGGAACCGGCGATCGGTTCCCTAACCGACATTATTCCGGCCGCCGACTGGATCGAGCGGGAGATCCACGAGATGTTCGGCGTTTTCTTTGTCGGCCACCCGCGGCTCGAAAAGCTTCTCTTGCCGGACGACTGGCCGGCGGGGGAATACCCGCTCCGGAAGAAAACCTATGAATCGGAAAATGAATTGCCGGGAGCGAACAATGGTTAAAGAAAACATTATCCCGATCGGTCCGTTCCACCCGCTGCTTGAGGAACCGGAATTCTTCAAGTTTTATGTCGACGGCGAAACGGTCGTCGACGCGGACGTGCGCGTCGGCTACAACCACCGCGGCGTGGAAAAGCTGATCGAGAACAAGACCTACGACCAGGGGGTCTTTCTGGTCGAGCGGATCTGCGGGATCTGTTCGACTTCCCACCCGTTCGCTTTTACCCAGGCGGTGGAGAATATTTCCGGGATCGAAGTGCCGGAACGGGCGCTTTATATCCGGATGGTGATCGGTGAATTGGAGCGGATCCACAGCCACCTGCTCTGGATCGGTCTGGCCGGCCACTTTATCGGCTACAATACGGTTTTCATGTGGGCTTGGAAACACCGCGAACCGGTCCTCGATATGTTTGAGATCATTTCCGGCAACCGGAATCATTACAATATGTTCAAGATCGGCGGCGTGCGGCGGGATATCAAAGATGGCGACCTGCCTGGTTTGCATGAGGCGATCAGCGGCGTCGAAAAATTTGTGGGCATGCTTTACAAATCAGTCGCCGAAGACCCGGTCATTCACGCCCGCTTGAAAAATGTCGGAACTTTGTCAAAACAAGACGCGATCGATCTCGGAGTTGTTGGTCCGGTCGCCAGAGGCTCGGGATTAGCGATCGATACCAGAAAAGATTTTCCTTACGCGAATTATCGGGAAGTTGAGTTTGAGAAAATCGTCCTGCAGGACGGGGATGTATACTCGCGGGCGGTGGTCCGCTTACTGGAGATCCTGGAATCAGTGAAGATCATTCGCCAGTCGCTCAAGAAACTTTCGCCCGGACCGATCGAAGTTGAAGTCCGGGAAGTTGGGAGCGGCGAGGGGATCGGTTTACACGAAGCGCCGCGCGGCGAGGTCATTCACTATTGCCGTTCCAACGGGAGCAATAACCCGGAGCGGCATAAGATCCGGGCGCCGTCCTTCATGAACGTGCCGTCTTTTAAGAAAACCGTCATTGGCCAGAAGATCTCCGATGCCGCGTTGATTACGGCGGCGGTCGATCCCTGCTATTGTTGCACTGAAAAGATGGCGGCGATCGACGTTCAAAATAACCGACTATTGCTGACCGGCGAAGAGCTGGTCAGACTGAGCCAAGAACGGACGGAAGAGATCAGAAGGAGTTGCTAATGCTGCTTGCCGCTTTAGGAATACCGATAGTGGCCGGATTGTTTTGTCTGCCGGCCCGCCGTTTTGCCGGCTGGGTCGCCGTGGCCGGAGCGGCGATTACCTTTGGCTTGGCGCTGGCGATTTACTTTAATCCGGGGGCGCTGCTCTCCGGTCTTGACCTGCAATATAATTTTCTGGGGAGCGCGATCTTTGTCCTGGCGGCGCTTTTAACGCTACTGGTCAGTGTCTATTCGCTGGTTTATATGAACGGCCGGCCCCGCCTGAACGAATATTACTCTTACATCATAATGTCGCTTGGCCTGTCGGCGGGACTTTTCTTCGCGGCTAATTTTATCCTGATGATCTTTTTTTGGGGCGCGCTTGGCGTACTCCTATATTTATTAATTGGGATCGATGCCGAACGGGGAGCGGAAGCGGCAAAAAAGACGCTGCTCTTGGTTGGCGGGGCCGACGCCCTAATGCTTTGCGGACTTGGTTTGCTCTCCGCCTTGACGGTCACTCCGCTGATCGGGGCGGTCAAGGTCCAGTTGACCAGCTGGGTTGCCGTTCTTTCTTTTCTTTTTCTCTTGGTCGGTATCATGGCCAAGACCGGCGTGGTCCCGTTTCATTTTTGGATCCCGGCGGCGGCTGAAAGCTCCCCCGCCACGGTCATGGCTTTTCTCCCCGCCTCGCTGGATAAACTGGTCGGCATCTATTTGCTGGCCCGGCTTTGTCTCGACGTCTATGTAATGGTCCCGAACTCTTTGTTATCCATAACTTTAATGTTGATCGGTTCAGTGACCATCCTTTTTGGGGTTATGGCCGCTTTGGTCCAACACAACATGAAGAAACTTTTGTCGTTCCATGCCGTTTCCCAGGTCGGCTACATGATCCTTGGGATCGGCAGCGGCATTCCGGTCGCCATGGCCGGCGGGCTCTTTCATCTGATCAACAACGCCTTGTATAAAAACTTGCTTTTCCTGATCGCCGGTTCGGTTGAGCGGCAGACGGGGACGGACGATCTGCGAAAATTAGGCGGGCTGGCGAAAACGATGCCCTGGACCTTTGCCTTTGCCCTGATCGCCGCCTTGTCGATCTCCGGCGTGCCGCCGTTCAACGGCTTCGCCTCAAAATGGTTGATCTATCTTGGCTTGCTTGACCTTGGCAATTGGGGCTTTGTCTGGCTGGCGGCGGCGATGTTCGGCAGCGCCCTGACTTTGGCTAGTTTCGTAAAGATTATCCACGCGGTTTTTCTAACTTCCAGCGAGAACCGGACCGAGGCGGTGGAAGTCCACTGGAGCATGCTCGTCCCAATGGGGATAATTGCCGTTCTTTGCGTTTTGTTTGGGATCTTTGCGTTCAACTTGCCGCTTAAATACCTGGTCTTGCCGGCGGTGCCGGGATTGACTCTTCACGGCCAATGGAACTCTGAAGGGGCGGCGCTCTTGATCTTTGGCGGACTGGTAATAGGTTTGATCTTCTACTGGCTTGGGGGAGTTGGCCGGGCGATTGCCAAGCCCCCCTACCTCGGCGGCGAAGTTCTCCCCGAAGCCGCTACCCGGGTGACCGGGGTCGAGTTTTATAACACGATCAAAGAGACCGAAGGGCTAGAGCCGCTTTACCGTCTGAGTGAGCGGTTCAGCTTATATGACTCGACAGTTTTCGCGGTTAAATGGTTGTCTAGCTTGGTCCGCGGTTGGCATAATGGTTTTGTCCAAAACTATGTCGCCTGGCTGCTGGCCGGGTTCGCGTTCGTGGCGTTGATCCTTTTTCGATAGGGAGCGATACATGATACTGAGTATAATAGTTGTAGCGATCATTTGTGCTTTGGTCGCGGTGGAAAGCCGCAACCTGCGCTACGGCGCGTACGCGTTGGGGGGCGTTGGCGGATGCCTGGCGCTCACCTTCCTGGCCTTCCAATCTTATTTTTTCGCGGTCTTTCAACTGGGAGTGGTCATTGGGATCGTTTATTTATTGCTAAGGATCATCAATAACCGGGGGATCGTCAAGGACGAAGAAGCCCGCAGTAACCCGTTAAGTTATATCGTCGTGGCCGCCTTTGCTTTGCTGGCTTTGTCCTTATTCCTGCCGGCAATGAAGGCTCTCCCCACGCCGCAGGAGATCTCGACCAAATACGCCGAAACCCTGCGCGCCTTTGATGTCTTTGGCATGATCGTGATCGTCGCGGTCGCCGGGATCGCCTTGTTGTCGATGCTGAGAAGTAAGGGGCAAGAATAATGTACGAATACGCCGGTTGCTTAATTATATTTTTGATCGGGCTGTATGCCGTGATGGTCAAACGCAACCTTTACAAGATCGTGATCGGGATCCTGACGATGGAGTTCGCGGTCGATTTCTTCCTGGTCTTGCTCGGCAACCGAAAGTGGGGAACGGCGCTGATCGTACTGGCGGTGACGCTGATCGCCCTGGCTCTTCTGATCAGGGCTCAGGCTGTTTTCCAATCCTTAGACGCGGAAAAAATGAAGGAGTTAAACGGATGACTTTGTTCTTGCCGGCCTTTATTGTCGTGCCGCTGGTTGCCGCGCTGGCGATCATGTTCCTTTCCTGGCAAAAGAAACCGGGGGCGGTCACTTTGGCGAACGTCGCGACCGTTTATCTTTTTGCGAGCGCCTTAGCGCTTTACTTTTTCCGGCCGTTTAATACGGTCCTGCTTTTTAATATTTCCGGCTGGCTCTCGCCGGGGGGGAACCTTTTGATCCTCGACGGTTTAAGTCACATTCATCTCCTGGTCGCGAATTTTGTCGCCTGGATGGTCGCGATCTACTCGATCGACTATATGAAGAAATTCGCTAATCGGGATAACTATTTCGCCTTACTGTTATTGATGATAACCGGGATCAACGGCGTGATCCTGACCGGCGATTTTTTTACCTTGTTCGTTTTTCTGGAGATCGGCGCCCTTGCCGCCTATGCCTTGGTCGGTTTTGGCAATAAGCGGGCGGAGATCGAAGCGGCTTTTAAATATTTCGTGCTGGGAGAGATCGCTTCGCTTTTTATCCTGCTTAGCATCGGGTTTGTTTACGGCCTGACCGGGACCTTTAGTCTGGCTCAGGTCTCCCAGGCTTTCCCGGCCGGAGCGGTGGCGATCAAGAATTTAATCCTGACCCTTTTTGTGGTCGGTTTTGGGATGAAGGCGGCCCTTTTCCCGTTCCACGCCTGGCTGCCAGACGCGCACACTTCTTCGCCCAGCCCGATCTCGGCCTTACTTTCCGGGATCATCATTAAAACTCTCGGGGTCTACGCCCTGGTCAGGATCCTCTATAATGTTTTCGGCGTGACTAACCAGATCTCTCTTTTACTGATGGTCCTGGGCGGGACAACGGTGATCGTTGGGGGATTCCTCTCGGTCGGACAAAAAGACATCAAGCGCTTAATGGCCTATTCCAGCATTTCCCAGATCGGTAATATCATCGCCGCGATCTCCCTTGGTTCGCCGTTGGGGATCATGGGCGGTATTTTCCACGCCTTTAATCATGCCTTGATGAAGCCTCTTCTTTTTCTGAACGCCGGGGCGATCGATCGGGCGACCGGGACCCGGGACCTGCGCAAGTTAGGCGGCCTGTCTTCACGGATGCCGATAGTTTCCGCCGCTTCGATTTTCGGTTCGCTGGCGATCTCCGGCCTGCCGCCGTTTAACGGCTTTTGGAGTAAAATGTTTATCATTATCGCTTCCGCTCAAGCGGGTAACCTTGTCTTAGCGGTTATTATCGCGGTCGGGAGCATTTTGACCTTGGCCTCGTACCTGAACTTTATGAAGGGGGCGATCTTTGGTCCGGCGGTCGGGGAAGTAAAAGAAGCGACCCCGCTTTCCATGCTCATCCCGATCGTGATTTTGGCTTTCTTGTGCCTGGGGGTTGGGCTTTTTGTCCCAGTGGTCAGCCAGTATTTGGTCAATCCGGCCGTCGTTTCGATCTTCAACGGGATCGGTTACGGTAAATTAATGGGGGGTAATTAATGAAACTCCCGGGCTTGTTCCAATTACGGATCTTAGCCGAAGCGGTCAAGGCGATCTTCTTTGGCCCTTATACCAGCCGTTACCCTTATGAACCAACGCTGGCTCCGGTCGGGTTCCGCGGTAAGCCGCAATATTATGAAGAGGATTGCGTTGGTTGCGGCGCCTGCGCGGAGGTCTGTCCCGCCCGGGCGATCGAAGTGACCGACGATCTGGCGGCCAAGACCAGGACCTTGGTCCACCATCAGGACCAGTGCGTTTACTGCCAGCAATGCGAGCGGGCTTGCATCACCGAAAAAGGGATCAAGCTGACGACCGAATATGAGCTTTCGACCTTTGACCGCCGGCAGGCGACGACCCAATCACGGAAAAAGTTGGTCCTGTGCGAGCATTGCGGGAATATACTGGGAGCGGAAGACCACCTCCGCTTCCTGGCCAAAAAAGTCGGGCCCCTGTTGTACGCGAACCCGACCTTAATGATGGCTAGGAGCGCCGAACTTAAGCTTTATTCTTCAAAGCCGGAGGAGAGCCCCCATAAACGGGCCGGCCACCTCCGCCTCCTTTGTCCCAACTGCCGCCGGGAAATGATCCTGGCCGAACAGTGGTAGCGCTAAAACCACTTTTTTCCGGCCGGGCGGTTATTATGGGCGTGGGGAGCCCGCTTCGAAAAGACGACGGCTTTGGCCCGTTGGTGGTCAGCGAGTTGAAGCGATTAGGTTTTAATAAATATCCGTTGCTTGATGCCGGCACCACGCCGGAAAATTACACCGGCAAAATAATTGCCCTGAACCCCGAACTCCTCTTGATCGTTGACGCCGCTGACTTTGGCGCGAAGCCGGGGGAGGCCGCTTTGTTTGAGCCCGACCAACTCCTTTTGAAAGGTTTTTCCACGCACGACCTTTCCCTGAAAACTTTTGCCGCTTATCTGAAAGAGCCGCTCCCTCAACTGCGGATCGTGGTCTTGGGGGTTCAGCCGTTAGCGGTCGATTTTGGGGAAGGCTTAAGCTTGCCGGTCAAAAAAACACTAGACCAAGTGGTTGGGGAGCTTTTAGAGGTATGATATAATTATCATATGGAAGAAAAGATTACGGCTGAAACAACGATTGCCGAAGCGCTAAAACATAAACCGCACATTGCCGCCATTTTAATGGGCAAAGGGATGCATTGCATCGGTTGCGTTATTGCCTCCGGCGAAACGATCGCTCAGGCGGCGGAAGTCCACGGGTTGGACGTCAATGAACTATTAAGCGAGATCAACCAGGCTTAAGGAGGCTCCCCATGGCAAACGTCAAGATCTATTCAACCCCAACCTGTCCTTATTGCAAAATGGCCAAGGCCTTTTTGACCGAGCATAATATTCAGTTTGAAGAGATTGATGTTTCAGTCAACCAAGCAGCCGCCCAGGAAATGATCGGCAAGTCCAAGCAGATGGGGGTCCCGGTCCTGGAAATAGACGGCCAGATAATTGTCGGCTTTGAGAAACCCAAAATTTCCCAGCTTTTGGGGATTAAATAAAACAAGGAGGTAGCACCATGGTTTCAGTCGATCAATCCCTTTGTATCGGTTGCGGTGTTTGCGTCGATATGTGCCCGGACGTATTCACTTTGACCGCGGAAGGCAAAGCCCAGACGATCAAGAATGATTGCGAAACTTGCAGTCTCGAAGACATTGCCACCGCGTGCCCGGTTGAAGCGATCAATATCTAACGAATGCTAAAAAAGTTGACCTACAGCCTTGGAGCTTTGGCCTCGTCGCTTTCGTATCAGATATTTGCTACATATATTTTATTCTTTTACGTGGACGTGATGCGGCTCCCGGTCTATATGGCCGGGTCCGCCATGTTCATCTACGGGATCTGGAACGCGATCAATGATCCCCTGGCCGGTTTTTTGTCCGACTCCACCCATTCGCGTTTTGGCCGCCGTATCCCTTACATCCTGCTCGGCGCCATCCCGTTGGGACTGGCCTTTGCTTTTCTTTGGCGGACCCCCTTCTTTGGCCTGGACGAACCGTATTTTCTCTTCCTTTATTTTCTGGCCCTGATCTGTTTATTTGACGCTTTTTATACAGTCGTCGTCCTTAATTGGTCCGCTCTTTTCCCGGAAATGTTCGGCGGCCTAAAAGAGCGATCGTCGGTCAATGTTTTCCGGCAAGGTTTTGCCCTGCTCGGCTTATTGTTCGGGATCGCTATCCCGCCCCAGCTTTTTACTAAGTTCGGCTGGGGGAGCATGGGGCTGGTCTTTGGTGTGATCATTGTCCTGGTCTGGCTGGTAACCCTGCTCGGCTGTAAAGAAAAGAAAGAGTTTAGCCGGGAAAAGTCTTTGCCGCTGCTAGCCGCGTTGAAGGCCACGCTCGTCGACCGTTCTTTTCTGGCCTATGTTTCGGCCGATCTCCTGATCTCGTTCGGTTTTATTACGCTGATCGCTTCGATCCCTTTTTACGTGAAATATGTCCTGGAAAAGAGCCCGCAGGAAGTGACCCTGCTTTTTGCTCTGGCCTTTTTTGTCGCTTTGCCCATGTTGTTCGTCTGGCGGGCGATCATTGTTAATAAAGGCGCCAAGCGGACCATGATGCTGGCGGCCGGGGCCATGTCGCTGAGCTTGGTCCCGCTCCTGTTCAGCCGCAGTACAGGCGTGATCATGCTGACCGCCGCTTTGTTTGGCGCTTCGCTGGCCGGCTATTTAATGATCTCCGATGTCGTGCTTTCCGACGTGATCGATGAGGATGAGGTCAAGACCGGACATCGCCGGGAAGGGTTGTTCTTCGGGATCCGGTCGTTCATTAACAGGTTTGCCATTGTTATCCAATCCTTTACCATCAGTTCCGTCTTTGTGCTTTGCGGCTATAACCCCTATGTTTTTACCCAGCCCCGCTCTTTTTACGGCGGGATTTTCGCTTTGATCGCGGTGATCCCGATGGTTGCCTTTGGTTTGGCTTTTGCTATAATTAATTTGTACCCGTTAACGGGTGAAAAGATCAAGGAAGTCCGGGCCAAATTGGCCGAGCTTCATATAAAGAAAGGGGTATAAATATGGCGGCAGGACAAAAAGCGGTAGTTGACGAGGCGACTTGCACCGGATGCGGTATTTGTGTCGATGTTTGCCCGAATCAGGCGCTGGAATTGGTTGATAACGTTTCTAAGCTGACCAAGCCGGCGGCTTGCGACGGCAACGGCGCTTGCGCCGAAGCGTGCCCGGTCCAGGCGATTACTTTAAAGTAAATTAAAAGACCCGCTGAAATCCGGCCGATGGATGGAGGCGGGTTTTTTATTGGCCTTTGCCGCCAAGGAGAAGAAAAAGGAGAGCGGTTCGGACGGCAACCCCGTTGGTGACCTGTTCCAAGACCACTGTGTTTGGCCCGTCGGCAACTTCCGAGGTCATCTCGATCCCCCGGTTGATCGGTCCCGGGTGCATGACCACGACATCCGGCCGGGCTTTTTTCATTCTGGCGGCGTTCAGGCCGTAGAGCTCGGCGTATTCCTCGATCGAGGGGAAAAACCCTTTGTCCATTCTTTCCCGCTGGATCCGGAGCATATTGATGAAGTCGGCGTCGGCTAATTCCCGGTCGAGGTCGTAGGCGACTCGAACCCCAAGATTTTCAATTCCTTCCGGCATGAGGGTCGGTGGGCCGACGACCACGACCTCGGCCCCTAATTTATTCAAACCCCAGATGTTGGATTTAGCGACTCGGGAGTGGGCGATATCCCCGACGATCACGACTTTTTTCCCTTTGACGGTCTTCTTTTTTTCGATCATGGTAAAAATATCGAGCAGCCCCTGGGTGGGGTGTTCGTCGCAGCCGTCCCCGGCGTTAATGACGCAGGCTTGGGTGTTGCGGGCGAGCATATGCGGCGCGCCGGCCATGTTGTGGCGGATAATGATCGCGTCCATGCCCATGACTTCCAGGTTTTTGACGGTGTCGATCAGGCTTTCCCCTTTGGAGACGCTGGAAGAGGAGAGGGCGACGTTGGTAATATTGGCCGAGAGGGCTTTAGCCGCCATATTGAATGAAGTTCGGGTCCTAGTTGACGGTTCGTAAAATAAGGTGACCAGATGTTTGCCCAGCAGGGTGGGGACTTTGGGGATTGGGCGGCTCAACACCTCTTTCATGGAGACCGCGGTGTTTAAAATGAGCTGAAGTTCCTCTGGAGAGAGGTCTTTGAGGCCGAGGAGATCCTTATTTTTAAGCCTTTTGACCTTGTTCATACGATTGATTAATCTACTTAAATATTATATCATTATAAGGATAATATTGCCATGAAAAAATACTGGGCCGTCCTCATTATTTTGGCTCTCCTTGGAATAGGCTTTTTATTATCCTCGCCCGGCGAAAAAACCGTTATGGTCATGGGGACGACTCTGCGGGTGAAGGGGGATGGCGCGCAGCTGGCGATCGATGAAGCTAAAAGGCTGGATAGACTTTTTAGCCGTTTTAATCCAAAGAGCGATATCTCTTTAATTAATCAAGCGGCCGGCGAAAAACCGGTTAAAGTTACGAAAGAGACCTTTGACCTGATCGCGACTTCGCTTATTGTTTCCGACCTATCCGGCGGCGCGTTTGACGTTACTCTGGGGCGGAACGGGAATTACCGGGCGATTGCCTTGGACCGAAAGAGCCAAACGGTTTTTCTTCGTCACAAGGGGATGCGCCTTGATCTGGGTGGGATTGGTAAAGGGGCCGCGGTTGAGCTGGCCAGGCGGAAACTCCTGGCTAACAAAGCGAAAAAAACCTTGATCGACATGCGTTCTTCGATCGCGGCGATCGGCGGGCCATGGAAAATTGGGGTGATCGATCCGCGGGGAGCCCAGCCGGGAATGAAAGCCAAACTGTTGGAGGTTGTGACCTTAAACGATGGCGACGCGCTTTCGACTTCCGGTGGCTATGAGCAGCCCGGACACATTATCGATCCGAGGAACGGGCGGGTTGCCGATCGTTGCTTAGGCGTAACGGTTATTACCCAGGACGCGGCGATTGCCGACGCCCTCTCGACCGCGATCTTTGTGCTCGGTCCGGAGGCAGGGATGAAACTAGCGAACAAACTGGCCGCCAAGGCGGTCATTGTCGACAGAAAGGGAAAGATAAATGATAATTTTAGCGTTAAATTGCGGTAGTTCATCGGTTAAATTCAAGCTGTATAAGTCGGGGGAACGCAAATCCCTGGTCAACGGCGTGGCCGAAAGGATTGGGATCGCCGGTTCTTTTCTCTCTTTTGAAGCTCCGGGGAAAGATGAAGTTAAAAAGGAGTTTGAATGCCCCGATCACCGCTGCGCCCTGAAAGCGATCATCGAAGTCTTGGTCGACAAGCAGTATGGCATCTTGGGCGGCCTCTCGGAGATCGCCGCGGTCGGCCACCGGGTCGTTCACGGCGGCGAGAAATTCAAAAGCTCGGTCATGATCACCGATGAAGTCCTGGCCGCGATCAAAGATGTTCAGGACCTGGCCCCGCTCCACAACCCGCCGAATATCATGGGGATAGAAGCGGCCAAAGAAGTTTTGCCGGAGATCCCCCACATTGCCGTTTTTGACACCGCTTTTCATCAAACGATGCCGGAGCAGGCTTATATTTACGCGGTTCCCTATGAGTGGTACGGCATGTACGGCGTCAGGCGTTACGGCTTCCACGGGACGTCGCATCTTTACGTTTCCCGTCGGGCGGCAACCTTGCTTGGCAAGAAGCCGCTGGAAACTAATTTGATCACGATGCACATCGGTAACGGGGTCAGCATTGCCGCCATTGCGGGCGGAATCTCCGTTGATACCACCATGGGGCTGACGCCGCTGGAAGGGGCGGTCATGGGGACTCGTTGCGGCGATCTTGACCCATCGATTATTTTGTTCATGATCGAGAAGGAAGGGTTTTACGTCGAAGAATTGGAAAAGATCCTCAACAAAAAAAGCGGCTTGCTCGGGATCACCGGGAAATACATGGACCGCCGCGACGTTGATAAAGCGGCCGACGAAGGCGACCATCGGGCGCAATTGGCCCAGCAGATCGAAGCGTATCGTTTGCGGAAATATATTGGCTCCTACCTGGCCGCTTTGGGCCGGGTTGACGCGGTCGTTTTTACCGCCGGCGGCGGAGAACGTAATTACCGGCTGCGGGAAAGAGTTTTGTCTGGTCTGGACAATATTGGGATTAAATTGGATAAAAAGCGGAACGCCGCCGCCAATACCCGGGACAAAGAAACGCTGATTACGACCGATGATTCGCCGGTCAAGGTTTACGTTATTCCGACCGATGAAGAGCTGGTCTTTATCGAAGACGTGATCGCTATTTTGGAAGGGCGTTATGAGACCCACACTCACTTTACCTACAGTTTTGAGGACCCTAAATATAAGAGGAAGGCATGAAGAAAGATAATTTCCTACCCCTAACTTATTTGCGTGACGCCGGCGATCTTCGCTGCGGCGCTCGGACCTTGCGTGATCATACCGAACGAAAGGTTGAATACCCCTGGGAATTGATCGGCAATCTGAAAGCCGACCTGGAAACCGACCTCAAGGTTATGGGGAGCGGCATAAAAGGGACGGTTCATCCATCGGTTGTGCTGTACGCGCCGGAAAATATGCTCATTGAGGCGGGGGCGGAGATCGAAGCGGGGGCGGTGCTTGACGCCCGGTCCGGACCGATCTATATCGGACGAGGGACCATCGTTCGGCCGTTAAGTTATTTACGCGGGCCCCTTTCCATCGGACCGGAATGCCGGATCGGCGGGGAAGTGACCCACTCGATATTTTACGGCTATTCCAATAAGGCGCACTATGGATTTATCGGCCACTCTTATGTCGGCGAATGGGTCAACCTCGGTGCCGGGACGACCAACTCCAACCTCAAAAACACTTATGGGACGGTGAAAATGACCGTTAACGGCCAGGACGTGGACAGCGGAACGCAATTTCTCGGTTGCTTGATCGGCGACCACGCCAAACTCGGCATCGGCACGTTGATCCCGACCGGGGCGGTGATCGGCGTCGGCGCCAATGTTTTTGGCGGCGGGTTGATCCCGAAAAATGTTCCTGCTTTCAGCTGGGGTAATAACGGCCGGGTCGATCTGGACAAATTTCTGGTGGCGACGGACGCCGTCATGAAGCGGCGGGGCCGCGAACTTGAAGAGCTCAAAGAGCGGCTGGTCTCGGCCTATTCGCGAACCGCTTAATTGATGATGACGTAGCTGGTAAATGGGAACTTTTTCAAGGCTTCTTCCAGCCGGGACAGCCTCTCTTCGATGTTGGAACTATCTTTTTCAAAGTCAAAGATTATTTCTCCGAATCCTTCCCGCTCTTTATTTTCGCTGATGTCCGGCAGATCGAAGCCGAGGATGTTCAACCCCAGGTCGCGGATCGTTTTGGCGAGACGGTCGATCTTTTCCCAGTGCTTATAGTTGCCGGTTGGGCGTAGTTTTATCCGCGCGGTCCGCCTGATGATCAAATTGCTCCGTTCCGGTTGTTCGCCGCTATCGAGCAGTTCTTTTATTTCCCTCATTACCTCTTCCGAAGCGTTCATGTTCCTGGCCGGCAAATAAAGAGAAAAGTGGAGGAAGAAGGTGCCGCTCGGGTCAAAATGGATCTCGGCCTGGCCGCCGAGGAGCCGGGAGTCGCTGAGCCTTTCCAGGACTTTGGCCAGGACCCCGTAACGGAGAGGGGCGGACGCTGACAATTTAGATTCGGTTTTATTATGGATCTCCAGCGCGACCTTGCTTTCGAAAATCCCCAGTAAATTATTGAGCCAGGGACGGTCAATGAGCTTAAAGGCGACCGCCAACTGGAGCTCTTCTTGGTCCCGCAGTTTTAAGGCTTCCACTAGTTCGGCTGTTCTTTGTTCGCTCAACGGGGAGAGTAATTCGGCGATCGCCGGGTCGGTCAGGAGTTGTTCCCTGGTCTTGCCGCGCCTTTCCGCCAGTTCCAGGTTGGTCAGCAGTTTGGCCCGGATGGTGTTGGCCTTTGATCTGATCTGCGCCAGTTCGTTTTCGGTCAAGGGGGTTAATTGAATAGCCTTAAATACTATGATCGAGCCGCTGGGAGGGACAAAGCCCCGGGAGACCTTGGCTTGGCCTTTAAGTGGTTTAAGGGTCAGTTGACCGCTCGCTTCCAGGACCGGTTGGTAAATTTCCGCGATAACATTGTTCGCGATCAGGAAGTTGCCAAAAGCCCGCCGGGCAAGAACATCTTCGATCGTATCGCCTCTGCCGATCCGCAAATGGCTGACTTTGCGGCCAGCCAGATCAACCAAGCTTTTTTCTGAGAACGGTAAATCCGCCGGCCAGATGACGACCCGGTTAAAACCGGCCGCCGTTTGCTTATTAACTGAAAAGATCTCTTCCGGCAGGGAAGTATATTGGCCGATCGGCGCGGGGAGGAAGACCTGGTTCCGGAAAGAAGTTTTCTTTTGTTCGCTGGCGTAATGCCCGGCTTCGCGGGCCGCTTTATAGCCGGCATGTCCGCGCGCGCCGAACTTGTCCGACTTTTCCATCTCTTCGGTTAAGACCTGGATCGATAATATCCGGCCGCGGCTTGGTTGGCCATTGACCAAGGGGTCGGAGAAGTCATGGAAATAGCCGCGCCAGCCGCGCCAACCAAAATCGTCATGAGGCGCCAGCCGGTCCTTGAGAACGGGGGTCCCGTCCGGCACGAGTTCGGGTCGCGCTTTTTGCAGGGTGCTTTGCAGGTAAGCGGCGACCGCGTAGGCTTCTTTCAGGTTTTTTACGATCACGCGCAGTCCCAGCGTATCCGCTCCTTCCCCTTTGCCGAACAGGGAAGCGACTTCTTTCAGCCGGAACCGGATCGCGGAAAAGTCGAGCCCTTCGGACTTAAGCATCACGGCGAGTTCCTCTTTTCTGATCCGGAGATGCCGTCGTCCTTCTTCCAGGGTCATCCCGATGTTCGCTTCCATCCGGGCTTTGGTTTCCTGATATTGTTCCGGATCGGTCAACCGGAAGACCAGCTCCCGCATGTTATTGGCTAATTCGGCGTAACCGCTTTGTTCGGCAAGCGGCGCGTAAACCATCCTGATCTCCCAGAGGGCGGCCGGAGGCAGCGGGGTTTCACTGGCGGCATGGAAACGGAGCAGGTCGAGCTTCATGACCAGTAAAAGCTGGAAGACCTCAAGACAGCCGCTCTTCTCGTAGATAAAATGCCAGAAGTTTTGCAGGGAGTTTGATTCTTCAGGGTTAAAGACCAGGGGGAACTGGAACAGGGTAAAGAGATCGCGGCGGGCTTGGCCGAGCTCGGCCAGTTCGTCCTCGTTGAAAACGCCGTATCTTCTGAGGCGCGATTCGGCTTCCGGGCTGTTGATAAAGGAAAGAAGGACCGCTTTTGGTTTAGCGCCTAATTCCGCCAGGACCTTGGCTTCGTAAAGGAATTCAACGACGGAGGTTGGGTTGATCGCTTCCCAGCCGGCGGAAAAAGCCGCCCGTATCTTTTGATAAAGCGCGGCCTGCTGTTCTTCCGGGAAAAGCCTTAAATAATTGTCGGTGAAATCATTAAAGACTTCGAACGTATAATGGTTTTGCGAAGCTGTTTCGATAAAACAAGACCGGCCTTCGCCGGTCACGCCTCTGATCAGGGTCCCTTTTTTGATCGCCGCTTCAATATTTTCTGGCGTGACGTATAGCCGCCCGCTATTGGTTAAAACCTCGATCCGATCGCCTAATTCAATTAAGCGGAAGGTTGAAACGTAGTAATAGCCGCCAGGCCCGATCATTTTGGTCAGCCGGCCGTCGGCTTCGAGCCGCTTGGCTTCTTCCTGGTAAATAAAATGATCGCCGAGCTGGTCGGAGCATTGAAAGACCGTCGAGCCGCTGACTTCCGCCAGCCGCGAGCTCAAGAAGTAACGGGAGTCGGCTTCTTCGACGGCAAAAGTATTGATGACCAAGCCGCGTCCTTCCATTTTGCCCAGCTCTTTAATTGCCGTTTCCCGGGGTAAAGTATCGAGCTCTCCGAGGATATTATCAATGGTCAAGGGGCGATTAGTTTCTTCAAGCAGGCTGAGGATTTTAAAAGAAGGACTGTCGGCCACGATCGGGAAAGAGGGTCGATCGATGATGGTGGCCCGATTGCCGACAATAATGCTGAATTGTCCGGCGACAAAAGAGATTTTGAACCGGTCGGCCAGTTGGTTAACGTCCCGGATAAAACCATCCAGTTTTGCTTGTCCTTGCCAACCGTAAAAATGTCCCGGTTGCAGTTCCTGCAAGGAACGGAGTGTTTCTCGGGGCTTGATGATCTCATGCTGGGAAAGCAGGTCCAGGATCAATTCGTTTTGTTTGGGGGTCAGTTTGTTCCCTTGCTCGCGCAAGCTGCCGGCCAAACCTTTTCGGCTTGGTTGCCGCAGTAAATGGTGGGCGCCCCAGGTGTAGGCTCTTTGCAGGAGGGTTGGTTGTGAATCGGCCGGTTTCATGCCTCGTTATCGTCTAAAAAATTGCAGAATTTCAAGGAAAATAGTATAATTTTATTGTATTAGTGGGGGATCGTCTAATGGTAGGACACCGCCCTTTGGAGGCGAGAATCGGGGTTCGAGTCCCTGTCCCCCAGAATCTAATTTCAGCCCCTAAACGTCAAATTCGCCCGGTCGAAGGTATCGAGTTCGGCAATTAAGCTTTCGAGCTCTTTGTAGCCGCTATCGACCGCTTGCTGGTGCTGGTGGGCGCTGATCTGTAATTGTTGAATTTCCGCGCCGCTTTTTTTGCCGCTGGCTTGCGCGATCTCAAGATTGACCGCTTCCAGTGCCAGTTCTTCTTCGTCGATCCTTTTCTCAACTTCGGCCGTCTTGCTAATGATCGTCTGGCGTTGTTTGCTGTGGTCGAACTTTTTGGGCTCTTTATGCTTGGCGGTTTTTTTCGCCTTTTTAGGGGCGTCCGATTCCCAGCCGATCTTATCCAGGAAGTCCTGGTAGCCGCCTTCAAAGACAAAGACCCGGTCTTCATTGAAAACGATCAGGCGATTGGCCAGATGATGAAGAAACATTTCGCTGTGGGTCACGATAATGACCGCGCCGGGGAACTCGTCGAGAGCCGTGACCATTGAATCGCACGATTCGACGTCCAAATGGTTGGTCGGTTCGTCGAGCAACAGGAGATTGGTGGGAGAGAGGAGGATCTTCCCCAGCGTCACCCGGCTCTTTTCGCCCCCCGAGAGGACCGAGATCTTCTTGAGCGCCAGGTCGCCGGTAAACATCATTGCCCCGCAGGTCTTTCTGATGTCGCTGTATTTCAGATCAGGCCTTAATTGCTGCAATTCTTCTTCGATCGTTAAGGTGGGGTTCAACCGTTCAATGTTAGTCTGTCCAAAGTAGCCGATTCGGCAGTCGGGATGGTTGTTGATCTCCCCGGCTTGCGGCTGGAGTTCGCCGGCCAGGAGCCTAAGGAGCGTCGACTTCCCCTTGCCGTTCTTACCAATGACGCAGATCCGGTCGTTTTTACCGATATCGATCGAGAGGTCGTTGATCAGAATACGGTCGGGGGAATAGCCGAAGGTAATGTTTTCGGCCCGCATCAGGTAGTTGGCCTCAAATTCGATCGAGTTGAAGCGAAAACCGAGTTCCGCGACTTTTACCAGTTCTTCTTTCTTCCCCATTTTTTCCAAGGCTTTGATCCTTGATTGGACCAGGCTGGCGCGGGCCGCCTGGGCGCGGAAGCGGTTGATGAATTCCATCGCTTCTTCCCGCTTCTTTTGTTCTTTCTGGAGGGTCTTGCCGTAGCTTTCTTCTTCCGTCGCGATCTGCTCGAAAAGCTTGGCGGTATCTCCTTCGATCTTTTTCGTTTTTAGCCGGTGGATCCCCAGGGTGTGGGTGGTGACGCTGTTCATGAAATCGCGATCGTGAGTAATGATCATCAGTTCATTGCTCCAGCGCTGCAGGAATTTCTTGAGCCAGCGGATCGAGATGATGTCCAGGTAGTTGGTCGGTTCGTCGAGCAGGAGCAAATGCGGTTCGGAGAGAAGAACTTTGGCCAGGTTTAGCCGGACCTGGAAGCCGCCGGAGAATTCCGCCGGGGACTTGTCAAACTCGCTTTCGGTAAAACCGAGGCCGCTCAAGATCTTCTCCGCCTTCCAGATCTGGTCTTCTTCGCCGGCCGGGAGTCCCAGGCAGGCCTCCTGGAGGACGGTCGGTTCGCTGAAGCGGAGATGTTGTTTTAAGTAGCCGACGGTGTAGTTTTTAGGGAGCGAAATTGTCCCCTCATCAGGCATCATTTCTCCCGTAATAAGCTTAAAAAGTGTGGTTTTCCCGGAGCCGTTCCGGCCAACTAAGCCGATCCTCTCCCCGCTATGGATGGTGAAGCTGATATCATCGAAAAGCTCATGCCCGGCAAAGCCGAGCGATAAATTGTTGATTTGCAGCATTCATTAAATATAGCACACTTTCCCAGATCCTCAAATTTCGCGGTTTTTGGGGTAAACTAAATTTCCGTGGTAAAGCCGACGCGGAGGACGCTCTGGTAGCCGCTGTCCGACAAGCCTTTGCCGTAGCCGATGATGAATTGGGTGAAGTCGCCGAGCCAAAAGCGGGTCCCCAACTGGAAGTTCAAAGGGGCGGGAAGCGAAGTGTCGCTGGAGATCTCGGTGAAGAGCTCTCCTTGCTCGCCGAATAAAATTGTTTCCATGGCGAGGGAATAATAGGAGTAATTGGCGGCTGGCGCCCCTTGCGGGACCCCCACGATCATATAGCCGGCATTAAGATGAACGGTTAAAAGGCCAAGTCCTTTGGTTAAAATTGCTCCGGCGCCAAAATTGGGATAACCAGTCCCTGTTCCCTGGCTGGCCGAACCATTGGCAAGCTTATCAATGAATTTCAGGCTCAAGCCCTCCGTCCGGCTGAATTGGAGGAGATTGATTTTAGCGCTTAGCGTCGCGTCCTGTAGGCCGGATGGGGTGGTCAGAGAGGCCGGCAGCTCGGCCCCAAGCTCTAGGTTTCCCAGGATCCCCCGCTTAATAGTAAAGCGAAGCTCTCTTTTTTCCCCGCTGGCGTACTGGTAGCTGGAGTAACCCATTTCCAAGCCGGTCCGACCGGCTGGCGTCGTTCGATAATTGTCGGTCGCTAAAGGGAAGATGGCCTTGGCGGTCGAAGCGAGTCCGGCCAAGAGAGCGAGCGTTAATATTAGGCTAAATAATTTTTTCATTATGGTCAAAGTTGAACATGACGAGGCCCGAAAGAAGCTTCGGGAAGAAGAAAGTCGATTTGTGCGGCATCTTCTCAAAGCTGTTGGCGATCTCGATGATCTGTTCGATCTTGACCGGGTTAAGCAGGAAGGCCAGTTGGGCTTTTTTGTCGTCAACCATCTTGACCGCTTCTTCGTCTTTTTGGGTGTAGACCAGCTTGTCTTCCGTTTCATGGGCGATCCGGAGTACCCGGGAGAAAACGGTGTAGTGCAGGACGTTGGCGTCGAGCTCTTTCCAGACTTTCGGCTTGTCTTCCTCTACCAGGTCGTTGACGCTCTGGTCGGCTTTCAGGGCCAGGAGGAGGAAGCGGTTGTCCCCAAGATAGAGGCCGAAGGCGTGGCTTTTTTCGCCGGCTTTGGCCAGGTCTTTCATCAGTTTTTTACGGGTCGCGTCGGCGGTCTTTTTGGTCGCCTGATAAACGGTGATCTCGTAATACTGGCGCAGCTCTTCTTCGAACCGCTGCTGGTCGAAGAAGGGTATTTCCAGGACCACCCGGTGGATCGGCAGGACGACGAGGCCGGCCCCTTCGAGCGGGGTAAAATACATCATAATGTGGTTATAGGCTTCTTCTTCGGAGAACTTGGTGTTCTTTTTCTTTCGTTCGTCGCGGAAGCGGAGCGCCGCTTCATAGCGGTGGTGGCCGTCGGCGATGTAGACCGCTTTATCCTTCATTTCCTGGATCACTTTGTTGATCGCCGCCAGGCGGTCGACCCGCCAGAGGCGGTGAACGGTCCCCAGCTCGTCTTTGGCCTCAATGGTCGGCTGGCGTTTCATAAAAGCTTTGAGCGTTTTAACGATCTTTTCTTTTTTGTCCGAATAGAGGGTGAAGATCGATTCAAAATTGGCGTTAGCCGCCCGCATCAATTGGAGCCGGTCGAGCTTGGCCTTGGGATAGGTGAACTCATGCGGGTAGACTTTGCCGCGTCCCATTTCTTCGAGCCGGAGCAAGGCGATGAAGCCGACGCGCGAAAAGGTCTTCCCCTGGGCCTTGAACTTCTGTTCGTAAACATAGATGTTCGGCTGGTCGTCCTTAAGCATGATCTTATGCCGCAGCCACCCCTGCAGAAAGGC
Organism: Candidatus Margulisiibacteriota bacterium; assembly: GCA_041649975.1. Classification (GTDB taxonomy): domain Bacteria; phylum Margulisbacteria; class WOR-1; order O2-12-FULL-45-9; family XYB2-FULL-48-7; genus XYB2-FULL-45-9. Next base: position 9,354 of record JBAZMB010000009.1, on the reverse strand, counting down.
GGAGGCGCGGACATAGCGGTTGTTGTAAATGGTATCCGAGGCGAATTCCTTGCCCAGGATCAAACGGATAAAATTAAAATCACTCCGGCCGTAAAGCTCTTCCTGATATTCAGGGCTGATAACATCGTAAGGCGGAGCCATGACTTTGGCGAGGTTTTTAAGCTTCTTTTTGTTGTAAATTATCCCGTTGAATGGGAAAATCCTGACCATAATTGCGGTAATTGTAACATACTTTTTGGCGAATGCCAAATTCGTGCTAAAATGGGCCCATGGAACCAACGGAAAAGTTGCAAAAAGAGATCCATGGCTTTCTTGAGACCTATAAAGCTTTGCCGCCCGAGGGTCGGGCCAGTTTCGAAGCGGTCATTAACAAGAACCTACGGAACGAGGATAAAAAGACCGCCGGACTCTACCACGCGCTGATCAAAGCGGCGAAGAATAACGATTCGGTTGAAGCCGCGATCAACGAGCTCCACCGGGCGGCCGGACAAGCGCCTAACGTTTTCGACCTTCAATAATATCCAGCACTCTTTCCAGGTCTTCGCGGGAGAAAAATTCGATCTCGATCCGGCCCCGTTCCGGGGAACCGAAGATCTTAACTTTGGTCGCCAGCCGGTTGGTCAATTTTTCGATCAAGGAATTAAGCTCGGTATTTTGGGAGAAGGCCCGTTTACGGGGGGCTTTTTTCCGGTCCTTGGATTGGGTTACCGTTTCGGCATCCCGAACATTCATCTTGTTCTTGACCATTTGTTTCCAGAAGTCGAGCTGTTTGGCTTCGCTATCCAGGCTAAGCAAGGTCCGGGCGTGCCCCATGGAAACCTCGCGCTGGCGCAGGCTTTCTTTGATCGGTTTGGGGAGAGAGAGGAGCCGGACCATGTTGGCGACGGTCGAGCGGCTTTTGCCGACCTTCTTGGAGATATCTTCCTGGGTCATGCCGAACTCAGAGGCGAGGCGGGCGTAGCCTTCTCCTTCATCCATCGGGTTCAGGTCTTCCCGCTGCAGGTTTTCGATCAGGGCGATCTCCAGCGACTGTTCGTCGGTGAAGTCTTTAACGATCGAAGGGATGGCGGTGATGCCGGCCATTTTGGCGGCCCGCAGTCGGCGTTCGCCGGCGATCAGTTCGTATTTACCGTTGCGCATCCTGGTCAGGATCGGCTCAATGACCCCCTGGGCTTTGATGGAGTCGGCCAGGTCCTGGAGCATTTCCTTGTTAAAGTTAGTGCGGGGTTGGCGGGGATTGGGAATGACCGAGTTGATGTCGACGTTGATCACGGTCCGACCGCCCATAAAAACCGAACCCTGGGGGATCAAAGCGCCCAACCCTTTACCTAAACCTCTTTTTTGCATGTTAGATCCTGTTGTCATCTAAAACCTCCCGACATAAATTTTCATAGGCTTCCGCCCCTTTGCTCCCCGGATCGTAAAACAGGATCGGCTGGCCGAAGCTCGGGGCTTCCGCCAGGCGGACATTGCGCGGGATCACGGTCTTGAAGACCTTGTTCCCGAAATATTTTCTGGTTTCATCGGCGACCTGCGAAGAGAGGAGGGTGCGCTGGTCGAACATTGTCAGGACGATGCCGCGGATCTTAAGGGCCGGGTTTAGGTTTTCCCTGACCAATTCCAGGGTGTGGGTCAGCTGGCTGATCCCCTCCAAAGCGTAATACTCGCACTGAATAGGGATGATCACTTCATCGGCCGCGGTCAGGGCGTTAACGGTCAGGAGAGAGAGGGACGGAGGGCAATCGATGACCAGGTAGTCGTAATTATCCTTCACCGTCGCCAGGGCTTCTTTCAGGCGGGTCTCCCGGGGGTTCATTCCGACCAATTCGACTTCGGCTCCGGCCAGGCGGGGCGTTGAAGGGAGGACGTCTAGATTGGCGATGTTGCTTTTAATTATGGCCTCGGCCGGGTGGACCCCTTCGATCAGGATATTATAAAGGCAGAGGTTTAAATTGCTGCGGTCGATCCCGAGTCCAGCGCTTGCGTTGCTCTGGGCGTCAATATCGACCAGCAGGATTTTTTTGCCGAAGGTTGCCAGGTATGAGGCCAGGTTTACCGTCGTGGTGGTTTTGCCAACCCCGCCTTTTTGATTGACAACCGCGAAAGAGATCGCCATGAGCGGGATTATATCACAGGGGTCTTTTTTTTGCCATGCCGCTGCGGCGGGGGTATTTCTCGGGTGTTGGGGCGATTTTATCGACGAAAACCAGCGAGCGGGAGTCGTACTTGTCGACCCGGTTGAAGCGTCCGCCCAGCAGGGTCAGGGCCGGCGTGGAGGCCGCGATCTCCGGTTCAATGGCGACTTCTTTGTAGGCGACGAACAAGCCGCCGATCTTAACGAAGGGGAGGCAGTATTCAGCCAAAGTGTTCAGCTCGGCTACCGCCCGGGCGATCGCCAGATCAAATTGTTCTCGCCGGCCGACGGTCACTTCTTCCGCCCGGCCCCAGACCAGTTCGACCCCCTTCAGGCCAAGGCGGGCGACCAGCTGCTCCATAAACTCAACTTTCTTTTTGGTCGCCTCGACTAAGGTTAGCCGAATATCGGGGCGGGCGATCTTGAGCGGGATGCCCGGGAAACCGGCCCCGGCGCCGATGTCGATGACCGATTCGTGTTTCAGATCAAGGGATTTCAGCAGGAGCAGTGAGTCGTCAAAATGCTTTTTGCGTATTTCTTCCGGCTCGGTGATCGAGGTCAGATTGAACTTATTGTTCCAGTCGATAAGTTCACGCAAGTAGACTTCAAATTTGTCTTCATTCGTCATCCCGCGCAATGGTTAGAACGCCTGGCCGATAGAAAAATGCATGATCCCTTCGCTGAAGGTCCGGCCGCCCGGTACGCCGTAATCCAGCCGGATCGGGCCGAGCGGGGTGTTGATCCTAACGCCTGGACCCCAGCCGGACAAGAAGTAGTCGGTGTTTGGCGCGTCGTTGCTCCAGGCGTTCCCCCAATCGTAGAAGAAAACTCCCTGGAACATCTCGGAAAAGTTCAGGCGGTATTCGCCGTTCAGGATGATCTTGAGGGTCCCTTTGTGGGCTTCGGACGGGTAATAGCCGCGCACGGTATTGGCGCCGCCGGCCCAGTAAAGTTCGCCGATCGGCACGTCGCCGGAACCGACGCCGAAGCCGGTATGGAAAGCGGCGACCTGATTTTCGAAGATGGGGAAATAATGGTTGAGATCAAGGCTGATCTTGGAAAAGGTCGTGTTGGCGTGACTGGTCTCTTTAAACCCTTCTTTAAGTTCCAGGGTGTAGTAGCGCCCTTCTTTCGGGTTCAGCCAGAAATCACGCGTATCGAAGGCCAGCGTGACGGCCAGGGTATTAGAAATGTAGGCTTCAAAGGTCGCGCCGCCGTAAGGGTCGACATTTTCCCGGCCCAGGGTGAAAGCGATGTTGTAATTGCCGGAAAGCGGTTTGCCGAACGAAACGTCGGCGCCGTTATACTGGGCTTGCTGATCGGATTGGAAAACGTCCCGACCGACGGTCAACCAGCGGCGCAAAGTAAAGGAGGTTTTGTCCCCTAATTTTTCCGGCCAGAACCACGGGTTCGAATATTTGAATTGATAAGAGGAGAGGTTTGTGCCGACCTGTCCCCTGATGAGCAGGCCCTGGGCGGTCCCCATTAAATTGTTGATCGACAAGTCGATAAAACCGAAGCCCCCTTCGCGTTCTCCCCAGCCGCCGCCGAAGTTGATCGTGCTGGTCCGGGTCTCTTTGACCTTTAAGCGGAGGATAATGTTGTCTTTAGAGGTCCCTTGCTCGAAGTTCGGGGTTAATTCCGAAAAGAAGCCGAGGTTGAAAACATTGCGCAGGTCTTTCTTGAGCTGGTCCTCATTAAGGACCGAGCCCGGCCTGGTCTTGAATTCGCGGAGAATGACGTAATCTTTGGTGGTGTCGTTCCCTTCCAGGACGATCGATTCCATCCGTCCTTCAATGATCTTAAACGTCAGGGTCCCCGTTTCTTTGTTCGTGTCGACGTCGGCGATCCGGGAGAGCATGTAGCCCCCTTTTTTGTAGAGGTCATTGATCGCTTCGATGCCGTCCTGCAGTTTTTTGAAGTTCAGGATGTCGCCGGGTTTGGTTTGGATCAGGGCCTGAAGTTCGGCGGAGGAGTAAACGGAATTGCCGTCGAAAACAACGGCTTTGATCAGCGGGTTTTCCACGACGTTGAAGATCACTTTCGTGCCGGCCGGTTTGGCTTCGAACGAGGAGGAGACGTCGGCAAAATAGCCGAGCGCGTAGATCGCTTTCAGGTCGCCCCGGATCTTGTCGTCGGTCAGGGCGTTGCCGGTACGGCTGAAGATCACGTCGACGATGTCTTTCTCCGGGATGGCCTTATTTCCCCGGACCTCGATCGCGGAGATCAGCGGGACCAGCTCAACTGTCCCGTTTTTTTTCGGCGCGGCCAGAACGCTGCCGCAGTGCAGGATCATTAAACCCAATAAAATGCCCGTGAAAATGTTTTTCATTGAAAAACCCCTTTATAAAAAAGATGGGACCTGGCTTACCAAAGATAGAATCCAGCTTTTAAGGTGACTTTCTGGTATCCCGTGGCTGGTTCGTTCAGATTCAGCGGCTCTCGATAGTATATTATAGACCAAATAGGGTTGATTTTGAAGGTTAATTGATAATTAAAGGAGTTCTGCGCCGCGTTGGAGACCGGTTGTTCGTTGATTTGAGCGTAACGAACGTCGATAAAAAGGCGGTCGAAGAAACCCTTGACGAAACCGACGCTCCAGGCCGGCTTGTCTTCCTGCAGGCCGACCGGGTCCTTGACCCCCATCGCTTCCTTGACCTTGGGCCCCAGATTGTATTCCAGAGTTAGGCTTTCCAAGCCGAGCTTTTGTTCGACCTCGCGCTCCACTCCCCGGAAGAGGATCGTTTGGATCCGGCTGCTGACAAAATCAGCCACGACCAGGTTGGTGTCGACGGACGAACCTTCCGCGCCTTGTTTGCCGCCGGTCCTGATCCCGGCCAGGCTTTTAATGAAATCAGGGAGCAGGAGGACCTTGAGGTCGGATTCGTTGTAGTTGGCCGGGATCATTTCTACCGGGGTTTTACTCTTGTCTTCAACAAAGCTGGACAAGCCGATCTTCAGTCCCCTGGCTTCATCCCGGGCGCCGATCAGGCCGTTCAACTTGGCGATAATAATGACTTTTTTCTTCTTGAGGGCGCCGCTGGCGTCATATTCCTGGTCTTCAACGTTGACTAAAGAGGTGATGCTGACCTGGGGGAGATAGCCTTCCGTTCCCTTTTCACCGGTAAAAGTGGCGGCGTTGTCTCCGAGCTGCTCGGAATTAGGGAAGTACTTCTGCTGCTGGTCGAGCGTCAGCAGAGTGAACTCGCGGCTTAACAGATTGACCGTTCCTCTTTTAACCTGAACTTTGCCCAGCAGGGTCGGGGCCCTCATGTTGCCGGAGATCTTGAGCCCTTTGCTTTCGATCTCCAGGTTCATGAAAATATTGCTCAGGTCGAGCGTGCCGATGTCGCCCATGACGACGTAAACGTTCTTGTTCAGATTGACTTCCAGGTCGAATTGGAACGGGACCTGTTTATTGTTATCGCCCCCTGATTTGGAGAGGGTGATGACCGAATTGTCGATGTTGACCTTGCCGCTTAAGGTTGGGCCGGCGCTTAAGTCAAAAGCGAGGGGGCCGTAGAGAGAGAGCTGAGCGACTTGAAGCGACCCGATGTAGAGGTTGGGAAAGGCGGCGAAGATCGAAGTCGGGCTGATCGCCAGATTGAGAGTAACGCTCGGCTGGTCGCCTAGCGCCCGGCTTAGGTCGATATAACCGGCTAGTCCGACCGGGTTTAAATAATCCCTGGTCCGCTCGCCGGTCCAAAGAGCGGTCAGCCCTTCAATGCTGACCAGGCTGTTGGTTATTTGCGCCTGACCGTTCAGGCTTTTCAGGCTGGAGGTTAGCGAATTGAGCTTTACTTCCGCGTCGGCCAGGAAGATCCGGCCGTTGAGCCTTGGCTGGGCCAGGTCCCCGCCCGCTTGCAGGACCAGGCCGGCTTTCCCCCGGACCCAGCTGACCTGATCGTTAAAAAGGTTGATGATCCCAAGCCCTCCGTCGTTCAGGTTCAACCGAAGGTTTAATTTCGTTGGCTCGGCGAAGGCGACTTCGCCTTCGATCGTGGAAAGTTCTTTTCCTGTTTGCAGCTGCAACTGGCCGATGGTTAGCCGGCCGGTCTCGTAATTGATCTCCGTTGTCCAGGCGTCAAAGCGGGCGCCGGCCACGGTATTGTCCTTGCCCCTGGCGGCCAGAGAAACGAGCGGGGAGTTGATGGAGCCGCCGATCGTTGAGTCCAGGGCAAAGGTTCCCTTGAAATCTTTGCCGGGGAAAATAACGCCGATGATATCGAGCGGCATTTCCCGGGCCTTGAGCTCGAGATTCAAATTGCCGGCCAGGTTGAATTCTCCGGTAGCGTTAAGGCTTCCCCGGTCCTTGGCCATGATCGCTTTCTCGACCGCGACCCGCCCGCCGTTAAGGGAAGCGGAAAAGAAGAAGGAATCGAAAAGGAAGCCGCTGAACCCGCCTTTTCTAACTTGAGCCTGCAAGCTGCCGGAAGGACTGCCTAACTTCCCCTGGATCGAAAGGGAGCCGTCCATTTCGCCGCTCAGGCTCTCGGTTGGGCTGGCGGCCGCTTTTTTTTCAAATTCTTGCCGGATCATTCCCCATTTACCGAGGAAGTTTGGCTTTTTTGGATCGGAACTGTACCAGACGGTTTTTTCCGTCTGGGTTTTTTGCGCGCTGTAAGAGAGGCCGGTTAGCGAAAAAAGATGCGGAGTTGTCTTTTTCTCCGCGCCGATCCCCCAGCGGAACGCTTCGCTTCTGATCCCTTCGATTATTTGATAGACGGTCCCGACGTTGGCTTTTTCGGTTTCCAGGTCAAAGTCGAGGTAGGAAGCGTCGGGCTTGTTCGGATCAAGGTCCGCGCTCCCTTTTAACGTCAGGGTCGTTTGGCCACGGCGAAAATTGACCGGGGCCAGGGTTTGCAGTTTATTGTTGGCATAGTACAAGCTCCCTTCGATCCGGTCGAAAAATAGATCGTTGAACTCAAGCTGGTCGGCCCAGAAGGTCGCGGCGACCGTTGGATTGTCGGGTTTGCCTTCTAATTTTACGGTCGCTCCGAGATCCCCGGTCAGGCGGCCATAGCGATCGGTCAATTCGCGTAACGACTCCAGGTTCGTGACCCCTTCGATCGTTGCCTTGAGTTTGGAGCCGGGGACGAGTTCCAGTCCCAGGCTGAAGCGAAGCTGGGGGCCTTCCAGCCGGCAGTCGGAAATATAGAGGGTCCGGTCGCGCCAGGCGATCTTGGCCGCCCCCCGACCGACCGGGGCCTGGGCGAGCTTCCCGTTGGTGAGGGCGATCCGGCCTTCGTAATTAAGGTCGAGCAATTTATCGAGCGAAGTGATCTTGGTTTCCGGCGGCAGATAACCGGAAACCTCGAAACTGGCGGTAAAACGGCCGGCCGGATTTTTGGCCTCATCCGGCAGGAGGTAATTAACCAGCGGGTAATCTTCCAGGTAAGAGCCGTTGGTCCAGACCGCGAAGCTTGTTTCCGTGCCGATTCCGGTCTGTCCGGCCAGATTGAGCTGAGAGGTCCCTTTTTGCAGAACAGTATTTTTGACCTTGATCCTGCCGTAAACGAATTCGATCAAACCTTCGGCGCGGTCGAAGCTTTGTTCGCCGATCTGGCCGTTGCTCAGTTTTGCTTCCCCGACCGCCGTCATATTGCGCAGCGGTGACGCAAGGAAGGCTGGGGTCAGCTTCCAGCCGATCCGTCCCTTGAAATGGTTGAGGCTCGCTTTCATCGGACCAAAGATCCCCCGGCCGGAAAGCTGGAGCCCATTGGCCTCGGCCTGCAGATCGAAGACCAGTTCTTTATTTATCCGGCCATTGGCGATAAAGGATGATTGTTCGGCGTTGCCGGCCAAGCGGTCGAGGATAAAATCCCCATCCTTGATTTGGAATTCGGCGTTCAGCGATTGCATCGGTTGGCCGAAGACCGAGGCCCGATTTAATTTGGCGGTTAAAAGTCCTTTGAGTTGCGGGAAGGGGCCGGCCAGGACCAATTGTCCCGACGCCAAGCCTTCAATTCCCGGGGTTTGTTGGGAGAGGGCGGCAAGATCAAGCGCGTTGATGGCCAACTTTAGGTCGAGCCGGGGAGCGCCGTTTAAGGCAATGACGACCGGGCCGCTGACTTGTCCCCGCTGGTAAAGGACCCTTTGCAGATCGGCCCGGAAAACTTTGTCGGCATAAGAAACGGTGGCGGAACCGGAAAATGGCTGCTGGTAAGTTTTGCCGTCAAGGACGGTCAGTGAGCCGGTGAGCAGCGGCGCGGCGACCGTGCCGGAGGCGACTAGCGCGGCGTTGAACAGTCCCTTGGTCTCTTTCAATCCTGGAATTAGGGTCGAGAGGCTTTCAAGCTTGGCCTCTTTGATGCCAAGTCGCAAGTCTAATTTTTGTTTTGTAAAATCAGTGAACCGCCCGTTGACCGTGACCGGCAGGCCGTTCAAGCGCCCGCCGATCCCCTGGAAGGCGAGGCTTTCGTCGGCTAAAAAAAGTTTGCCGTAAACCCCGGTCAGTTCGTAGTCGTTGAATTTTGCCGACGAATTGTAAAAAAATACTTTTCCGCTTAACGCGGCGGCCCAGCCTTTTGTTTTTGGTTGGGTGATCCGGAGCGCCAGGTCGACCGTTCCGCCTTGCGGAGTGAAGCCCGGAAGAGGGACCGTATAGCTCCCCCATTTTAAAAGCGGCAGTTTTTGGGCGCTGACCGTCAGTTCGTAACGGCCATTCTTTGAGTTGACGTAGCCGGCCGCTTTGACCGTTTCCGGAACATTTGCTCCGACGGAAAAAGTAATCCGCGCTTTGTTCCCCAGGTCAACCTTGCCGTTAACGGCCCGGGCGACGGTCCGGAATTCTTCCGGGCTCCCCTTAAAGCCGAGCTGGTCGTGATAGGCGACCTCGCAGTTGCCGAGAATGATCTGGCCGTTGAAGGGCGGGGGAGCGGAACTTTTATCGTTTGGTTTGGGGAGGAGCGCGTCGATGTTCCAGCGTCCGGCCCGGTTGCGGGTGAGCGCCAGTTTTCCATTAATGACGTTTATTTTAAGGAGAGCTGGAATGATGTCGCCTTTATCGATCGCGTATTGGACAGGGTTAAAAGTTAAGACTACCTTCTCAACTTCGCCGATATCTTCGATCACTACGTTCTTTAAAACGATCTGGCCGACGACGATCCCGCCCGCTTCTTTGATCGTGACCTTCTTTTTAAAAAGGTCGGAGAAGCTTTGTTCGGCCTGCTCGCGGATGGAGGTGTCGAGCGAGTCCTTCCAATCGGTGAGCGAGAACC
>JBAZMB010000008.1:0-29898 GCA_041649975.1 Candidatus Margulisiibacteriota bacterium | reverse complement strand
TGAATCAAGCTGGGTTATGAACCTGGTCATTCAGCTCCTGTTCCCGATCGTTTTCTTCTTTTTCCTCTGGTGGCTGATGATGCGCCAGGCGCAGGGAGCCAACAGCCAGGCGATGTCCTTTGGCCGGGCTAATGTTAAACAGCAGGCTGGGAAGGTTACCGTGACCTTTGCCGATGTTGCCGGGGTAGATGAAGCCAAAGAAGAGCTCAAGGAAATCGTTGATTTTCTCAAGAATCCAGCCAAATATCAGGCATTAGGCGCCAAAATCCCCAAAGGGTTACTTTTGATGGGACCTCCCGGGACCGGCAAGACCCTTTTAGCCAGAGCGATTGCCGGAGAAGCTGGGGTTCCCTTCTTTTCGATCTCTGGTTCTGATTTCGTGGAAATGTTTGTTGGTGTCGGTGCCTCTCGGGTCCGTTCGGTCTTTGAACAGGCCAAGAAGCAGACCCCCTCGATCATTTTTATGGATGAAATTGACGCGGTCGGGCGCCATCGCGGTGCCGGCCTTGGCGGCGGACATGACGAACGGGAGCAGACCTTGAACCAACTATTGGTTGAAATGGACGGCTTTGATCCTAAGGCTAATACGATCGTAATCGCCGCGACTAACCGGCCAGATATTCTTGATCCTGCCTTACTGCGGCCGGGGCGTTTTGACCGCCGGGTTGTCCTCGACAAGCCTGACCTGAAGGGGCGCGAAGCGATCATGAAGATCCATGCCAAAGGGAAGCCGCTGGCTAAGGACGTTGAATTATCGGTTGTTGCCCGGCGGACCCCAGGATTTACCGGCGCCGATTTAGAAAATGTTCTAAATGAAGCGGCGATCTTGGCCGCCCGGACCGATAAAAAAGAGGTCGGGATGGAAGAAGTTGAAGAAGCGGTCGACCGGGTGATCGCTGGACCGGAAAAGAAGAGCAAGGTCATTAATGACGATGAAAAATCACGGGTTGCCTACCACGAAGTGGGGCATGCCGTTCTTTCTCAGGCCTTAAAGAACGCTGATAAAGTCCACAAGATCTCGATCCTGCCGCGGGGGATGGCCCTTGGTTATACCCTTCAGCTTCCGCTGGAAGATAAATACTTGGTGACCCGCTCCCAAGCGGTTGATGAGATCACCGTTCTGCTTGGTGGCCGGGTTGCCGAAGAGCTGGTCTTTAACGAAGCGAGCTCCGGCGCCCATAATGATCTGGAACGTTCTACCGAACTGGCTAAACGGATGGTGACCGAATTTGGCATGAGTAAACTTGGTCCCCGGACCTTTGGCCACAAGGACCGCCAAGTCTTTCTTGGCCGCGACCTTAACGAAACGAGGGATTATTCCGAGCAGACCGCCAACGCGATCGATCACGAGGTCGAACAGATCGTGGCCGAATGCCACGACCGGGCGAAAAACCTGCTGACCAAAAACCGGACCAAAGTCGAAGAGATCGCCAAACTCCTGATCGAGAACGAAACCTTGGAGGGGACCCCGTTGGAGGAGGTGCTCAAAGGGCTGCAGGGTGACTAAGCTTATCGAATGCGTCCCCAATTTTTCCGCCGGTACCGATTCGGACCTGATCGAAGAAATAGTTTCCGCGATTAGGTCTGCCAAAGTTAGAGATCTCCACTCCGACCCCGATCACAATCGCTCCGTTGTCACCATGTGGGGTGAACCGCAAGCCATTAAACAAGCCGCTTTTGAGCTGACCGAGCGGGCGATGCAGCTCCTTGATATCCGCGACCATGCCGGAGTCCATCCTTTTATCGGCGTGGTCGATGTTATTCCCTTTATTCCGCTGCGCGATTGCTCAATGGCGGAAACGGTGGCCCTAGCCAGGGAGTTGGGGAGTGATCTTTGGTCCAAATTAAAATTACCCGTGTATTTCTACGGAGAAGCGGCGCTTGTTAAAGAACGTCGCGACCTGCCAATGGTCCGTAAAGGGGGCTACCGAGCCCTTCAACAAGAGATAAATACCCCCCAACGCCGTCCTGACGTTGGGACAGGTCTCCACGCAAGCGCCGGCGCGGTAGCGGTCGGTGCGCGGGAGTTCCTGATTGCCTTTAACGTTAACTTGAAGAGTAGAGAGCTCGACCTTGCTCAATCGATTGCCAAGAACATCCGGGAGAAAAACGGCGGCTTACCGGGAGTTAGAGCGCTTGGATTAGAGTTAGCGAGCCGCGGCTTAACCCAGGTTTCGGTGAATATCGTCGATCATCAAAAAACCTCGCTCAAAAAACTCTTTGACGAGATAAATAAATGGGCGAAAGAGTATGAAGTGGAGATCGAAGGCTCGGAACTAGTCGGGTTGATCCCGGCGAGCGCTTGTTTCGAAGGGATGAAGGATTATCTCCGACTTCCGCGGCTGACTTCGGATATGATCATTGATCAGCAATTGTAAGTTATCTTTTTTTGCTAAACAGATCATAGATTGAATAACGGTGAGAAGGCGGAAGTTCCTCTATGGTGGCGGCCACGCCTTCTCTCTCTTTTGGCGCAGTTGGCGGAGAGAGAGGGGAGGGAGGGGCGATCGTGAGGTCTGGCTTCTGCTCACCTCCTTGTGGCGGATAGGATGGGATTTGCTGGCTTAAAAAATTCAACCCGTGGCGCGCGATTTCGCTAATTTCTCCTTCATATTCTTCAAATACATGAGTAAGAATCTCGTATTTAATTGTTCGCTTCGCTTCATAACTAAATGAGGCCGGTCTTTTCTGGAGATGAACAACTAAATGGAGAAGTTCCCGGCTGCTTAATTTCCCATTCGCTGTTCTGGTAATTAATTTGGGAACATTAGGACGAATTATACTATAAAGCTCCTGTTTAACCATTGAAACCGATGTTCGGCCGATCTTGATCATGTTTAAATCCTTTCTATTGGGCTACAAAGTTATCATTGAAAAAAGTAGATAATTTCAGGTCTTGTTCCAGAATCGCCTGATCTTTGCTATAATTAGACGATAATAGAGGGAAACAATGAGTGAAGAACTAGCTAAAGTTTATAATCCAGCCGAAGTCGAACAAAAATGGTACACCTATTGGGAAGAGCACGGGTTCTTCAAGCCAGATCCGCAGGCACCCAAGCCTCCCTTTTCCATCGTTATTCCGCCGCCAAATGTTACCGGCTCGCTTCATATGGGGCACGCCCTCAATAACTCTATCCAAGACCTGCTGATCCGCTATAAGAGGATGCAGGGCTATCAGGCTTTGTGGGTCCCTGGGACCGATCATGCCGGGATTGCTACGCAAAATGTGGTCGAACGGGAACTAAAGAAAGAGGGGAAGACCAAGGACGATTTGGGGCGTGAAAAATTCGTGGAACGGGTCTGGGAGTGGAAAAAGGAATACGGGGGACGGATTACGCGACAACTGCGACGGCTAGGCGCTTCCTGCGACTGGTCGCGCGAACGTTTCACGCTGGATGAAGGTTTATCGAAAGCTGTCAAACGTCATTTTGTCCAGCTCTATAACGAAGGGCTGATCTACCGGGGAAAACGGATCATTAACTGGTGCCCGAGATGCGGTACGGCAATCTCCGATATCGAGGTCCAGTACGAAACGACCAAAGGCCATCTTTGGCATATCAAATACCCATTATCCGACGGCAAAGGCTTCATTATTGTTGCCACGACCCGGCCGGAGACGATGCTGGGGGATACCGCGGTCGCCGTCAGCCCGAAGGACGACCGCTACAAGCACATGTGGGGGAAGACGATCGTCCTGCCGCTGGTCGGCCGCCATATCCCGATCATCAAAGACGATTATGTCGATGCCTCGTTCGGCACCGGTGCCGTCAAAGTTACCCCGGCGCACGATCCCAACGATTATGACATGGGAATGCGGCATAATTTACCCTTCATTAACCTCCTAACGCCCGACGCGAAGATTACCCTGAACGAATTCAGTCCTGAAGAGAAGAAGACGTTGGCCGCTCTAGAGGGGTTGGACCGGTTCAAAGCCCGGGAAAGGATCATTGAGTTGCTGACCGAGCAGGATCTGCTGGTCAAGGTTGAAGAGTACGAGAATTCGGTCGGCCACTGCTATCGCTGCAACACGGTGGTTGAGCCGTACCTTTCCGACCAATGGTTCGTTAAAGTTAAGCCGCTGGCGGAAAAAGCCAATGCCGCGGTCGAAGAGGGCCGGACCAAATTCCTACCCGAGCGCTGGGAAAAGCTCTACATGCAATGGATGACCAATCCGCGCGACTGGTGTATTTCCCGCCAATTGTGGTGGGGGCACCAGGTTCCCGCCTGGTATAAAGGCGAGGAGATCTACGTCGGCGAAGAGCCGCCCAAGGGGGACGGTTGGAAACAGGACCCGGATGTTTTTGACACCTGGTTCTCTTCCGCGCTATGGCCGTTCTCCGTGCTGGGCTGGCCTGATGAGACGGCCGACCTGAAGACTTTTTATCCGACCGATGTGTTGGTCACGAGCTACGACATTATCTTCTTCTGGGTCGCCAGGATGCTGATGGCCGGCCTGCATTTCATGAAAGACGTGCCGTTCCGCACGGTTTATTTCAACGCGCTGGTCAAGGACGTCCACGGCAAGAAGATGAGCAAGTCGTGGGGGAACGTGATCGATCCGCTCGAAGTGATCGATAAGGCGGGAGCCGACGCGCTCCGCTTTACATTTATTGCCTTGATCGCGGGGCAGGGGCAGGACGTCAAACTGTCGGAAGACAAGATCACCGAAGCCAGAAATTTTGCCAATAAGATCTGGAACGTCAGCCGGTTCGTTTTGATGAACATTGAAGACAAGCTCGCGATCGAGGTGCCGGACGAATTGAACCTGGCCGACCGTTGGATCATTAGCCAATATCACGCGACGATCAAAGAAGTCGGAGCGGCGATCGATAAATTCTCCTTCGGTGAAGCGGCCAAGCTGCTTTACGATTTTATCTGGGGCGAGTTCTGCGATTGGTATGTTGAGATCTCCAAGGCTGACCTCTATTCCAAGGAGCCGGCGAGAAAAGAAAAGGCGCTTAAAGTGCTGGCTTATGTTCTGGAAGGAACGCTGCGGCTGCTCCATCCCGTTATGCCGTTCATTACCGAAGAGCTCTGGCAAAAGCTGGTCGAGAAAAGCAACAAACAGCCGGGGACCATCATGCTGCAGCCCTGGCCCGAGCAGGAACCGAAATTTATTGATCCATCGGCCGATGCGGCCATGGCTTATATCAAAGCGCTGATCAACGGCATCCGGAATGTGAAAGCGGAAAAAGGGGTCCAGACCAAGGACGTGGAGATCTTGCTGGTCGTCTCGAAAACTGAAGAGAAGGCCGCGCTGCAGCAGGGCGAGAATTTTATTAAGGCTCTGACCAAAGTTTCGAAGATAACGACCTGTGACCAGCTGGTGGAAAAGCCGAAACAGGCGGCGCTCTTCTCGGCCGGCGACACGCAAGGGTATGTTCTACTGGCCGGCGTGATCGACCTGGCTAAAGAGATCGAGAAGTTGAACAAAGAAGCGGAGCGATTAGAGCAGGAACAGGACCGGATCGGCAAGCTGCTGGCCGACGATAAGTTTACCTCCAAAGCGCCGAAGACCGCGGTGGAAGCCCAGAAAAATAAGCTGGCGGAACTGGCGGAAAAAAAGAAGAACGTTCTCGAACAGATCAAAGACCTCGGTTAGTTTTCCTCGACTTTTAAAGGTTCGGTTATCCGTCTGATCCTTTGAATTTCCAGGGCTTTACCGGTTTTCACGTCAAGGGTTACGACAACCCCGTTAAATAATCCCGGACCTTCACTGGCTGGTTCCAGGCGCTCCGGCATTTGCCGGATCATCCGGCGCATGACCTGTTCTTTTCTCATCCCAATGATCGAATCGATCGGTCCGGTCATCCCGACATCGGAGATGAAGCCGGTCCCGCCGGGCAGGAGCCTTTCATCCGCGGTCTGAACGTGGGTGTGAGTTCCAACGATCGCTGAAACTTTACCGTCCAGGTAGTAACCCATGGCGTATTTTTCCGATGAAGCTTCAGCGTGGAAATCGACCAGGACCAGATCGGTCTGTTCTTTCAATTTTGGTAGGACGCGGTCGGCCGCCTGGAAGGGGCAATCCATGCATTGCATAAAGATCCGCCCGTTCAAATTGAGTAGGCCGAGCTTAACACCTTTGACGTCGATGATCAGGTGGTCTTTGCCTGGGGTGCCGGGGGGATAGTTGGCCGGTCGGGCCATTTTTTCGAAAAGATCGATCTTTTGCGCGACTTCTTTCTTCTCCCAGACATGATTTCCCATGGTGAAGGCGTCAACTCCGGCCGTGAGCAGATCGTTGTAGATCTTTTCGGTGATGCTGAAACCGTGGGCGCAGTTCTCGCCGTTGGCAATGGTCACGTCGATGGAAAATTCTTTCTTTAGATCGGGTAGCAGGCGCTTAGCGACCACTCGCCCAAAGGCGCCTACTATATCCCCGATAAATAACAGCTTAAGCTTATCTGGCGACATCCGACGCTCGAATTTCCCGGACAACCGTGACTTTGATCTCGCCCGGGTATTCCAGTTCCGCCTCGATCTTCTTAGCGATGTCGTGGGCCAGCTTGGTGGCCAGATCGTCGTTGATCCGTTCCGGATTGACGATCACTCTGACTTCGCGTCCGGCCGAGATAGCGAAGGTCTTTTCCACTCCTTCAAAGGAGTTGGCGACGTTTTCCAGCTTCTCCAGCCGTTTGACGTAAGCTTCCAGGGTGTCGCGCCGCGCGCCCGGCCGCGCGCTGCTGATGGCGTCGCAGACCTGGACGATGACCGCTTCGATGGTCCGCGGTTCAACGTCGTTGTGGTGCGCTTCGATGGCGTGCAGGACTTCCGGCGTTTCGCCCGCTTTCTGGGCGAAGGTGACGCCGAGCCGGACGTGGGTCCCTTCAACTTCCTGGTCGATCGCCTTGCCGATATCGTGCAGCAGGGCGGCCCGTTTGGCCAGGGCGACGTTGGCGCCGAGTTCAGCCGCCAGCATGCCGGCCAGGTGGGACATTTCGACCGAGTGCTGCAGGACGTTCTGTCCGTAAGAGGTCCGGTAATGGAGGCGGCCCAGAAGCTGGATGATGACCGGGGGGAGGCCATGCACGCCGGTTTCCATGGTCGCTCGTTCGCCGTGTTCCCACATCGCGTTCTTGAGCTCGGTCTTCGACTTCTCGTACATTTCTTCGACCCGGGCCGGATGGATCCGACCGTCCGCGATCAGTTTCTGCAGGGTCAAACGGGCCGTTTCGCGGCGCAGCGGATCAAAGCTCGAGAGGATGACCGCTTCCGGCGTGTCGTCGACGATCAGGTCGACCCCGGTTTTGGTCTCGAACGCCCGGATGTTGCGGCCTTCCCGGCCGATGATCCGGCCTTTCATGTCGTCGCTCGGCAGCTCGACCATCGAGGTCGTGGTTTCCACGACGTGGTCGACGGCGCAGCGCTGGATCGCGGTCGCCAGGATCTCGCGGGCGCGGCGGTCAGATTCTTTTCTGATCTCTTCCTCGTTCGCCCTGATCCGTTTGGCGGCGTCGACTTCCAGCTCCCGGTCGAGCTTTTGGAGCAGTTCCTGCTTGGCCTCTTCCTTGGAAAGAGTCGAGATCTTCTCGAGTTGGATGACCAGTTGTTCCTTGGCGTTGGCCAGGGTTTCTTTCAGTCCGACCAGATCTTCCTCGATCTTTTTGATCTGCTTCTCTTTCGTATCCAGGTTCTTCTCTTTGTTCTCCAAATGGTCTTCGCGCGACTGCAGGCGGCGTTCCAGCGAAGTTAGTTCAGCCTTTCTTTCTTTGGCTTCCTTTTCGAGCTCCGCCCGCTGTTTGATCGCTTCGTCCTTGGCTTCGAGGATCGATTCTTTGCGGATCCGTTCCGCCTCTTTTTTCGCGTCCTCGGTCACCCGTTTGGCCGATTCCTCGGCGATCCGGATCTTCTGATCAGCCATCTGCCGTTTGATCAGCAGATAGGCGATCGCCAGGCCGAACACGACCACCGCGACGACCACCAAGTAAAACAATGAATATACCGACATGATAAAACCCCCCTCTAGAAAATTACTCTTTATGGGCCAGCGACTTGCGAATTTCCGCTTCGATCTTAGTCGAGATCTTGCCGTTTTCCTTTAGGAATTTGACCGCTCCGTCAAACCCTTGGCCGATCTTCTCTCCGCCGTAAGAAAACCAGGAACCGCTCTTTTCCACGATGTTCAGGTTGACCGCCTGATCAAGAATGTCCGCTTCCCGGAGCAAGCCTTCTCCGTGGATCAGGAGGAAGCTGGCCTCGCGGAACGGCGGCGCGACCTTGTTCTTGACGACTTTAACCTTGACCCGGGTGCCGATGATCTTGTCTCCGTCTTTAAGCTTTTCGGCCGCCCGAACATCCAACCGGACCGAGGAATAGAACTTGAGCGCCCGGCCTCCCGGCGTGGTCTCCGGATTGCCGAACATGACCCCGATCTTTTCGCGCAACTGGTTGATGAAAATCATCACGGTCTTCGACTTGCTGATGACCGACGTCAGCTTGCGCAGGGCCTGGGACATTAATCTGGCCTGGAGCCCCATGACCGCGTCGCCCATTTCCCCTTCAACTTCGGCTTTCGGAACCAGGGCCGCTACCGAGTCGACGACAATGATGTCGATCGCTCCGGAGCGGATCAGGGTCTCGGCGATCTCCAAGGCCTGTTCGCCGTAGTCCGGCTGGGAGATCAGCAGATTGTCGATGTTGACCCCCAGTTTTTTGGCGTAGGCCGGGTCCATGGAATGCTCGGCATCGATGAAGGCGGCTACGCCTCCCCGGCGCTGAGCTTCGGCAATGGCGTGCAGGGAAACGGTGGTCTTGCCGCCGCCTTCCGGACCGTAGATCTCGATGATCCGGCCGCGCGGGAATCCGCCGACCCCGAGCGCCACGTCGACCGACAGGGCGCCGGTCGGAATGACCTCGACGTTCAACTTGGACGCTTCTCCCAATTTCATGATCGAACCTTTGCCGTAATTCTTTTCGATCTGGGCAATGGCGATCCCCAGGGCCTTGGAACGTTCATTGGCTTTTTCAGCCTTTTCAGCCGCTTTTTCAGCGCTCTTATCCGCGCTTTTTTCGGTTTTTTCACTGACCATAATAGTTGACCTCCTTAACAAACTCTTGGAACACGGGCGGACCTGGCTTCCGCCTTCATCACAACGACCACGCGGTTTTTTTTACTATAATGGAGCCGACGGACCGAATATTTAAGCGCTTCGGTCGAGCGCCTTTGTTTCTCCGCCTAAATGCAGCCAGAGCAGCCCCAGGGCCGCTTCCGCCGCTTTATTTCTGATCTCTTCACGTTTCCCGTCCAGATTGAGCTCTTTCCAATCGGTCCCGTTCTTGCTGGCCACGGCGATGAAGACCTGGCCGACCGGCGCCGGCGGGATCGGGGCTGGGCCGGCCACTCCGGTAATACCCAGACCGACGTCAGTTTTAAACCTTTTCCTGATCTCTTCAGCAAGTGCGACGGCGACTTCGCGGCTAACGACGCCATACTGGCTGATGAGAGCGGGGGCGATCCCGACCTGGGTAACTTTAATCCTGGGGGAGTAACAAACTAGGCCGCCGATGAAGAAGTCGGAACTGCCGGGGAGACTGGTCAGGCGGCTGGAGATCAGCCCGCCGGTCAACGACTCGGCGACCGAAACCGTCAGGCGCTGCTGATGCAACAGCTCCGCCACCTGGTGATCGGTGTTCTTGCCAAGGGCCGACAAGACCTGGCTGAAGAAGTTTAACTTATTTTCAGCTGCTTGATTAGTTCGCTCTGCCATAGGTACGCTCCTCCCGAGACGAGCGATAACGCCACGGCAATCCAAAGAACTAATCCGGCAAGCGGGAGGTTCAGCATGATCATGAAAACCGCCAGGATCTGGACGGCGGTCTTCCATTTAGCGACCGGGCTGGCGGCAAAGATTTTTTGCCCGCGTACGCTGGCAACGATGAACTCTCGCGCACAAATCAGGATGACCGGAACAGGATTAGCATTCCCTAGACCAGTAAGCGCTATCAGTACAGAGATGACAAGGATCTTATCCGCTAAGGGATCGAGCAATTTACCGATTTCCGAGACCTGGTAATATTTCCGGGCGATGTAACCGTCAAGCGCGTCGGAAAAAGAGAGGAAAAGGAAGGTGACGGCCGCTAAGCCGTACATGCCGACCAGCAGGAAGAGCACGCAGACCGGGACCAAGGCTAACCTCAATAACGTAATTCTATTGGCTAATGATATTTGATTGAATGAATCGATATATTTTTTCAATGAAAACACCGGATATCATATCCAGATTAACCTTTTTCCTTTTCCGAACTCTTATAAGAATTTTAACATAGTAAGGAAAGGGTGACAAGCCTAAATATGTAGGCATTTAAGTTCCGGAAGAAAACCGTGCTACAATGAGGAATATGGAACCGATAAGATTGCATAAATATCTGGCCGATAGCGGGTGCGCTTCCCGGCGTAAGGCTGAAGAACTGATCAAGGCTGGTCGGGTCAAGGTTAACGGCGTGATCGTTGACCAACAGGGGGTTAAGATCGATCCGGAGCGGGATAAAGTGACGGTTGACGACTCAATAATATCAAGTAACAACAAGAAAATATACATATTAATGAATAAGCCGCAGGGAGTGGTTTCCACCTGCGCGCAGGATGAAATGACGACCGTTTTGGACCTGTTAAAAGGGGTTAAGGGGCGGTTATTCCCGGTTGGACGGTTGGATCGGGACTCTGAAGGGCTCCTCCTGATCACCAACGATGGCCAGGTTGCCCTAAAATTGACCCATCCCCGCTACGAGCATGAAAAAGAGTACGAAGTCGTGGTCGCCAAGCCCCTGTTCCCTTCCGATGTCGAAGCGCTCAGGCAAGGGATCATGATCGAAGGGAAGAAGACCCTGCCGGCTAAAGTTATGGCCAAGGATAATCGTCGGCTTAAAATGATCCTCAAGGAAGGTCGGAACCGCCAGATCAGGAAGATGATTGAAGCTCTGGGGAACGAAGTTCTTTCTTTACGCCGGGTCCGAATGGGGACCTTGACCCTGGGGCCGTTGCAGCCGGGTGAGTGGCGCTATCTGACGCCGAAAGAGATCTTCTCGCTGACCGCTTAAATTTCGCCGACCTCCGATTCGTCAAACATTCGCTGAAATTTTCCCCCCTGGGCAATGATAATTAAACGTCCGCCAATTATGGTTGTTAAGGAGAAAAGCAATGAACGTTATCAAAAGAGTCGCGAATTATTTTGCCACGCCGGCGTGCCGGGTCCTGGCCGGTGATATCGGCGGAACAAATTTACGTTTGGCCGTTGTGAAACAAGGCCAGATTGAAAGGTCGGTCCGTGTGTCGATGAAAGAATTCTCAAGTTCCGAAGCCTTGGCCGAAAGATCCGCTCTGGAAATTTCCCGGTTTGGAGTTAATGATGTTACCGTCGGTGGAATTGGCTTCCCTTGCCCAATAGACGGGGCCAGCGGGGAGCCGCTATTTTCTCCGCCGAATTTAAGATTTGGCTTTAATGGGTTTATTAAAGAGTTGTCGCAGACGATCGGGATAAGAATGTATGGTTTTAATGACGCTCGTTCCGCAGTAATGGGGGAAGCGATGTTTGGGAGTGGCCGGACGGAAGAGATCGTGATCTGGCACGGGATTGGGACCGGTTATGGTTTCGCGATTGTGGATGGGGAACGGGAGATTTTCCCCAACGCGGCCGAAGGCGGCCATTTCAAAGTCGTTAATCCGATCCTCGATCTGTCGGCTAGAGAATGCGGCTGCGGCGCCAGCGGTTGCGTTGAGGCTTACGTCAGCGGGAGTGCTATGGCTAACGAGTATTTTAAGTCGACTGGAAGAAAACTGACCGGGAAAGAAGTTGGCGATGCGTTTCTTGCAAAGGACGAGATTGCGGGCAAAGTGGTTCAGGACGCGATGGCTCATCTGGCGATGAATATTTCGACCGGCCATGCCTTAACATTAAAGGGACTCCATGTTATAGGCGGTGGAGTGGCGCAAATTGGCCAACCGTTGTTGGATACTTTAAGAATGATGTTACGTTCGCCGGGAGTCGTTTCCTGGCCGCAACAGAACGATCTGGCCTCGAAAGTTGTCCTGTCCGGATTAGGTGACGACGCCGGCCTGTTGGGGGCGGCGGTTTTAGCGGAATTATCAACGAACCCGTGATATAATTTCTAAGTTATGGCAATAATTGTCCACAAATACGGCGGAACTTCCGTTGGGAATCCCGAAAAGATCAAGAATGTCGCGCGCCGCGTCAAAAAAGTCAAAGACGCCGGGAACGATGTGGTCGTGGTCGTCTCGGCGATGGGGCATACCACCGACGAATTGATCGACCTGATGAACAAAGTCACCGATAATCCCGATCCCCGCGAATATGACATGTTAGTTTCTACCGGCGAGCAGGTCTCGGCGTCACTCCTTTCGATGGCGCTCCAGGCGATGGATTGTCCGGCGATCTCCCTGACCGGCGGCCAGGCTGGTGTCGTGACCGAAGATATTTACAAAAAAGCCCGCATCAAGGAGATCCACCTTGAAAGGCTGAAAGGCGAATTGAAAGCCGGTAAGGTCGTCGTCATAACAGGATTTCAGGGGATCGACAGCAAAGGGGATATTATCACCATCGGCCGCGGCGGGTCCGATACCTCCGCCGTCGCTATTGCTGCCGCTCTTAAGGCTGATGTTTGCGATATCTACACCGATGTTGACGGGGTCTACACCACCGATCCGCGGATCGTCAAAGAAGCCCGGAAGATCAAATATATTTCTTATGAAGAGATGCTGGAATTGGCCAGCCTGGGAGCGCAGGTCCTGCATCCGCGTTCCGTCGAGTGCGCCAGCATCTATGACATGGTCATTCATCTCCGGTCCAGTTTAAAGGACGATGAAGGGACCTATATCATGTCGCCGGCCCGGATTGCCAAGGAGGTAGGAAAAATGGAAAAAACAGAAGCGGTCAGGGGGATTGCCCTCGACGAGAACGTTGCCAAGATCGGGATCCTCAAGATGCCGGACAAGCCGGGGATCGCCGCTAAACTTTTTGGGGCCTTGGCCAAGGAAAAGGTCAACGTTGACATGATCGTCCAATCGATCAATTCGCAGGGGACCAGCGCCGATATGGCCTTTACCGTCGAAAAGACCGACCTGAAAAAAGGGGTCGAGGTCGCGCAACGGGTCGCCAAAGAATTGAACGCCGAAGGGGTCGTCTCCGATTCCGATGTCTGCAAGGTCTCGTTGGTCGGGGTGGGAATGGTCAGCCAGCCCGGGACCGCTTCGAAAATGTTCAGCGCGTTGGCTGAAAATTCGATCAATATCCAAATGATCAGTACTTCCGAGATCAAGATCTCCTGCATTATCAAAGCGGAGCTGGGGAAGAAAGCGGTCCAGATCTTGCATAAGGCCTTCGGTCTGGAAAAAGTTTCTTAACCGGAACATGACAGCTATTTTGACGCTTTTCTATGTCGGGTTTGCCTACTTATTGGGGAGCCTCCCTTTCAGCCATTTCTTCCCTCATAAGATCAACGGGAAAGATGTTCGCAAAGAAGGGTCGGGCAATGTCGGAGCAACCAATGTTTTAGTCGTGGCCGGTCCCTTGCCGGCGATCTTTGCCTTACTTGGCGATATTGCCAAGGGTTATCTGGCGATTGCTTTGGCCCGCTATCTCGGTTTACCCGATTGGGGGATCGCGCTCTCCGGGTTAGCCGCGATCGCCGGGCATGATTTTTCGGTTTTCTTAAAGTTCGAGGGGGGAAAAGGGGTGGCGACGACCGGCGGGATCTTACTGGCGCTTGATCCATTTTTTGCCCTGGTGATCATTTGTTTTTGGCTCTTCAGTTTTTTGATCGTTCGTTATTTCATTCCGGCAACGATCCTGATCCTTTGCTTGTTGCCGCTGATTATGTGGTTTGGTTCCTGGAGATGGGAATACATTGTGTTCGGTTTTGGCGCGGCCCTGCTGGCGATCTACGCCCATCGTTTCGATCTTCGGCGTTATTTTGACGGTAAAGAGCCGACGATCAGCGAGGCGTTGAATAAGTTACGGAAAAAATCTTAAGCTCTGCGAGGTGCAAAAATGCCGATAAGCTGGACTAAAGAAATGAGCGTTGGCGTCAGGGAAATCGATGAGCAGCATCAATATTTTTTAGGTATGCTTAACGATCTCTACCAATCATATCTTTTTCATAAAACCATAAATCTTGGCGAAGCGATCAAAAAGTTGGTCGATTACGCGAACCTCCATTTTAGCACCGAAGAGAAGTATTTCGATCTTTTTCAATTTGAAGGGGCGGCGGAGCATAAGAGGGTCCATCGGGAATTGTTGGCTAAGGTTGGGGTCTTAGTGGCGCGGTACGAAAAGGGCGAGGCCGATATCGTAGGCCAAATGGTCGAATTTTTGGAAAATTGGCTGACCGATCATCTGATCATTATGGACAAACAGTATACTCGTTGTTTCAATGAACATGGCTTGTATTAATAATTGATAAACAACGTAACATTGAACAAGTCGCCGGAAAAATGATAGAATAGACTTAAGACGTCGGGGCGTAGCTTAGCTTGGTAGAGCGCACGGTTCGGGACCGTGAGGTCGGAGGTTCAAATCCTCTCGCCCCGATATTTAACTTGGTAGAGCGTCCCGATCGGATCGGGAAGGTCGGAGGTTCAAATCCTCTCGCCCCGATTCTTTGAAAATCTTTGGGTGGTTTTTATAATAAAACGAGTTGTTTTAATAGCCGCGTTTTTTATCCTCCTGGTGCCTTTGGCTTTTGCCGATACCTCGATTTGTCAGAAATTCCCAGCCTCTAAAGTAACCGGCCAAGGCCCTATCCCTTATAATTGTCGTTTGATCGATGGACATATCTTGGCCGGTGGGCATCCCCTGAACCCCCATAAATTTAAAAATACCGACCAACAAGTCGCGGCAATCTTTAAGTTTTTAAAGGAAGAAGGGATTGAAAATATCATTGACCTGGAGAATTCCAGCGCGGCCCAAAAAAGATACCCCCGGCTATTAAAACAGGCTGGGCTGACGCGTTTCCATCTTCCAATGAGCAGCGCCAAAGTCCCAACCGCGGTGGAGTGGGCAAAGATCAAAGAGCTGATGAAAAAACCGGTCTACATCCATTGCCGTTGGGGAGCGGATCGGACCGGAGCGATCATCGCCCGTTATTTGATTGAAGAGAGCGGCTATTCTACCGTAGAAGCCTGGCAGGCGGTGGTCAATGGGGGAAGTCATGCCGGGCTGCTCGGTGGTTTGAAAAAGAAACCGGATTACCGCAATCTAATCCTATTTATCTCGCCGAACGCGGCCGATTATGAGGAGTTTAAAGCTTATTTTTAGTGAAGCCGGAAGATCCCGAACAACCCTTCGCGGATGAATTGGATGGCGATCGCGGCGATCAGGATAGCGGAGATTTTCGCTAAGATCAGCGAGCCGTTTTTCCCCAGGAAGCGGTAAATGTCGTCGGCGAAATGCAAGACCAGCCAGATCAGGAAAAAGCAGGAACCGATCGCGCTTAAGGTGATGGCGTAGCCGTACGTTTGCAGCATGACCAGCGAAGCGGTGATCGCCCCCGGACCGACCAACAGGGGACAGCCGAGCGGTACGACCCCAACATCTTCTTTGTGTTCGAAGTTAACTCTCCCCCGCAGCATTATTTCAATGGCGATCCAAAAGAGGAGGATCCCGCCGGCGATCCGGAAATCGTCCAAGGTGATGCCAAACAGGTCAAAGACCGCTTTCCCGGCCAGCATAAAAGCGATCAGGGTGATAAACCCGGTCATGATTGAGGTGGCAAAGATCGAGCGCTTTTCTTTTAGGCTAAGCCCTTCGGTCAGCCCCATAAAGAAGGGGAGGTTCCCCGGCGAATCGGTAATGATAAAGAGGGCGATCAGCGATTTTAAGAAAGGAAAAAGAAAAAGCTCCATAATTTAGCGCATGAAAGGGGGCAATTCAATGTCGTCCTTATGACTTTCGGCCGATGATTTTGCCGGTTGGGCCGCCTGGGTCGTCCGCGGCCGGATGAAGGACATGCTTTCTTTTTCCCGGTTCTGGACCGATTTGAAGCCGGTGGCGATAACGGTCACGATTACTTCCCCCTGGAGTTTCTCGTCGATCGTGGCACCGAAGATGATATTGGCGTCGGGATCGCCGGCGTTATAAATAACCTCGGCCGCTTCGTTGACTTCATAGAGGGTCAGGTCGGATCCGCCGGTGACGTTGAAAATAATCCCCTTAGCGCCGGTGATCGTTTCTTCCAGCAGTGGCGAGGCGATCGCTTTTTCCGCCGCTTCAACGGCCCGGTTCTCTCCGCTTCCGCTCCCAATCCCCATCATGGCCGAACCCGCTTCGAACATGATCGTCCGGACGTCGGCAAAGTCGAGATTGATCAGACCGGGGACGGTGATCAGGTCGGAGATCCCTTTGACCCCCTGGCGGAGGACATCGTCGGCGACTTTGAAGGCCTCAATGATCGAAACCTTTTTCTCCACCACCTGGAGGAGTTTGTCGTTAGGAATAACAATTAGGGCGTCAACTTTTTCTTTAAGGAGGGAGATACCAGATTCAGCCTGGGAATTGCGAACCGGTCCTTCAAAACGGAAAGGCCGGGTCACGACCCCGATGGTCAGACAGCCGAGCTCTTTAGCGACTTCGGCGATGATCGGCGAGGCTCCGGTCCCGGTCCCGCCACCCATGCCGGCGCTTAAGAAGACCATGTCCGCTCCCTGCAGAGCGAGCTTGACGTCGTCGCGGCTTTCTTCGGCCGCTTTTTGGCCGATCTCGGGATTGGCGCCGGCGCCCAAACCGCGGGTCAGTTTCGCGCCCAGCTGAAGCTTATGGTCGGCGAGGGAAACGCTTAAGGCTTGCAGATCGGTATTGGCGGCCCAGAATTCGACTCCGACCACGCCGCTACTGATCATTCGGTTGACGGCATTGGTTCCGCCACCTCCGACCCCAAAGACTTTTATCGTCGCAAAACCTTGGCCACCCATTTGATAATCTCCTTGTCAGGGAATGTGGTGCAATTTTAACACAAGGCGCTAAAATTGCAACGGGAGCGCTTATTTTTTGAACTTTATGGCCGGTGTTTCCGGGAAACGGACGTCCAGATACTCAACCTCATTCCAGCGGCCGGCGATCCGGGGGAGGAGCCGTTTGACGACGGCGATCTTGGTCTTGATCCGTTCGTCCTGGCCAAGGTCGATCCGCAGAACGTCGTCGAGCATGATGTTGATCCGCCGATAACTGCCGATCGATAGGTTGATCCGCCGCGAGCCGAGCAGCCGCGAGAGTTCCACGACCGTTTCATTGATCAGGAGCGCCAGCTTTGGCGCGATCTGGGTGCTGGAAACCAGTTCCTTGGTCCCCAGGCCGGAGATAACCGGCAGGTCGGTAATGTTATCGAGGTGGAGATTGAGCGCCGAAACATTGTTGAGAATATAGCCGTCGCGATCGACGACCGTAAAGCGGTTGTTGATGACCAGGACCGCGATCGGCTGCCGTTCTTCCACGACGATCAAGACGGTGGCCGGCGGCAGTCGGCGGATCCGGTGTTTCTTAATTACGCCGACCCGGTCGAGCTTTTTATGGGCGGGCCGGAAGCTGGTGAAGAACAGGTTTCGGCCGAGCGGGAGGCCGCTGTAATCGCGGAGCTCCTGCGGGCTGAGCATTTTTGTCCCCTCGACGGCGATCTCCTGGATGTTCCAGATCGAGAGGGAGAGGAAATAATAGCCGATCATGGCTAGAACGGCGAGCGTGAAGAGCCGCGCCACCAGCCGGAAACGGTTCCGCTTTTTCTTAGAACGCGCTTTCAAGGATTTTAACTACCAGCTGGTCAAAAGTTATGCCGGCATTCGCCGCCTCCGCCGGCAGATCGGAATGCTCGGTCATTCCGGGGAGGGAATTGACCTCGGTAACATATGGTATATGGTCGTGCGAAACGATCATGTCGACCCGGGAGACGCCGTAACAACCGAGCGCTTGATGGGCCGAGAGCGCCAGTTCTTGCGCCCTTTTGTAGAGCGGAGCGGGGAGCCTCGCCGGAATAATAAACTCGGTCAGGCCGCTGGTATATTTAGCCGCGAAATCGTAAAACTCGTTCTTCGGGACCAGTTCCAGGATCGGCAGGGCCTGAAGGTCGGCGCCGGTCCCGATCACGCCGATGGTGATCTCTTTCCCTTTAATGAACTCTTCAACGAAAAGTTCTCTGTATTCTTTGAGCCCTTTTTCCAGGACGCTTTCCAGTTTTTCCCCGGATTTAAGGATCGAAACCCCGAAACTAGATCCTTCCGAGGTCGGTTTCACGACTAGCGGGAAAGGGAAGATCCGGCGGATCTTGTCGGCTTCAGCTTGAAGGTCGGCATTCCGGTCGATCGGCAAATAGCGCGGGGTCGGGATATTAGCGGCGTCAAAGATCCGCTTGGCGGCCAGTTTGTTCATGGCGAGAGCCGAGGCCAGGACTTTGGAGCCGGTGTAGGGGATCCCGGCCAGTTCCAGCACGCCCTGAATGGTTCCGTCCTCGCCATATTGGCCATGCAGAATGATGTAAACCAGGTCGATCTTTTTTTTCTTAAGGTCGGCGACCAGATTGTCGGTCAGGTCGAGCTTAATGACGTTGAAACCCTGGCTTTTCAAAGATTCGTAGACCCGTTTGCCGGAGCGGAGCGAGACTTCCCGTTCGCGGGAACGCCCGCCGCAGAGGACGGCGATCTTTTTTTTCTTGAGGTTTTTCATAAGACCTGCCTTTCGGCAGGCAAGATTGATTTTATCATCGAAAAAAAGCTTAATCAATAAAGATGGTCCACAAAATAACCTTAATACCATACGACGGGATCGGTCCAAAAGATTGGTTATTCCGGAAGTCTTTTGTAAGCAGGGTTTGCTTTTAATAATGATTCGGTCGCCTTTGAAAACATTGCGCCACGAATAATGGCTGGAATCAAATCTAATGGCACCCTTAAGGTCGTGTTGTCGTCCCTTAACATTGTGATTTGATTGTTTATTTTCAGATCGCCAATTACATGTACTTGAATAGGAAGCCCCGCTCTATCAAAGGTGATTTTAATTGTGTTGGGCGATATCTTCAGGTCCGCTTGCCTGGCAAGCGACTGGGCGATGGTTCGAAGGCTTATGGTGGTTGTTATCGGCCGATGATGGGTTGGAAGGGTTAGCCTCACTTTAACGGGCTGGTCCGGGAGGGACTTGGCAAAATCAGGAATTAAGGCAAATATTTCCGCCATCGGGATTATTAGTTCTTTAATAACGATGCCTTGGGTTTGCCCCTGGTCGTGAGACGTGCAAAGTAAAGGGACAAGCAATTCTTGGCCCGGAAGCAGTTGCCGCCAATTTATTAATTTGCCGGCTGGATCGTAACAAACGGTTTCCCCGCGTCCTAAGGCGACCCCTTCCTCATTAATGGGTTGAGCCAAAACTCCCTTTTTCGACCGGCCGTTGGGATAAATGTTGATTTCTTTGTTCCCGCTATACCATTTTCCATCGATTTCTGTATCCTTGAGAAGAGTTCCCAATTTAGGCGCACCATTATTCCAAATTCCAATATAGTGCCCGCCTTTAAATGAAACGCGCTGGTTGTTAATAAGAAAATCAGTGTCCCGCGCTAATGTCCCGAGACAGTCGGATGACGTTACCGTTAAATTTGCTCCGCCTTTTAAAAGTACGCGCTGATTGCCAACTAAAAGTTCTGTGTCCCGAGCTAATCTGCCGAAAAAACGAGAATCATTGTCAGCGCTACTAACGGCTACTCGTAAATATGTCCCACCTTTAAAAAGTACGCTCTGATTGTCGATTAAAAGTTCCGTGTCACGAACTAATGTCCCGAAAAAGCTAGAATTGCTAAAAACTAATTCTGTTCCTCTTTTAAAATCTACTTGGCGGTTATTTAGTATGAAAGCCGTATCCTCAGGCAAGATCCATCCACCTGAAATTCCGTTGTTGATGTCCCATCTCACGCTAACTCCGGCTTTTATAGTAAAAGCATTGCCGGCGATCGTCAACGACATGTCCTGGCCCAAGGTCCCTTGAATAAAATCGCCATCAGCAACCCTTATGTCAGTCCCGTGCTTAAAGGTTACGCTCCTATTATTGCTGATAATTGTAACATCTTTGACTAATCTTCCTTTTAGGAAATTATCATTTCCATCAGGGGCAGAATTATGAAAATGTTCTTTAGTGATCATCCCATCTTGAAAGAAGGCCCCTGGCCGCTCCATCATTTGCCGAAAAACCTGCGACAGCGAACCGGATAAAACAACGCGGCTGTCCGAGACAGATGCCTTTGGTTGATAGTCTGGTCTGGAGATGGTTGAGGGGGAGCAACCTGCCGCCGCTAAAGCAATTGAAACTGGAGCCGCGTACCGTCTAAAAAAAGAACCGAATGAAGTAGTTCTTTTTATTTGCATGGACATTATCATGTCTCCTTTACCGCCAAGCTACGTTTTGCTATAATGTTATCGACAAAAGGAGCAGGTAATTTCATATGATCCACAAAATAACCTTAATACCAGGCGACGGGATCGGTCCGGAAGTTTCGACCGCGGCCCGGCGCTGCGTTGACGCGACCGGGGTCAAAGTTGACTGGGAGATCGCCGAAGCTGGAGCTGACGTCATTGCGAAGTACGGGACCCCGCTCCCTGATTCCACGCTTGCTTCGATCCGCAAGAATAAGATCGCGTTAAAAGGACCGCTGACCACGCCGATCGGGACCGGTTTTCGTTCGGTTAACGTTGCAATCCGCAAAGAACTCGATCTTTACGCTTGTTTGCGGCCGACCAGGTCATATAAAGGGGTCAGGTCGCGCTATGAGAACATCGACCTGGTCATTGTCCGGGAAAATACGGAAGACCTCTATGCTGGGATTGAGTTTGAAGAAGGAAAACCGGAGACCAAAACGTTAATTTCCGAGATCGAAAAGCTCTCGAAAAAGAAGATCCGGCCCGATTCCGGCATTTCCATTAAGCCGATCTCGGTCTCCGGCTCAAAACGGATCGTTAAATTCGCTTTTGAGTACGCCGTTAAACACGGCCGTAAAAAAGTGACCGCCATTTCCAAAGCTAACATCATGAAGTTTACCGACGGGCTTTTCTTCAAGGCGGCGCAGGAAGTCGCTAAAGAATACCCCGGTATCGAATACGAAGAACGGCTGATCGACAATATGTGCATGCAGTTGGTGCAAAAACCGGAACTCTATGACGTGTTATGCCTGCCTAACCTTTATGGCGATATCCTTTCCGACCTCTGTGCCGGCCTGATCGGCGGGTTGGGGCTCGCTCCGGGAGCCAACTTGGGAGAGGGGATCGCGGTTTTCGAAGCAATCCACGGTTCGGCTCCTAAATACGCCGGGCAAAACAAAGTCAATCCCACGGCCATGATCCTGTCCGCTGTTTTAATGCTTAATTATATTGGTGAAACTGAAGCGGCCAAACGCTTGGACGCGGCGGTTGCCAAAGTGATTGCCGGAAAGAAAAAAGTGACTTACGACCTCAAAGACGACCGGAACGATCCGACCGCCGCTTCAACTTCGCAGATGGCCGACGCGGTTATCGCCGCCTTATAAAGCCGCTTTTTGACGGCCTTGCGATAGACTTTCTTTTTAATTCGTTTTATCCGTCGCCGTTTTTTTATTTTTTTCTTGATCACTGGCTTTGGAAAGATGACTTTTTTCCCGGTGTACTCTTCATAGGCGGCTTGAGAGAGGTTGTTGATCAATTTTCGGGCGTTTTTCTTCTGGCTAAAATTACTGGTGAAGATCCCCAAAATATAGTTCCCGGCTGGAGTATAGACCACGCCGATATCATTTAATATTCCGGTAAGATTGCCGGTTTTGTCGGCGATCGGTGTCCCGGGAGGGACGCCGCGCCAGAGTCCCCAGCGGTATTTCTGGTTTCGCATAAACTTCAACATCTCCGCGACCGAACTTTCACTGAAACCCTGGCGTTGCTCGATCCTGGCGACCAGGTGAGCCATAGCCAGTGGGGTGGTCAGGTTCCGTCTGGGGAGCGGGGGTTCGCGCAGCATGGTGGGATCGGCGATGACGATCTCGCTTAACCCCTGGGCTTGCAGGTAACTATTGATCGCGGACAGGCCTAAGTTGTCGACTAGCATTTTGGTTGCGGTATTATCGGAGTGCATGATCATCAAAGAAATTAACCGGCGGAGTGAATAATACCTCCCGCACCTGGTCCACTGCAGAATGCCCGATCCTCCCAAACGGTCTTGCGGTCGGTAGCAGACCTTGGTATCCAGGTTTAACAGACTATTTTCCGCCAAAGCGTATGCGGCGGCCATGACCGGAACCTTGCCGACCGAGGCGGTTGGGAACTCCCGGCTGCCGTTGATCGTCAATTCTTTTCCGGTCCCAAGATCGATGAAGGCGAGCCCGACCTTTTGCCCGTAAGGGGTCGTGAGTTTGACGAAGCGGTTGTAAAGAGCCTGTTCTTTGTCCGGTGTAAGATCGGCCTGGGCGACCGTGACTAAGATCAGCGCAAGCAAACCGGCAGAAAAAAGCTTTTTCAGCATGCAAAGATTATAGCACGTTCGGTTTTCACCGGATAAGTTGCTATAATACTCGCCAGGAGGGGATAATTATGCCGATCGTTAGAGTTGAAATGTGGGCCGGGCGAGATATTGAGACCAAAGCTAAACTGATCCAGGGAGTGACCAAAACGGTTTGCGACATTACCAAGTGCCCGCCGGAGGCAGTTATCGTCGTGATCGAAGATATTCCAAAAGAAAATTGGGGCCAGAGCGGCAAACAAGGAGGATAATCGTGGAACAAAGCGAACTATTAAAAAAGATCAATGGCGATTTGATGAAAGCGATGAAGAACAAGGACGAATTCCGGTTGTCGGTCATCCGGATGATGAAGAGCAAGGTCCTTTACGTCAATGCCCGGGGGGAAATTCCAGACGCGGAAGTCATTAAGATCCTGAATAAATACGGCAAGGACCTGAAAGAGTCGATCGAAGAATTTAAAAAACTTGGCCGGACGACCGAAGCGGACAATTCGGCTAAAGAGCTGACCGTTGTTCAGGAGTATTTGCCGCAAGAGCTCTCGGCCGATGAGATCAAGGTCCTGGTCCAGAAAACGATCGCCGAGCTTGGCGCGTCGTCGATCAAAGAAATGGGCAAAGTCATGAAAGAGATAACCGCCAAGGCCCCGAGCATTGACGGTAAATTGGTCAGCCAGTTCGTTAGGGAAATATTGAAATGATCTGGTGGCTCCTCCTGACCGGTCTAATGGCCGGGATCTTCAGCGGGCTGCTTGGGATCGGCGGCGCGACCATCGTCGTGCCGGTCCTGGTCCTTGGTTTTGGGTTAAGCCAGCATCTGGCGCAGGGGACGACTTTGGCGATGATGATCCCGCCGATCGGCTTATTAGCGGTCTGGCAATACTGGAAGCACGGCAACGTTAACTTCCCTTGGGCAATGATCCTCTGCGTCGGTTTTTTCTTCGGCGGCTTGATCGGCGCCTATTACGCTAATCTGATCTCGCCGGACCTACTGCGTAAGTTGTTTGGCGTCATGTTCCTGGTGATCTCGCTCCGCTTGATCTTTTGGTAGTTATAATCGGCAGTAGATAATAATTATCAGCGCGACGATCCAGAGGAGGATGTCGGACAGCAGTGGCAGGTCCGTCAGCAGGGTTTTCTCCGGCCGGCCCCCTTCTTCTTTTTTATAGATCAAATATAGGTAGCGGAAAATCCCATAAAGGACGAAAGGAACGCTATAGACCAGGCTGGTAGTGCCGAATTTAGCGATCGTTTCCGGCCAGAGGGTGTAGAGAGCGTAAGCCATGACGGTCGAGCCGGCAACCGCCGAGATCATTTGATCAAGCAGGCGGGGATTGTACTCTTCCAGGATCTTCCGGTGTTCGGTTGCCAGGTCGATGGTCATCAGCTCATGCCGCCGCTTGCCTAAGGCGATAAACAAGGCAAGTAGGATGGTGCAAATGACCAGCCAGGGGGAGAGGGCGACCTTGATCACTACGACCCCGGCAATCGCCCGCAGCACAAACCCGGCGGCGATCGAGAAAACGTCTAAAATGACCATATTCTTAAGGAAAAATGAGTAGCCGAGCATTAGTGTAACGTAAGCGACTATCACCCAGCCAAAAGAAAGATTTAAATAGAAAGAGAGCGGGATCGAAACCAGGAGCAAGAGGGCGGCAAAATAGATCGCTAGCGTAACTGGAACCCGGCCGCTGGCGATCGGACGGGCTTTTTTTATCGGGTGTTTTTGGTCGGCCGCCAGATCTTTGACGTCGTTGATCAGGTACATGGCGCTGGAAATCGCGCAAAAGATAATGAAGGCGTCGATCGCTTTAATGAGGGCCGCAACCTGGAAAAACTCGAGGGAAAAGATCAAGCCGGCGAAAACGAAGAAATTCTTGGTCCATTGAGTCGGCCTAAGAGAGAGGAGAAGCGGGATCATGCTTTCTTTATTAAGAATAGCTTCTGCCCATACTCAACCGGTTTCCCGCTTTCAACCAGAATCTTTACGATCTTGCCGCTAACTTCGGCTTCGATCTCGTTGAAAAGTTTCATTGCTTCGATGATACAGACCACTTTGCCCGGCTGGACGTTGTCGCCGACTTCAACGAAAGCGGGCGATTCCGGTGATGGGGTCCGGTAAAAGGTGCCAACCATTGGAGAGGTAATGGCGATCAAACCATCATCTTCATTGACGCTGGCCGCGGGAGCGTGGACCGGGGAAACCTGGGCCGGGCTTTGGGGAACGGCGTGGACGATTGGCGCCGGGGAGGCAACAACGCGGCCGCCGTCGCGCCGAACGTCATATTTAACCCCTTTTTCTTCGACCGCTACGCCGGTAATATCTTCGTCTTTAACCAGTTGGATCAACTTTTTTAAGACATCCCAATCAATCATTGTTGTGACCTCCCGAGGTATTTCCCTTCACGGGTATCGACTTTCAAGATCTCGCCGATGTTGATAAAAAATGGGACCTGAATGACCGCGCCGGTCTCCAGGGTTGCCGGCTTGCCGCCGGAAACGGTATCGCCTTTGAAGCCGGGGGAGGTTTCCTCGACTTTTAATTCAACGGTCGCCGGCAGGTCGACATCAAGGACCTCATCGCCATAAAATGAAACGTTGCAGACAAAGCCTTCTTTCAGGTATTTGCTCTGGTCGCCGACTTTATTGGCCGGGACGCAGATCTGTTCAAAAGTCGCCTGGTTCATAAAATGAAAGCCTTCGGTGTCGGAATAGAGGAATTGCATCGGTTGGTATTCGATCCGGGCCCGTTCAACCTTGTCATCAACGTTAAAGGTCCGTTCAATGATCGAACCGGTCCTAAGGTCCTTGAATTTCGCGCGCACTCTCGCCTGCTGGGCCCACTTGATGTGGTTGTATTCCAGACATTTGTAGATCTTGCCGTCTATTTCAACGGTCGCGCCTGCTCTGACTTCAGTAATTGATATTGCCACGGAATTGAAATTATACCAAGCTTGACGGTCAATTTCAAGTAAAGTAGAATTGAAACATGAATTTTTTCCTGATCCCGCTCTGTTACCTGCTTGGTTCGATCCCTTTCAGCTTCCTGATCGCTAAACTGTGGCGGGTCGATCTGCGCCAGGTTGGCTCCGGTAACGTCGGCGCGACCAATGTTCTGCGCTCAGTCGGTCCTTGGCCCGGCGCCTTAGCCTTCTTTTTGGATTTTATGAAAGGGTGGCTGGCGGTTTATCTTGCTTTCCTGGTCGGAGGCGGTCCCATTTTTGTTTTAACCTTGGGCTTGGCGGTCATTATCGGCCATACCTATCCTATTTTTCTTGGTTTCAAAGGGGGAAAGGGGGCGGCGACCGGCTTGGGCGTTTTAGCCGGCATTGCTCCGGAGATCTTCGCCGTTGCTTTTATCTTTGCTTTCGCGATCATCGCCTTGACCCGTTATGTCTCCGTCGCTTCTATTTTGACCCCCTGGTTGGTAGCGACCTTAATGTTTTATTGGCAGAAACCAATTCCTTATCTTTGCATGACCGTGATCGTCGCGGCCTTTATCTTTGTCCGCCATTTACCTAATGTAAAGCGACTGCGGAACGGGACTGAACTTCGTTTAGGAGGGAAATAATGCGAGCAGTTATTGTTGGCGCCGGAGGTTGGGGAACAACGATCGCGCTCCTTCTGGCCGAGAACAAAATCCCGGTCACGATCTGGGCGCATGAAAAAGAAGTGGTCGCGGCCATTAATGAAAGCCGCGAGAACCGCCAATTCCTCCCCGGCTTCCAACTTCCCGCCACAATTGAGGCTTCGACGGACCTAACTTGTCTGAAAAATGCCGACCTCTGTATTTTTGTCGTGCCTACCCAGTTCTTAAGGAGCGTTGCCGCCCGGGCCAAAGGAATGCTCTCTCCGGCCGCGATCGTGGTCTCCGCCAGTAAGGGGATCGAAGAAGGGACCCTCAAATTGCCGGCGGAAATTATTGAACAGGAGCTGGGGATTGACCGGGTTTGCGTCATTTCCGGGCCAAATCTGTCTAAAGAGATCGCTAAAGGGTTGCCGGCGGCGGCGGTTGTGGCCGGCAGCGACAAAAATAAAACCTTAGCCGTGCAGCAGGCCCTGATCTCCAAGCGTTTCCGGGTTTATACCAACGATGACGTGATCG
The DNA here is from genome assembly GCA_041649975.1 of Candidatus Margulisiibacteriota bacterium. GTDB lineage: Bacteria > Margulisbacteria > WOR-1 > O2-12-FULL-45-9 > XYB2-FULL-48-7 > XYB2-FULL-45-9. Next base: position 3,334 of record JBAZMB010000008.1, on the reverse strand, counting down.
GCGCCCAACTGGGGGGAGCGTTAAAGAACGTGGTCGCGATCGCGGCTGGGATCGCTGACGGTTTACAGCTGGGCGATAACGCCAAATCAGCGATGCTGATCCGCGGGATCGCCGAGATCACCCGCTTAGGCGTGGCCATGGGCGGTCGCCGGGAAACCTTTGCCGGGCTGACCGGAATGGGGGACCTGATCACGACCTGTTCCAGCCGCTTGTCGCGCAATCATTCGGTCGGCGAGAAATTAGCCAAAGGGGAGAGCCTGAAAATGATCATGGGTGGAATGAAAGAAGTCGCGGAAGGGGTCCCGACCGTCACGGCGGCCTTAGCTTTGGCCAAACAATATCAGATCGAACTGCCGATCGCCCAGCAAGTTAACGATGTCCTTTATCAAGGAAAGAACCCCTACGCGGCGATCACCGAATTGATGACCCGGGCCGCGACCGCCGAATAATTAGTGGATCAATCTCGCTTTCTGGTCGGTGCTCTTCTTTTCGATCTCTTCTCTTGGTTTGTTCATGGTTTCAATAAACTCCGGCGTGACGATATGCGGGGTCACAAAAACCAGCAGTTCGCTCTTTTCTTTGCTGGTCACGGTCTTCCGGAATAATGATCCGAGCAGTGGAATGTCCATTAAATACGGGATACCGTAATCGGTTTGGACGTCTTTTTCTTTGATCAAGCCGCCGATGACGAAAGTCTGTCCGTCGTGAACCACGACTTCGTTCTTGGTCTCGGTCGTGTTTTCCTGCGGCAGGTCGCCGACTACCGAACCCTCGCTGACTTTCGGCGCGACCTTCATTCTGATCAGCCCATTTTTCGAGACGTTGGGGGTCATGGCCAGCGAGGTACCGACCGACAGGAAATTAACGACCTGGGTGGTCGTGGTGTCGGAAATGACCGAGGTTTTATAGCCGTACTTCGCGCCGATCAGGATCGTCGCTTCTTTGTTGTTCATGGTCGTGATCCTTGGCGAAGCGACGACATTGTAGTTGGTGTTATTGGCCAGGGCGGAAAGGTAGCCCTCGACGTTAACGTCGGTGTAAGCTTTGAAGACCTGCCCATAGAGGCCCTGGGCCGGGTTGTCGGTCGGTCGGCCGGCTAAGTTCTTGGTCTGGATGACGTCGTTGGCGTTATCGGCTTTGGTGTATTTCAGGTCGAGGCCCATATTTCCGCCGGAGCTGTTCCGGATCTCGATAATTTTTGCTTCGACCATTACCTGAACGGGCGGGACGTCCAATTCCTTGATCAGCCGTTCAATGCGGGGCAGGTAATCGGAAGTGGTTTGAATGACCAGGGCGTTATAAGAATCATCGGCGGTCACGGTGCTGCCGGTCGGCAGAATGGCGGTCAAGGTGGTGGAGAGATCGGTCGGCTTGGCGTTGCCGAGATAATAAGTCCGCATGATCTTTTTGGTCGAAACAAAGATCGTTCCCGACTCTTCGAACCAGTCGAGCCCTTTGGTCCGCAGGACCGCTTCCAGCCCCTCTTTTGGCTCGATCCCGGAGAAGGTGACGGTCACTTTGCCGGTAACGTCATCGGCGGCGACGATGTTGACCTTGGTTGCTTTGGCGAAGATCTGCAGGACCGATTTAACGTCCGCGTCTTTCAGGTTGAGAAAGACTTTCCCTTTGGAAATCGTGATATTCTCCATCTCTTTGGAAGCGGCGGCGACGGAAGACGTCAGAAGCAAGCCAAAGATCAGAGCAAAACCGGTCAGTTTAAGCGCGTTTTTCATGTTATTTCTCCTCCACTTTCAAGACTTTGGTCGAAGAGCCTTTTCTGATCGTGACATGGTCTTTGGCAATAGTAACTACTTTCCAGCCCATGATCGAGCCGCCGATTGGGACTGCTTGTCCCGAAATGAAAGCTACTTTCATGTCGACATCCCACCAGATTCCTTCCAGCTTGGGGATCCGCGGCTTTTCGTCGCTCGCCGGGGCGGTTGAGACGGCGGCTTTGGCCGGTTCGTCGCCGGGACGCCGAACGTTGATCCGCAGGGCGAAAGGATCGACCAGCTTGATGTCCGGTGGCGGCGGCAGGACGAGTGGTGGGGCTTTAGCTTCCGGCGTTGGGAGAACCGGTTCTTGAGGAGCGACGGGTTGGGCGGGCGCTGGGCCAAGGGCGCCAACCCCGGCTTGAACGGCTGGTTTGGGGTTGTAGCTGGGAAAGAGGACCGGCCAGTAGGTAAAGGCCGCGTACCCCAGCGAAGCGATCAAACCGATAATTAATATTGCTGTTCTCATTTTTTTTCTCTTAATAATACGCGGTCAGGGTCATTTTAATATCCAAAGCCGGGTCTTTGGTCCCGTCCGACGTACAGTCTAGATTGTCGATAATGACCAACATCGGTAATTCGTTAAGAAAGACCATGAAGTCATAAAGGTTCTTATATTTTCCGGTGCAGGCCAGGCCGAACTTCAGGCTCCCTTTGGTTGATTCCACGATCGGACGGACGGTGATGAGGTTCAGCTTGGACTTTGTAGTGGCCAGAGAAATGTTTCCCAGCGCCTCCAGGGCTCTGGCTTGTCTTGAAGTCGCGGATTCGTCGTGCAGGATCCCGATCTTCTTCTGGAGCGTTTCCAGGATCCTGATCTTTCCTTCGGCGACCCGCAGCTCCAGCCGGAGATTGCGAGCCGTATCTTTGGAGAGATTGACCTCTTTCATGATCGGCCGGAAAAAGAAACTGTCAAAGAGATAGACCAGCAGGATGATCAGGGCCGCGATCAGCAGGTTTTTTTCTCTAGTTGATAGTTTTAATGAAAACATTATCGCTCCTGTATGATTCCGATGATCTCGAAGTTGAACGCTTCGACGTTATAATCGTAATTCTTGACCGCCTGGACCAGCTGGACGTCGCCAAAAAGAGGCGACGATGAAAGTGAGAGGACGAAACGGGAAAGGATGTTCTCCGCTGAATCGTTCTGTTTGAAGGCCGTTCCCCAGAGATGGACGCTGTTGATCGTCAGGTTGATGCTGTTGACCGTGACGCTGGTCGGGATCAAGCGGCTCAGCTCCTCAAAGACCTTGGGGATCTGGGTCCGTTTTTCCTTGAAAGAGGTCATCATTAAATGTTTTTTCTCTTCTTCGGCCGAAGCCCGCTCGATCAGGTCGAATTGGGCGAGCCGGGGCTTGTAAAGATTCAGCTTGCTGTTGATCGAACCGATCTCCTGGCGCAGCATAAAAGCCTGCGACCAAAAAATGAAATAGACTGCCGCTAGCACGCCAATAAAAGCGGGGATCAAGACCATCGGTTGCAGGATCTTGGAGGAGATCAGCTTCCAGCGATTCTTGACCTCATCGGGCAGGAGGTTGATCTTATCTTTGCCGACGCGGGCC
>JBAZMB010000007.1:0-29956 GCA_041649975.1 Candidatus Margulisiibacteriota bacterium | reverse complement strand
AGAAGTCGGCCGGCTCCGCCGCGGAGAAGCCGCGCAACCAGGCGATCACTCCGCCGCTTATCTTCAGGGATTCCAACTTGACGGTGATTTCGTCACTAAAATGACCCAGCAATATGGCTTCTTGTTCGGCGGCTCCTTTGCCGAAGCGATCTTCACCGGCGAATTTGCCGAACAGATCAAAGGGGCTGACAACCAGCCGATCGCCAGCTATGCCAAGTTCCTGCAGTCTTACGCCCAAAGGATGAAAGCGGAAAACAAGAACATCTCCCTGGCCTTCGAAGCCAATGACACGGCGGAAGACCGGGCCGCCAAACTGATCCTGCAAGGGGCGCTGACCCTTTGGAAAAATGGGGCTAGCGGCCAGACTAACGATTACCTCGGCTACGTCACTAGAGAAGCTAAAGACGCCGCTCACATGACCATCGGCGGACTAATGGGGATGAGCGATTCGCAAACCGACTACCTGCTCCGTTTCCGCGGAACCCTGGTCCGCTGGGGTTACGGCTATCAGGGAAATCAGGATTTTACCCTCGCCGCTTCGAACAAAGAAATCACCCAATCGCAGATCCGCTTCGCCGGCGCCAAATTCCGGGAGATCTGGAACGACCTGGGGACCCGCGATCCTAAAGGGCGGGAAGACATGGCCAAGTCACTGATCAAAGATCCCCCAGCCGACAAGACCAGAGAACAGGTCATTGAGTATTACATCACTTTAATGGAAAACGCTTCCGGCAACGTAACCAACCTTAGTTACGCCTCGGAAAACAACTCCCCGCTCGAGGGGGCGCTGGTTTTCTTCACCCGTAACATCGCGCCGCAGCTCGCGCCGGCGGCCGAAGGGGAAGCCTCCAGCAACATTATCGATCTGCCGCTGCAAATGTTCCGCCTGACCCAAAACATCGATATTAAGAATATTGAATTTGGTTCTTCCGCCGGCGCCACCCCATCGGAAACTGTCCCGGTCGATTCGCCGTCTATTACGCTGCCAACCAGCACAGGGAGAGCATTCGGAACAGCTTTAAGAGGGGTCGGCGAATTCGGCGCCAAATCGATCAACCTTGGCATTTTAATGCATCCGACTATCCAGCTGTCACTGCAAGGAGCACTGCTCCGGACCGCCGTCGATTATATGCGGAGCGGGAACGAAGAGATGGCGCTCGAGTCGCTCAAAGAATGGGGAAAGAGCCGTCTTAACTTCTTCGCTTTCCAGTACAATCCCTTTGCTCTCGCCCATAACGCGGCCAGCAACGCGGAACAAGGGAACACGATCGGCGCGCTGGCCGAAGGGACGTTTGCTTTCCACGCGGTCCGCAACCTGTCGCAAACCAGAGGGATTCCCGTTTTGATCGCCGGTTATCTTGGCTACTCCTCGGTCAAAGACATAATGGATAAAAAATATGTCAAAGGGGCGGCTGAAGCGACCGCCGCCGTCATTCTTCTCCTTCAGCAATACCGTTTCCTTAAAAATATTGTCGGCGAAAAAGGGTGGAAAGGATTATTCCAGAAACTGGAAAACAGCGCGATCAACCAGGTTTTAAGAAATAAAGAGTATTTCCCCGATGGGCTTCCGCCGGCGGAATTAAAGAAAATGAGAGTGACCCTGAAACGGGTCGCCTCCAACGTCAAAGACCTGGCCATTGAACCCTTTATGAAATCGATCCAGATGATCGAACGACGGTTCGGCGAAATGCCGGTCTTCTGGAAAAACCTCTCTCATTTCGCCCGCAACCCGAACGCTATTTTCGAAGTCGAGGTCCCCTTGCCTAACGGGCAAACCACGACGATCAAAGCCAAAGGGTGGCACCTGGTCGATCTTTATTCAAGATCGATGGACAACAGTCTTTTACGGCGCGGCGCCCAAACCGCCTCTCCGTTCTTCGATCTCGGCCAGGGGATATATGATCGCGCCGCTGGAACAAGACACCAAGGTCTTGATCAAAAAATCCTTAGTTGGGAGCTCCGTGGTGTTCGCCAGGAGCTAATCGCTCTTAACGGTAACAACGAAGGGTTAGTTGATCATGGAATGGCCATTATGCAGCAGGAAAGCCAGGCGGTCCGCCATGAAGGGGTCAAAGCCGGCGGCCGTTTCCGGGTCGGCCTTGACTGGGCCACTCGACGGGTGTTTGCTTCCGACGGCGAACGCTTCATGATGCGCGATATTTTCCATTCCATGGACCGTTCCGGCGTCGAACACCTCGCCGGCCGGCATCTGGCCGAAAAGCTTCTCCGCAGCGGGGAATTCGGCAAGACTGACTTTGCCTCGGCTAAAAGTATTTACCGAGAAATGGTCAAACATGGCGGACTGGAGCTCTTCCCGGAGAACCCGAGAGCTAATCTCCAAAAGATGGCTCAACAGCAATTCAATGTTCTGCTCGACAATGTCGTCGATTTTGCCATTCAAAATCTGTCGCCGGAAGACCGAGCCGCTTATGAAAAGACCGGCGTCCTGACCGATCAACAGTTTAACCGCTCGGTCCAAGCTAATAAAACGGCCTTAACCGAGATCATCGGCCGGGTTAATCAGGAATTTTCTGGTCGCATCGGCGAAAGGATCGCGGCCGCTAAAAAGGGGCCGGTCATTTCGTCGGAACCGGCGCTCCCCAGCGCGACCCGCGGTTTACCGGAAACTTCAGAAGTTGTTCGCGACGATGCTCTAGCCAGAAGGGACCAGCCGGTTGAAGAGACCGGCTCGGCCCGCAAGCCAAGAGTGATTATCGACGCCGAGTTCGCCGAACCGGTCGTTCCCCCTCCCCCCTTCGAACTGAACGCGGCGTTGCGCGAGACCGGCATGAACGTCGAGGTCAACGGCGCGCTGGACAACCTGCCGCTCGAAACCCAGCGGCAATTCGTCGACGCGGTCCGCCAGGCCAAAGAACGGGGAATGGAAAAACTGACCATCCGTCCGGAAGTCAAATTTGCCGGCGGCGGCGAAGGAGCTCTTCAAAATTTAAGCCGGGTCCTAACCGGTGAAAATGTCCCCAGAACGCTCGAAGTTATCGTCCATAATAATCAGGTTAATTTTAAAGGGCCGAACGTCAGCATCCCGGGAACCCTGATGATCATTCCGCTCCAGTCGGAAATGGCCGCCGGGCTTAACGGTTCCGGTTCGCTCGATCATCCAGCCGTTGACCCAAGAAAGCCTTTAACTGTCGACCAGATCGCGGAACGGTTCAATATTCCAAAACCCGAAGCTAAACTTATTGCCGCCGACGCCAGCCGTCTGCGGGCCGACAATGAAGTCGCCAAACAAAAAGCGATGGCCAAGGTTCAGGGGAACGATCCGGCCGCGGTCACTAAACGGGCCACGATCGCTGAAAACTTTGATTTAGAGCTGCGCGACGCCGAAGGAACCGCGCGTGAAATGCGGACGATCCTCGGCGAAGGGGCCAAGATCTCCGGCGAAGTCCGGAGCACCGTTAAAGTGATCGACGGACTCCACACTGAACTAATCTCCGCCCGACGGGCCGGCAATACGCAAGAAGCGACCCGGCTTGAAGGGGAGATCAACGCCAAAGCGACCCAGCTGGAAAAACTGACCAACCCCCTCACCCGCCGGGTCAACCGCTTTGCCGGGGAACACGGACCGACTATGGTCATCCTACTCGGAGTTGAGCTGGGGATGGCTCTCTATCACGGCCAAATAAAAAGCGCCAAAGATGTCGCCCTGCACGGCGGCATGACGGTCGCTACTTATCTTGCCTTTATGGGAGGGGAAAAGGGACTGACCGCCATCCTCGATATGGCCAAAGGAAAAGCGGGTCCCTTGACCGGCGCCGCCATGGGGGTCGCCCTCGCGGTCATGAGACACAATAAATCGCTGGTCTCCTCGAACGCCGGAGCCAGGACAGCGGCCATTGCCGATATTGTCAAAGAAGGGCTTGCCGGTTACTGGGCGACCAAGGCCGGAGCGGCCGCCGCCGCCCCGCTGGCCGAAAACCCGGTCCTGGCCGCGGTCGTTGGCGTCGGCGTCGGCATGGTGGTCTACGGCGGCATCGCCTACGGCGGAGAGATCTTCGGTTACGATAAATGGCTCAACCGGCAGACGACCGCCGGTGAAATTTCCGATTCCTTCGAGCAATTGACCAGAACGATGGGTTGGCAATTGAATGTTCGGTCCGGCTCGATTGACTCCCCATTTTTCAACAACCTGACCGAACCGGTCCAAACCGCCGAAGGGGTCGTTATGGCCTCCAAGGCCCAGACCTTCCTCGGCATTTTGCAGGCGGCGGAAAACTTCCGGGCCATGTCCCCCGCTGATCGGGAAAAATTCATCCGGGAGAACGGCGCGGTCGGCCAGAACATCGCCAATACTTTCCAAGCGATGCGGCAGCTGGACTCTTTCGAGGTTGGCAGCTACGACGATCTTGCCCCGGAAACAATGGACAAGGTTGCCGAAGCGATCACCACCTACCGGAGGGAGAACAATCTTAACGATTCAACGACCATGGTCAATGGCCGGCCCCAGCGGGTCGAACATCGCTTTAATATTAAACTTACCCGGCGGACCGAACCGGTCCTCAATCCTCTAACCGGCGAGACTGCCGGCCAGCGGACCTTTTACGACATCAATGTTTCAGCCACCAGGTACAATTCAACCGCCACGACCGAGCGGTCCCTGGCGGTTCAGACCCTCGGCCAGCGGCGAACGGTCACCCGGATGGCCGCCGGCCAAACCTTCCCGGTTAAAACTTTTAGTCTCGGCGGGATCGAAGGGAACCCGGATAAATTATCGACCGCCGTCCTCCTGGCTCAAGCGGAACAGGTCAATGAAGGGGGCCTCAATACTTTCAATTTGACGATGCAGCAGTTGATCGACAACGGCATCAGCCTGCCGCTGGCCAATATCGACCGCTTCCCCCTGGTCAAGCGGGAAATGGCGACGCACCTCGCCCACCTCGGCTATAACGTTTACAACCAGAGCGGCGGGGTCGAGACCGGTCTGCTGTTATCGTCTTACCTGCAGTTTTCCAGAGAGAGCGGCAACCCGATCGAGATCCAGGTCCCCAGAAACCTTGAACTAATGCCAGGGTTTGGCACTCTCCCGACAACTCAGCCCAACAGCCTTTCATTCCCGGTTACTAATCCAGCCCAACCGATCATCTCGCTAAGCGGGCAATTCAATCCCGGGCTCCTGAGAGCAGGGCAGGAAGTGATTGGCAATCACCAGCCCTCAAGAATTATGCTTAATAACACGATGAGAAGTATAGGGAACCAGTTGAATCCAAGCGTGCCATTAAATCTACCGATCGCTTCAAGTTTGGTAACGACTGGAACAAATATAAATTTAGAAGTCGCGACAATGAAGGCCTTAGTCCATCGAGATAGCTAAATTGGGTGGGGCAGCGAAAAACAGGCTCGTTGCTCTGCCCTTAAATAAAAAAAATGGGGGTCGGCGAAAAACAGGCTCGTCGATCCCCTCTTTTTTAAGTATTTCAACTTTTACTTAATAGTTGACTCAACTTTCGTCGAAAGGTTAAGCGAATAGATCCCGCTCTGGGCTCCGGACTTGCTGTAAACCACAAAATCACCGGTCGGCGCCATCCGCGGCAGTTCGCCTTTAAAATTAGCCAGGATCTCCGACGTTGCCGGAGAAGCGGCATCAACATCAACTTTGCAGTAGCTCCCGCCGGCGAGCCCGTAAACTTCATTGGTGGTAACCGGCGAGAATTGCGGCTTCTCAAGGGTCGCCCCCGCCGGGAGGTTGACCCGATTAGACCCGTCTGAATTGATGACCGCCAAATGCCGGGCCCCGCTGTCGGTGTAAACAAAAGCGATCCGGTTGCCGTACTTCCAGGTCACGAAATCAACCCCGGTCTGAGCGACAACCGTGGTGTCGGTCGCTCCGGTATAGTCGTTCCAATTACGGGCAATAACACCGGTGTCATTGCAAAAGACCAGCTTGGTCCCGTCCGCCGACCAATCAAAAGAACGGATCCGGTTAGCGTTATCAAAAACCATTTCCGCCCGGGTCAAGCCGGTCTGGCCGCTCGACTTAATGTTCCGGATACCGATCTTCCCGAAAGAAGAATCGCGCAGGTCTCCCATGTAGGCGACATAGCTGACGGCGGTCGCCGGTGAACAAGACATTGAATAAGGGAGGTCGCCGGTCGTGTCATATATGAAGGTCTCGCCCGCGCCGGTCGGGTCCATGATCTTGACCGTTTCCGTGTAAGCCGAGCTTAGTTCCGAACCGAGGAAGTTCTTATTGACGCTCTGCAGTCCGTAAATATGGATGATATTGCCATTAGCGGTAAAGCTGGGACTGTAATAATATGAGCGGGCCTCGTTCCTCTCGCCGCAACCGGCCAGCAGCGCCGCCGCGAAAACGACCACCAGCAAACTCGTCCAACTTCTGCCCATTTTATTGATCATCATCATTTCCCCCTTTAAGCGTATAGCTGAGGCGGCTGGTCGCCGGGTAAATAGCGATAGGGACGGTTATCAAGCTCTTTGCCTGGTTTGAGCTTGCCGACCAGCGCGATCGCCAGGACCTCTTCCATTTCTTTGGCCAGGACGATATTCAAGTCGGACGGGATCTCTTTTTTGATCTCATCCAGATCGGGCTTATTTTCCTTGGGGATTATAACATTCTTTATCCCGGCGCGTCGAGCGCCAAGCAGCTTTTCTTTCAAACCGCCGATCGGCAGGACCTTCCCGCGCAAAGTAACCTCGCCGGTCATCGCCACATCCTTGCGGACCGGCAGGCCCGTCAGCGCGGAAACCAGCGCCGTGGCAATGGTAATCCCGGCCGAAGGGCCGTCTTTGGGGACCGCTCCTTCCGGGACGTGAATATGGACATCGAACTTGCGATAAAAATTTTCGTCGAGGCCGAGGCTCTTGGCGCGTGAGCGAACAAAGCTCATCGCCGCTTTGGCCGATTCCTGCATCACATCCCCCAGCTGGCCGGTCAGGGTCAAGGCGCCGCGGCCCGCCATGGTCGTAACTTCTACCGGAATAATGTCGCCGCCGACCTCGGTCCAGACGAGGCCGGTCGCCGTCCCAACCTGGTCAGCCTCTTCCGCCAGACCAAAATGGTAACGGACCGCCCCCAGGTAATCCTGAAGAGAGGCTTTGGTCACGACGAATTTTTGCTGGCTCTTTTCCTTAACGATCTTGGTCGCGATCTTGCGCAGGACGGTCCCGATCTCCCGTTCCAGGTTCCTAACCCCCGCTTCTCTGGTATATTCGCGAATGATCGTCAGGACCGCTTCTTCTTTCAATTCAACCCGGTCTGGCTTTAAGCCGTGCTTTTCCATTTCGCGGGGGATCAAATATCCCTTGGCGATCCCCAGCTTTTCTTCTTCGGTGTAGCCGGACATTTCGATCACTTCCATCCGGTCCTGGAGCGGCCGGGGGATCGGATCGCGGGTGTTAGCGGTCGTAATAAAGAAAACATCGGAGAGGTCGAATTCCAACTCCAAATAATGGTCGGAAAACTCCCTGTTCATTTCCGGATCGAGAACTTCGAGCAGGGCGGCCGCCGGATCGCCCCGGTAATCGGTCCCCAGCTTATCGATCTCGTCGAGCAGAAAAACCGGGTTGTTGACCCCGGCTTTATGGATCGACTGGATGATCCGGCCCGGCATTGAACCAACGTAAGTCCGGCGGTGGCCCCGAACTTCCGCTTCGTCTCTCACCCCGCCCATCGCCACTCTGGTGAACTTGCGCCCCATGGCCGAAGCGATCGATCGGGCGACCGAGGTCTTGCCGACTCCGGGCGGGCCGACGAGACAAAGGATCGTTCCCCCCATTTTTCCGGTCAGTTGCAGCACGGCAAAATACTCAAGAATTCTTTCTTTAACCTTTTCGAGACCAAAATGTTCGGCATTGAGGATCCGCTCAACTTCATTAATATCAAGTTTAGACTTGGTCTTCTTTTTCCAGGGAAGTTCGACCAACCAGTCCAGATAGGTCCTGATAACCGAGGCTTCGGCCGCCATCGGCGGCATTTGGGTCAGACGTTCAAGCTCCTTATCCGCTTTTTCTTTAACCACCGCCGGCAATTTGGCGTCGGCGATCTTCTTTTTGTACTCGGCGATCTCCGGCTCCGATTCCCCTTCCTCTTCCCCCAACTCTTCCTGGATCGCCCGGAGCTTTTCCTTCAGGTAATATTCTTTTTGGACTTTTTCGATCTGCTTACGGACTTTGCCCTGAAGCTTTTTCTCGACGTTTAAGACCTCGATCTCCTTCTCCATGATCTCGGTCAGCTTCTTCAGGCGTTTTTCCGCGGTCAGCGCCTCCAGGATCCCCTGCTTTTCTTCGACTTTCAGCGAGAGATAGGAAGAGATCAGGTCGGCCAGGCGGCCGGGGTTTTCCACGTTGACGATCGACATCAGGGTTTCCGGCGGGATGCGGCGGTTAAGCTTCACGTATTCTTCAAATTGCTTGATCACGTTGCGGACCAGAACTTCTGTTTCCGGCGAAACCTCGTCCGGCTCCGGGATCCGGGAGATCATGACCCTGAAATAAGGCGCTTCAGCGACATATTTTTCGATCTTAACCCGGCAGATCCCTTCGACCAAGACTTTGGTCGTCCCGTCGGGGAGGGTAAGCATTTGGACAACTTCGGACAAGGTCCCGATCGTGCAGAGGTCCTTGGGTCCCGGTTCTTCAACTTCTTCATTTTTTTGGGAAACGAAAACAACGACTTTTTCTTTAGAGAGGGTTTCTTCCAGGGCTTTAACCGATTTGCTCCGGCCGATAAAGAGCGGCACGATCATCTGTGGGAAGACGACCATATTCCGCAGGGGAATGAGCGGGAGCTCTTCCCGCCATTCGGCAATTTTAGCCTTGTCCTGTTTTTCGGGCATTATTTTTTTGTTTTGGCGGAAAGGATAACTTCGTCGATCAACCCGTATTTCACCGATTCATCGGCTCCCATATAAAAATCACGGTCGGTATCTTTTTCGATCTTGGAGAGCGTTTGGCCGGTGTTCTTCACCAGGATATCGTTAAGGAGCTTTTTGATCCGGAGGAGTTCCTGGGTCTGGATCTCGATGTCGGTCGCCTGCCCCTGGGCGCCGCCCAGCGGCTGGTGGATCATGATCCGAGCGTTTGGTAAAGCAAAGCGCTTCCCTTTGGTCCCGGAACAAAGGAGCAAGGCTCCCATTGAAGCCGCCTGCCCGACGCAAATCGTCGAGACCGGGCATTTGAGAAAGTTGATCGTATCATAGATGGCTAAACCAGCGGTCACAACACCACCCGGGGAATTAATGTAGATATTAACGTCTTTATTGGCATCTTCAGCCGCGAGGAAAAGGAGCTGGGCAATGATTATGTTGGCAATATCGTCATCGATCGGGCCGCCGATAAAAACGATCCGGTCTTTGAGCAGGCGGGAATAAATGTCATAAGCCCGCTCGCCTTTTGGCGACTGCTCCACCACCATGGGAATTAATTGCGCGCGTTTAAGCATAATTACTCCTCTCTTTCCGACAAATTAAGCCGCTTTGATCTCGGCTTTTTCCACCAATAAGTCCAGGGCCTTTTGCCGCATCAGGTACTCTTCCATGAAACCGCGGCGGCCGCTCTCGTTAAAGTTCTTCTCCAGCAGGTCGACCGGTTGGCCGGTCTCCGCGGAGATCTGGTTCAATTCCTTCTTAATATCATCGTCCGTGACCTTCAGCTCTTCTTTTTCGGCGACCGCTTTGAGAACGACTTTCCCTTTGACCCGCCCTTCGGCCGCTTTGCGCATCTCCTGGCGAAGCCCGTCCATCTGCTTCTTAGTCCCCTTCAGGTAATCGTCAACGGTCAGGTTATTCTGGGAGAGCGAACCAGCTAATTCATCCAGCATGACATCGATCTCGCGCTCGATCATCCCGCCCGGCAGTTCAACTTCCGCCTTGGTAATCGCTTCGGCAACCAGTTTGTTGCGCAGATCGGCTTCCACTTCCGCTTCTTTATCTTTAAGCATGGTGGTCTTAACTTCTTCCTTCAGCTCGGCTAAAGTGCCAAAGCTGCTGACCTTTTTGGCGAATTCGTCATCCAGGCTCAGGAGCTCTTTTTTCCCTTCGGCATTAGTCACGGCAAAACGCTCCTGAAGCCGGCCAAGGAGGGCCAAGATCTCTTCTTCGGTCACGGCGGCCGACTTCTTTTCCACTTTCAGCCCCTGGTATTTACCGAGTTTGACGTTGGGATAAACATCGACCGTTAATTTGAAAAGAAAAGGCTTCCCGCTCTCCAGCTGTTTGATCTCGACATTAGGATAGTCGACCGGTTCCAGCTTGGCGTCTTTAATAATCTGGGGATAGAGGTCACCGATCAGGTCCTGGGCCGCTTGCTGGACGACGGTCTCGCGATTGACGGCTTGTTCCACCATTTTACGGGGAGCTTTACCGGGACGGAAGCCCTGGATCTTGATCTCGCGGCCGATTTCATCATAAGCTTTCTCGATTGCGGTTTCAAAGTTGGAGTATTCGGTCTCGACTTCGATCGCGACACTGTTGCCGTTGCGGGAATTGTTAATTATTTTCATATCCTTATAATTATACTACGAATGCCCCAAAAAAGGCAACTTCACGGTGATTTACCACTTTATAATTAGGATTATTTTCTCCGTTGGCAGGCTCCCTTTTCTTTGCTATAATAACTAAACTATGACAAAACATAAAGTGTTGGCAAAATGGGTCAAAGAATGCGCCGATCTCTGCAAGCCTGACCGGATCGTTTGGATCGATGGCTCTGAAGCCGAAAAAGAACGGCTGGAAAAAGAAGCGACCAAGACCGGGGAAATGATCAAACTGAACCAGAAAAAACTCCCGGGCTGTTTTTACCATCGGACCGCCAAGAATGACGTCGCCAGGACCGAACATTTAACCTTTATCTGCACCCCGACCAAGGAAGAGGCCGGACCGACTAACAACTGGATGTCGCCTAAGGACGCTTACAAAAAAGCCGGCGAGTACTTCAAGGATTCAATGCGCGGCCGGACAATGTACGTCGTCCCCTTCTCCATGGGACCGGTCGGTTCCCCTTTCAGCAAGATCGGGATCGAATTGACCGACAGCATTTATGTCGTACTGAACATGCGGATCATGACCCGGATGGGAAAAGAGGTCCTCAATTTCCTGGAAAAGACCAACGGTGATTTTACCCGCTGTTTGCATGGCAAGGCCGACCTTGACATCAATAAACGGTTGATCCTCCATTTTCCGCAGGATAACACCATTTGGAGCGTCGGCTCCGGTTACGGCGGCAACGTCCTGCTCGGGAAAAAGTGCCTCTCCCTTCGGATCGGCAGCTACCTGGGCCAAAAAGAAGGCTGGATGGCCGAACATATGCTGATCATGGGGGTGGAAGACCCCTCCGGCCGGATCGATTATATCGCGGCCGCTTTCCCAAGCGCTTGCGGCAAGACCAACCTGGCAATGCTCATCCCCCCGCAAGGGCTAAAACGCAAAGGGTACCGGATCTGGACGGTCGGCGACGATATCGCCTGGATGAGGATCGACACCGACGGCCGGCTCTGGGCGGTCAACCCGGAATACGGACTCTTTGGCGTAGCGCCGGGAACCAACACCAAGACTAATCCCAACCTGATGGAAGCAATCCAAAAGGACACCATCTATACCAACGTTCTCCTGCGCAAAGATAAGACGGTCTGGTGGGAAGGCGGCGACGGCCCCGTCCCAACTGACGGCCATGACTGGCAGGGACACAAATGGAAACCGGGCCAGATCGATGAGAACCGGGAACCGATCCTGGGTGCCCATCCAAACGCCCGCTTTACCGTTCCGACCCAGAACGTTTCTTCGATCAGCAACCGCTTGGAACACCACCACGGCGTGCCGATCGCCGCGATCATTTTCGGCGGCCGCCGGAACCGGCTAGCCCCCCTCGTTTATGAATCCTTTAACTGGCAGCACGGGGTATTTGTTGGCGCGACCATGGCATCCGAGCGGACCGCCGCCCAGGTCGGCAAGATCGGCGAAGTCCGCCGCGACCCAATGGCGATGCTCCCCTTCTGCGGCTACAACATGAACGATTATTTCCGCCACTGGCTGGCCATGGGGAAAAAGATGACCACGCCGCCAAAGATCTTCCACGTTAACTGGTTCCGTAAAGACGAAAAAGGAGCGTTTCTCTGGCCGGGTTACGGCGAGAACCTCCGGGTATTGGAATGGATCATCAGCCGCTGTCGCGGGGAAATCGATGCCGAAAAGACCCCGATCGGCCATATTCCGCACGAAAACGACATCGATATGACCGGTTTGCGGATCCCGCGTGAGCACATGCACAAATTGCTTAACATCAATGAGAAAGATTGGCAGGCCGAAGCGGCCAGTCTGGATGAATTCCTCGCCTCTTTCGGCAAGAAATTGCCGAAAGAATTACGGCATGAATTGACTGGCTTGAAGAAAAGATTAAACAAGTAACGTTCGGATACACAAAGCCCTCGATCAGTTGCGACAACTTTTCGAGGGCTTTTTTTAGTTTTTGAACATTCCGAAGAACCGTCCGAGTCCGGCCTTCTGCCTGGAGCTATCGATAACTTCGACCGGCACTTTCATCTCTTCACTCTCCGCGGCGCGGTGAACCCGGAAAGAACCGGACTGCATCCGCATTTTTTCCAGCGACTGCTGGCTGAAACCGAAACCGATCCGGGCGGCATCTTCGCGGGCGGTCTGTTCGTCAACCTTAAGGACATTGTGCAGGAAATTCATGATGATCTGGTTGCGTTCGGCGATCTCGGAGCCGAGCTCGCGTCCCCGCTTGGTCAGGGTCACGGTCCCGTACTTTTCGTGCGAGATCAGCTTGGACGTTTTTAATTTGGCCAGAGCTTCGGTCACGCTGGGCATTTTGATGCCGAGCCGGGCGGCAATATCCTTGATCCTGGCGCCGCCATTTTCCGTTTCGAGAGCCAAAATGGTTTCCAGATAGTTCTCCATGTTCGCCGATAGTTTCTTCATGATCTGCCTCCTGTTTAGGCCCCCCAAATTTACGGTCTTTTTTGGGGCCCAGATTATGCGCATAATAAACTCTGCCGGACAAAATTGCAAGAGGGATTTTTGCGGCTTAGGAAATCCTTACCCGGCAAGTTAGGCTGGCAGTGGCGCGGGAAGAAGTGGTATCATTCCAAGTGGAGGGACCAATCATGAAAAACAAACTTTTAGCCGTCTTTTTACTCGGTTCTTTTTGCCTGGCTTGCCTGGCGGCGACCGCCTGGGGGGAAGACCAACGACTCGAAATAAAAACCAATCTCAAGGCCAAAGGAAAAAGGATCCGCGTCCTGGTAGATAAAGGACCGGCTTGGACCCACAAATACGGCCTCTTCTTTATCGGGATCGATCTTAGCCCGCAGATCGCGATCTGGACCGAAGATGCTTATGGCAGCTACATTGAAACCCTTTATACAACCAAATTCCATGACGGTCGGATGGAGGTCCTCCCCTACTGGTCACACCGGACCGACCCGAAACACCCGGAACTGATCGACGCCGTCACCGGAGCGACGCCTAAAAGCGACTGGCTCCTAACCTCCCGGCTGAACAAGGAACAGGACACGATCGTGGTTAAAGCGGAGCTCAACAATTCCTTCGATTACAACGACTATTTCACCAAAGACAATTCCGGGGTCAATGGCCAACCCTCAGTCGTTTATTCAACCACCGTCGATATCTACAACCGGGAAAATCCTTACGTCATGAAGCTGATCGGCTTCGGCAGCCCGAACGGCAGTGACGGGACCCTGTGCGACGAAGTCAACAAATTAACGACCGCCAAGGAGATCGCCAAGAAGATCACGGTTGAGATGTACTAGGCGGGCTGAAATTTGAGCTGGCTCCTGCCGATACCAGTACATGAGCATTCTCCGTCTGGCCAGTTTAAAACAATTACTTGTTCGGCCCGCGACCAATCGATCCAACCGCCAGGCGATCGATTCGGCCCGGGAAAGCCTTGGTCATAAGGCAACCAGCCTGTCTGAAGCAAATGACGACCTCCTGACCAAAATCCTCAAAGGTGAAACTTCCAATAACCTGGTGATCGACGGTCGCTTTATCGCCGTCTCAATCTACCAAGGAACTTTCGGCGATCTTTTCGCCGCGCGCCCCTTTGGCAGCCTGGAAAGAGTGGCAATTAAAACCGCCGCCTGCGCCGATTTTGCCCACCTGATCCCGCTCGAAGCGGCAGGGCTTGCCAGGATCAGCCACCCGAACGTGGTAAGATTTTTTGGTTTGTTCGGCGGCGGCAACCCCTATCTACTGCTGGAGTATATTCGCGGCTGCACTTTAGGCGAATTATTGAAAGGGACGCGACTCAGCCGGCCGGAGATCAATTTGATCATCAGCCAGGTCTTGGCTGGCCTAGAGGCAATTCACCGAAGCGGCATTACCCATAACGACCTTAACCCCTTCAACGTCATGATCGATCGGGTTGGCGGCGTCAAGTTGATCGATTTTGGTATTTGCTCGACGAGGTTCAAATCAGCGAATGACCAGACCAGGAAAATTAAAACTGACCTCTATATGGCCGCCCGGATCTTCTTACAAATGGTGGAAAATGGCTCGGCCACTCCAGCCTTGAAGGTCATCAAACCGCTCGCTAACGCCGCCCAACCGGACCAACACGGCTACGCCAGCTCCATGGAGTTATTGCGGGCTATTAGCCACTACTGGTAAAAACAAAAAAGGCCACGCCGAGCGTGACCTTAATAATTTAAAACTAGCGGGGGTGGGATTTGAACCCACGACCTTCAGGTTATGAGCCTGACGAGCTACCGGGCTGCTCTACCCCGCGACACTTGATTCTGGTATAATTTTAGCATGATAAACCTGCAGCTGCAAGCCGACGTCAGGACCACGCTTGAGTTACTCCTTTCCCCCCGTATGCTGCAAATGCTCAAGATCCTCAATTTGCCTTACCTCGAACTGATCGAACACATCAACAAAGAAGCGGAAGAAAACGTCATGCTCGAAGTCGAACGGCAGGACGAATACCTGGAATTCCTCCGCTACCTGACTTCCGACGGCAAGATCAAAAAAGACGCCGACTTCAAGGAATTGCCGGGGCTGGAGAACTTCAGCCGCCAGGAAAAAACGCTGGAACAGCACCTGCTGGACCAGCTGGAGATCGAGGATGCGGCAGAATTGCATAAAAACATCGCTAAAGAGCTGATCGGCCACCTCGATGACAACGGCTACATTGACGACTATCCCCGTCGCCGGGAAGAACTAATGAAGCAGTACGACGTCTCCCGCCCGACGGTCGACAAGGTCCTGAAGCTCATCCAGGGGTTCGAGCCGGAAGGGGTCGGCGCCCGCGACTTAAAAGAATGTCTCAAGCTCCAGATCGCGGCCCACGATTTCGAGAACGAACAGCTGGAAACGCTCTTGAACGAAGCGGTCGACAAACATTTGGAAGACCTGGCCAACAAGAATTTCGCCGCCGTCGCCGCCGCCCTTGGAATCCCGGAAAGCGGCGCCGAGAACCTGGCCCAGTTCATCAAAGAAAACCTTAATCCCTACCCCGGCGCGACCTTTGGGGGGGAGATCCGCCAAGTCATCCCCTCTTACGCGGTCGAGATCACCGACGAGGGAACTTTTAAGGTCGTCAGCCTGGAAGAACGTTACGGCCCGACGATGCAGATCTCCCACCAATACCTGAAAATGCTCGACGATCCCAAGACCGATGACAAGACCCGGACCTTTCTCCGGGAGAAATTCCGGCGGGCCAAAAGCCTGATCGAAGATTTCGGCAAAAGAAGTGAAACTTTGGCCAAGATCGTTCGAAAGATTGTTGAGCGGCAAGAAGTGTTTTTGCGCCAGGGGATCCTGTGGCTCATTCCCCTCTCGCAAAAAAGCCTGGCGGATGAGTTCGGCCTCCATCCCTCGACGATCTCGCGGGCGGTGGCGGCTAAATACATCCAGACCCCCCAGGGGCTCTTCCAGCTGAAGTTTTTATGCCCGCGCGGCCCCAAGGGAATGACCGCCGCCCGGCTGAAAGCGATGCTGGCCGAGATCGTGGGGAGCGAGGACAAGACCGCTCCGCTGGCTGACCAGGAAATTACCAGACTGATGAAGGAACGGGGCGCTAGGATCGACCGGCGAACCGTCGCTTATTACAGAAAGGAATTGAAGATTGCTCCGGCAAGCGATCGGGTGAAACAATGAACTCGAAGATACTGGTGGTTGACGACGAAAAAAGCATGCGGGAATCGATGAAGATGCTGCTCGAAGGCCGCTACGAGCTGCACTTTGCCGCGTCCGGCCGCGAAGCGATCGAGATCGTCAAAAAACACCCCATCGACCTGGTTCTCCTTGACATCCACCTCCCCGAGATCGACGGTATCGAAGTCCTCCGGATCATTAAAGGCCTAGACGATTCGATCGAAGTGATCATGATCACGGCGGTCGTTATGGTCGGCAAAGCGGTGGAGGCGATCCGCAGCGGCGCTTACGACTACATCACTAAACCTTTCGACATTGAAGCGCTCCAGGAACAAGTCGAAAAGGTCCTGGAAAAAAGACTGCTGGCCAAAGAGAATTTCTCCCTCCGCACGATCATCGGCAAAGACCAGCAATTCGAGAAAATAATCGGCAGCAGCGAGAAGATAAAAGAGATCTTCGGCGTCATTGAAGACGTCGCCCAGAGCAACGCCACCGTCATTATCACCGGCGAGTCCGGCACCGGCAAAGAGCTGGTCGCCCGGGCGATCCATAACCGGAGTCCGCGCAAGGACAAGCTTTTCGTCGCCGTCAATTGCGCCGCCATCCCGGAAAACCTTTTGGAATCCGAACTTTTCGGCCATGAGGCCGGGTCGTTCACCGGCGCGGCGGAAAGACAGCTCGGCAAATTCGAGATCGCCAACGGCGGGACCATTTTCCTGGACGAGATTGGCAGTCTGCCGCTGGCCATGCAGGCCAAGCTCCTGCGCGCCCTCCAGGAAAAAGAGATCGAGAGGGTCGGCGGCCAAAAACCGATCCCGGTCGACGTCCGGCTCATCTCCGCCACCAACTCCGACCTGCGCGAAGAGATCAAGAACCGGAAATTCCGCGAAGACCTTTATTACCGGCTCAACGTCATTCCGATCCATTTGCCCCCCTTGCGCGATCGTGAAGAAGACATCCCCCTCTTGGCCAACCATTTCCTGGCTAAATACAACCGCGAATTCGGTAAAAAGATCCGGGGGATAAAAAAAGAGGTTTTTCCTTTTCTCATTAACTATGACTGGCCGGGAAACGTCCGGGAACTGGAAAACCTGATCGAACGGCTCGTCGTTCTGACCAAAGAGGGTTATATCGAAGCCAAGCGGCTCCCCAGCGAGATCAAAGGAGAAGACGGCTGCGAAACCGGCTATAACGAAACCACCCTCTCCCGGGCGGTCAAGAAGTTCGAAGTCGACTTCATTAAACAAGCGCTGGAAAAAACCGGCGGGAAAAAAGGCCAGGCGGCCAAGATCCTCGGGATCCACCGCAATACACTGCTCAATATCACCAAGAAACTGAAAATCTAACCGCTTCTTGTGCATCGCCTCAATATTCCGCCCACTATCTTGGGCGATTTTCCTCCTCTCAAACAAAATCAAGCGTGGTAATGTAGTTGCTTAACTTAGAGTGGAGGTATTCAATATGAGTAACTTGGAAATGTTAGGATTACCGGAAAAGAAGCAGACTTGGAGCCCCGCTCGGGCCTTCCTCCCTTTGATCTTGGGACAAGAGACCGACAAACTTGATAAGAAAGAGACCAAAAAAATTGAACTTTTTGAAAAAGGGCTGGAACAAAGCTTAAGCCAGGAAGACACGATCGAATCGGCGATCACCAAGATCGTCAAGGTCGCCCTGGCCGCCGAATACGGCCCGTCATTGGCCGCCGCTAAAAGCGCCGAACCAATGATCCGGACCATCACCCAAGCGATTTTAAATAACGCGCAGCTCCGCAAACAGGCGCTGATGATCATCGATCGCTTTGCCCATGTATAACATCCTGGTCATTGATGACGAGCAGTCGATCAGGGAATCATTTTCCCTGATCCTGGAAGGAAAGTACAACATCTTCCTGGCCGCGTCAGGCGAAGGGGCCCTAAAGCTCGCCGCCGATAATAAGATCGACCTCGCCTACCTTGATTTCCGGATGCCCGGGATCAACGGCCTGGAAACGCTCAAACGCCTGAAACAGATCGATCCTTCGCTCGAGGTCATTATGATCACCGCGGTCAACGACATGCAAAAAGCGGGTGAAGCGATCAAGCTTGGAGCGAACAATTACCTCATCAAGCCGTTTGACGTTGACGCCGTCCTTAAAATGACCGAACGGCTATTGCAGCGTAAAACGCTGATCAAAGAAGGGCTCGAAGTCCAAAAGGGAAGCCAACGGTCGCTCCAGCTGGTCGGCCAAAGCGAAAAGATCCTGGCCGCTAACAAACAGATCGAAAAAGCGGCCGCCAGCTCCGAACCAGTCCTGATCGTCGGGGAAGCCGGAACCGAAAAAGAACCGGCCGCCGAGCTGATCCACCAGCAAAGCGACCGGCAAGACTTCCCGCTCAAAAGGATCAGCCTGACCCCGGAGATCTCCCCTAACCGCCTCCGGCAGATCCTCCTTGGCGGCTCGTCCGGCTCCAACACGATCGATTTAGAGAAAAAAGTCGGTCTGCTGGAAATGGCTAAGGACAGTTCGGTCATTATCAATAATTTCGAGTTCTATCCGGCCGGGACCCCGCTTCTGACCGCCAGGTTACTTGCCACCAGCACTAAACCGCTCAACGATTTCAAAGGGCTCGTCATTAACCTTCCCCCTCTCCGGGAGCGTCTGTCCGATATTCCCCTGCTGATCAATCACTATTTATCGCTCTTCAGCGAACGTTACGGCCAAGAGATCCGATCGGTCAATGCTGAAGTCGAAGACCTGCTGACCAAATACCAGTGGCCGGGCAACGTTAAAGAACTGGAATTGGTGATCGAACGGTTTTTTCTAAATTATTCCGGTGAGGCGGTCTCGCCGACGTATCTCGCTTTTGAGTATACGCTCGGCGGGACCGAAACCTTAGGCCGGACTTATCTGGAATCGCTGGAAAAAGAATACCTGCGGCGGGTCTACGAGGAAGCGGGGAACGCGGAACGGGCCGCGGCGGCGTTGAAAATTCCGGTCGAGATGCTGGCCGCTAAATTATAATACTGCCCGGGGCCGGACTCGAACCGGCACGGCTTATGCAGCCGAGGGATTTTAAGTCCCTTGTGTCTGCCATTCCACCACCCGGGCAAAAAAAGCGAGGACTACTTCAGTTTTTTCTTCTTCCCCACTTGCTTATACTCGAGGTTGCGTTTCCAATCCAGCTGCTTCTCATCGCTCTGTTTTAAGAACATGGTCAGCTTGTCCTCAAAGTTTCCTGGCTGCGGATTGTGTTCTTCTCTCGGTTTTTTCGGCTTGGGGGGGGTCCAAACGGTCTTACCGACCTGTTTGATCGACAGATCATACTTCCCTTCTTTATTGACCCCAAGGACCTTGACCTTGAGGACGTCGCCGATCCGGATATGTTTGCTGATATCGGTTACATATGAATCGGAGATCTGGGAAATATGGACCAGTCCGACTAGTTTTTCCGGTAGTTCCATAAAAGCCCCGAAATTGGTTATTCCGGTAACTTTCCCTTCAACTTCTAAACCTGTCTCTAACGGCAAAAATTATTCACCCCCTGATGATTATTCCAAAACAACTTTATAGGCGGTCTCGCCTTTTTTTATCAAACCAAGCTTAGTCCGGGCGATCTCTTCGACCAGATCGTTCCCCTTCAGTCTAGCCAGCCGTTCGCGCAGTTCCAGCGATCGGTTTTCTTCCAGCGCGACCCGCCGACCGGCCACCCCCTGCTCATGGGTCAGATCGCGATAATTAATTATATCCTGACGAATGAGAAAAATAAAGTAAATAATGGCTAAAACTGCGATTGTCAGCCCTACCCGCTTCATATCAGCCAGAACGCTCCAAAATACCAGATGATGATCGCCTGGCCGTACAGCAGGGCAATTAAGCCGCCAAAGGCGAGCGGCGGGCCGAAGGGAATATAATTGTCCATTTTAACCTTATTGCTTAGCAGCATGATGACCGCCGCGATCGCGGCACTAATATAAGCGATCGACAACGCGACGATCAAGCCGGCGACCCCCAGATAGACCCCCATAAAAGCGGCCAAATAAAAATCACCTTCGCCGATGACTTCTTTCTTAAACCATAATCCGCCTAGTTTGGCGACTGAAAAAAAGAAGCCCAGCCCGAGCAAGCCGCCCAAGAGCGGGTCCCAGAGCGGAGTCAGCGATCCGGCGGCGTAGGCTTTAGTGGCGGCAAAGACCAGGCCAAAAAAGATCCCGCCAAAACTGACAACGTCCGGCATCAGCATATGTTCCAGGTCAATGAACAAGATCACCAGGAGTCCCAGCACGAAGATCAGGTAAAAAATATAATTCAGCAGATTACCGCCGGCAAAATTCCAGATCACGACAAAAAGCAAGGCGGTCATCAGTTCAACGATCGGGTAACGAACGGAGATCGGCGCCTTACAGCCGGCGCATTTTCCCCGCAGGAAAAGGAAGCTGATGAGCGGAACCAATTCCCCGGGCGTTAAGGCTTTGCCGCAAGCCGGACAATGCGAGGCCGGCCAAACAACTGATTCATTGCGGGGTAAGCGGTAGATGCAAACGTTGAGAAAACTGCCAACGACCGCGCCGATAATTAATAGAAATAAAATTAACATGACCTTGACATTAAGTTGGAGCGATTATATAGTACCCACAAGTCAAAGTCAAACAAAGGAGCCTGCAGTGGACATTAACAGTTTTTTGCTTCAGCTCAACGAGAACAACGCCTCGGACTTGCTCCTGGCGGCCAAAAATCATCCCTGCCTGCGCATCAATAATGACCTAGTGAAGGTCGGCGATAAAATTCTGACCAATGAAGACGTCGATTCGTTGATCAATCCAATCATCCGTAAAGAAGAGATGGAACGCTTCCGCCGGGAAAAAGAGCTCGACACCTCTTATGAAGACGCCCATAGCCGTTATAGGATCAACCTCCACTACCAGATGGGAGGGATTGGCGCGACGATCCGCCGCGTTCCGAAAGAAATCCCGTCTTTGGACAGCCTAAGATTGCCGCAGATCGTCAAAGCCTTTACCCAGCTGGAGCGGGGAATGGTCATCGTAACCGGGCCGACCGGTTGCGGTAAATCAACGACCCAGGCTTCAATGATCGACCTGATCAACGGCTCCCGCCCCTGCCACATCGTCACCATTGAAGATCCGATCGAATTCGTCCATTCCCCAAAGCTTTCGCTCATTGAACAGCGCGAGGTCGGGCTCGACACCAACTCGTTCGGCGAAGCGCTCAAGCGGGTCCTCCGTCAGATCCCGGACGTCATTCTGGTCGGTGAAATGCGCGACCTGGAATCGGTCCAAATGGCGATCACCGCCGCGGAAACCGGCCACTTGGTCATCTCGACCCTTCATACGCAAGACGCGGTCCAGAGCATCGATCGTATCATCGACGTTTTTCCACCTCACCAACAAGCCCAGGTTAGGACCCAGCTCTCCCTAACTCTGCAGGGGATCATTTCCCAGCAGTTGATCCCCCGCCTCGACAAAAAAGGCTTGGTCGGCGCGTTCGAGATCTTAAAGGTCACCCCCGGGATCCGGAACATCATCAGAAAAGGGTCCACCCAGGATATCTATTCAATGATGGAGATCGGCGTCCAACAGGGAATGCAGACGATGGATTCCTCCCTCTACGCCCTGATGAAAGCCAACCAGATCACGAGAGACCAAGCCCTAAACTACGCCATCAACCGGGAACGAATGGAAAAACTGCTCAGTGTCCTTACCTAACTTCCTCATTAAAAGGACGCCAAAGCTCAAGCATATCAGGGAGATTCGCGCTCAACTGTCGGACCACTCACTCCACACCGTCTGCGAGTCGGCTTCCTGCCCGAACATCGGGGAATGCTTCTCCCAGGGGACCTGCACTTTCATGATCATGGGAGGGACCTGCAGCCGGAGCTGCGCTTTCTGCGGCATTGGCCACGGCGAACCCACCCCGCTCGATCCAAATGAGCCAAGCAAAGTCGCGGCGGCCGCTAAAAAGCTTAACCTGGATTATGTCGTGATCACCTCGGTAACCCGCGACGACCTCCCCGACGGCGGAGCGGCCCATTTCGCCGAAACGATCCTGGCGGTCAAAGCCGACCTCCCCGACGCGCAGATCGAGGTCCTGATCCCGGATTTTCAAGGGGATGAAAAAGCGCTCCACACGGTCTTGTTGGCTAATCCGACCGTTCTCAACCACAACGTCGAAACCGTTCCCCGCCTTTACCGCCAGATCAGGCCGCAAGCGGTCTATCAGCGTTCTTTGAAACTACTCAAAACTGCCGCCGAGGGCGGTGTTTACACTAAGAGCGGTTTTATGGTAGGATTAGGGGAAGAAAAGGGCGAGATTACTGGAATTTTAGCGGACCTGCGGCATGCCGGCTGCGACCTGATCACCATCGGTCAGTATCTCCCTCCATCGCGGCGCCATCTTCCGGCCGAGCGTTACGTAACCCCGGAAGAATTTGATGAATACAAGGTTATCGGCGAACAGATGGGCTTTTTGAGAGTCGATTCAGGCCCGTTTGTCCGAAGTTCTTATCACGCCAAGGAAGCCCTAAGGAGTCGTTTACAATGAAAAAACTTGAAGAAGCGCAAAGATTACTAAAACTACCGATCTATGTTTTCGCCCAACTCGATAAAATCAAAGCGGAGAAAGCAGCCCAGGGAGTCGACCTGATCGACCTGGGAATGGGGAACCCTGACATCCCGCCGCCGCCGGAAGCGATCGCCACCCTGGTAGAATCGTTGAAAAACCCGGAAAACCACCGCTATCCGTCGTTCGAAGGGGCGCCGGAGTTCAAAGAAGCGGTTGCCTCCTGGTGTAAAAAACAGTACAACATCAACATCGACCCGGATCATGAGGTCGTGACCCTGATCGGCTCCAAAGAAGGGATCATCCACTTTACCCTTGCTTACGTTAATCCCGGCGATTTCACCCTGGTCCCGATGCCCGCTTACCCGGCCCATTTCCGCGGCACCATTTTGGCGGGGGGCGAAGCGATCGCTTTGCCGACGACTGAACACAAGAATTTTCTCCCTGATCTCAAGAACGTCGTGCCGGGAATCGCCGACAAGGCCAAGATCATGTTCCTCAGCTTCCCAACCAACCCGACCGGAGCCTTAGCGCCGCGCGAATTCTTTGAAGAAGCGGTCGCTTTCTGCAAAAAGCACAATATCATCCTGGTCCATGATTTCGCTTACGCGGAGATCTACTATGACGGCCAAAAACCGCTCTCGATCTTCTCCATCCCGGGAGCGAAAGACATCGCCATCGAATTCCACACCACCTCAAAAACCTTTGGCATGCCCGGCTGGCGCTGCGGCTTTGCCGTCGGGAACCGGAACCTGATCGAAT
Source organism: Candidatus Margulisiibacteriota bacterium (assembly GCA_041649975.1). Classification (GTDB taxonomy): domain Bacteria; phylum Margulisbacteria; class WOR-1; order O2-12-FULL-45-9; family XYB2-FULL-48-7; genus XYB2-FULL-45-9. The sequence continues at coordinate 6,535 of JBAZMB010000007.1, read as the reverse complement.
CGCTCCGCAAGATCAAGACCAACCTTGATTACGGCTTATTCACCGCCGTCCAAAAAGCGGCGATCACCGCTTTCGAATTAAAAAACGGCTACATGGAAAACGTCCGGGCAACTTACCAGCGCCGGCGCGACATTTGGGTCGACGGCCTTAACGCTCTCGGCTGGAAGCTCAAAAAACCAAAGGGTTCGATGTACGTTTGGATCCCGGTCCCGCAAGGCTACGATTCGACCGAATTCGCCACGGACGTGATCAATAAGACCGGGATCGTCGTTTCGCCGGGGATCTCGTTCGGTGACATCGGCGAAGGTTATGTTCGGTCCGCCCTGGTCGTCCCCGAAGACCGGCTCTGCCAGGCGCTGGAAAGACTGGAAAAAGCGGGCATCAGGTACAATGGATAGGCCGATCATCGGGATCACGTTAGGGGACCCGGCCGGTATCGGCCCCGAAGTTTGCGCCAAAGCCCTCACTTCACAGGAAGTCCAGAGCGTCGCCCGCTGCGTCGTCATCGGCGACAGCGGCGTCCTGCGCCAGGGTTTGCAGACCGCTAAGATCAAAGGGATCGAGCTTCATTCCATCGCCGCCATCAACGCCGCCCAGTTTAAGCCGAAAACGATCGATATTTTCGACCTGAACAACGTCGACCTTCCCAAGCTCAAGCTCGGCCAGGTCTCAAAAATGGCCGGCCAAGCGGCCTTTGAATACATCGATAAAGCGATCAACCTCGCCCTCGACCATCAGATCGACGCCATCACGACCGGTCCGATCAACAAAGAAGCGATCCGCAAAGCCGGGTTCCGCTTCGACGGCCACACCGAGATCCTGGCCGCTAAAACCAAAACTAAAAAATACGCCATGATGTTCGTCTCCGAAAAACTCTGGTTGATGCTGGCGACAACCCATATCCCGTTAAGCGCCGTCAGCCGCCACCTGAAGAAAAAGAAACTGGTCGCCCAGATCAAAATGGCGCACGACTTCCTGCTGGCCGACCGGGGGAGAAAACCGCGCATCGGGGTCGCCGGGCTTAACCCGCACGCCGGCGAGAACGGCATTTTCGGCAAAGAAGAACTGAAGATCATTAAACCGGCGGTCGAAGAAGCCAAAAAAATGGGGATCGACGTCGAAGGACCGATCTCGCCCGACGCGATCTTTTATCTCGCCAACAGCGGCAAATACGACATCGTCATCGCCATGTATCACGATCAGGGACTGATCCCGCTCAAGCTCCTCTCGTTCAACCACTCGGTCAACGTGACCATCGGCCTGCCGATCATCAGGACATCGGTCGACCACGGGACCGGGTTCAACATCGCCGGCAAAGGCTGGGCCAGCCCGGACAGCCTGATCGCGGCGATCAAAGTCGCGGCCCACTTCGCCCGGCACAAATGACCCCAACCCTGGCCGAAGTCACCCGCCAGCTCCTGATCACCTATAACCGCTTCCCCCGTAAAAGACTGGGGCAGCACTTTCTGGTCGACCCGCAAGTCATCGCCCGGATCATTGCCGCCGCCGAATTAGGGCCAGACGACCTGGTGATCGAGATCGGTTCCGGTCTGGGGGTGGTGACCGCCGAACTGGCCAAAAACGTCCATCACTTGATCGCCGTCGAGATCGACCAGGAATTAATCGGCATCAGCAAAAAGGTCCTGGAACCGCTCGCCAATATCAGCTTCGTGAACCAGGATGTCCTCAAGACCAGCCTGGCCGAACTCGCCCTTGGCCGCCGCTATAAAGTTGTCGGCAACCTCCCCTATTACATTACTTCGCCGATCATTGAAAAGATCCTGGAGGCGGAAGAAAAGCCGGAAGTGGCGGTGGTCATGACGCAAAAAGAAGTGGCGGAACGGATGGTCGCCGGAGCGGCGACGAAAAACTACGGTTCCTTTTCGATCTTCTGCCAGTTTTACGCCGAGGTCAAACTAAACTCGCTCGTCTCAAAATCGTCTTTTCTTCCCTGGCCGGAAGTCAGCTCAGCAGTGGTCGCCCTAAGACCTTATAAAACACCAAAATATGAAGTTAAGGATGCCAAACTATTTTTTGACCTGGTCCACGCCGCTTTCCAGCAGCGCCGCAAAAAACTGAGCAACTCGCTTAAACCCTTTGGGCTGACCAATTCGCCGGTCGATCTCAACCGCCGGCCGGAAACGGTCTCGATCGAAGAGTTCGCGGCGATCGCCAACAGCCTTTAGCCTGCTTTACGCCGAAGCGGCAAACAAAAATTGGCAAAAACCCTCGCCTGAACCTGTGGATCCCTTAACTCCGGAAAAAACTGCAGGGAATTGAACAACTCTTTGAAAACCGTGTAAAAATTCAATTCGATCAAAGGCCCGCGGCCATCGCGGAGCAGGATCGTTTCATCATCAACATTGACCCTGAACATGCCGATCTCTCCCTGGTCGTTGGCAACAGATAAATATTTTGTATATTCGTTCGGCTTCAGCACGTAATCGATCGGGGATTTAACCCGTTCCGAATAATAGGTCAAAGCCAGCGGGATCGCCGCGTAAAGCGGTTCGTTCTGGCGGATTTTCATTTGGATAACTGAAACCACTGTCCGGAACAAACAGTAATCCAGGTTCCCGCCCCCGAAAATTATCTGATTGTGGCCGGGGCCGGCAATGCCCCTTTGGGCGGCGGAAAAGAGCGGCGGTTGAAAAAACTGGCTGAAGCGCTGCTGCCCCGGAGGAAGCGTATAATCGTCCACACGTCCTGACCAGGAAAAAACTTTCGAGTCGGCGGCGGTTAAATCTTTAACCAGCGGCAGGCGGGATCCTTCCAACAGAAGAGAGGCCCGGCGCTCAAAAGGGCGACCACCGGCAAACGCAACGTCTTGGAGGTCCCAGAGCTTGCCGCAATTCGGCAAACACCCGGCGTTCGGCGTCAGGTGGGTCAAAACAAGCGTTCTCGGCTTTGGCGATAATCTGGTTGAAATAACCACGAATATATATCGCCATTTTCCCGGCAATATTTCAAAGTTTATTTATTATACTTAGCGATATAGGAGACGCTGACTCCGCCCGCTTTAGAGAAGTCGCCGCCGACGTAAATATTCCCCGCCGAATCGAGGACCAGGGCCCGGACCAGGTTCCCGTCCAGACCGCCGTTAAATGCTTCCCAGGTGGCGCCGTCATACGCGGTCAGGCCGTTAACCGTCACGCCGCCGGCAGTGGCAAATTTACCCGCCACGTAGATTTTTCCCAAAGAATCGGCCGCCAACGCGTTAACGCTGTCGCCGACCGCCGCTCCGACTGCCAGCTGTTCCCAGCTAGTCCCATCCCAGCGAGCCATAATCCGCGTATCGCTCGCGCCGGTATTGATCAAGGAACCGCCGGCAAAAATATTGGCGGTCACCGGCACAATGGCATTGATGTAATAATCACGGCCGGCCGTTAAGTCCGACCAGCTTGCCCCATTCCAACAAGCGATCCGATTGGCGTTTACCCCGGAAACGGTATTTAGGAAAGCCCCGCCAGCGTATAGTTTGTTGCTGTTTAGAGATAGGGCGAAAACCGGGCTGTCGGTCCCGCCCGCCAGATTCCGCCAAGCCAGGCCGTCCCATTCCGCGACATTTTGGACAATAGCCCCGCCGGCGGAAGTAAATGATCCGCCGACATAAAGGTTGTCTGAAGAATCGAACGCCAGGGCGTAAACATCGCCGTTAACTCCGCCACCGACCGCTTCCCAGGCGGTTCCCGTCCAGCGAGCGAGATTGCCGACCGCTAAGTCGCCGGAAGCATTATGGGCGATCGAAAATGTCCCGCCGGCGTAGATATAGCCATGGGAATCTTTGGCTAAAACGTAAACTGTTCCATTGAGCCCCTTGCCAAGCGGCTCCCAACGGGAACCGTTCCAACGGGCGACATAACTGGTATCGGCGATCCCGCTGGCATTGCTAAACGCGCCGCCAGCGACCAAATAACCGGAATTATCAAAGACCAAGGCGTACACCGGCGCGTCTGTCCCGCCGCCGATCCCCTGCCAGCTGCTGGCCGGCACGGTCGTGGTCGTTGTGGTTGAAGGTGATGACCCGCCGCAACCGAAGGTGTAGGTCAAAGCGCCAAAAATCAAGGCGTAGACAATATATTGCAGATATTTATTCATCATTTCACCTTCCCTGGATATTATAGCGGGAAAAAAGGGAAAGCCAAGAGGGTTAAAACCGGCCGTTATTGAGGTCGTTCCAAAGGGCCAAAGCCTGGCGGTCGGTCAAGCCAACGATCCGGTCGATCGCGGCCTGGGCGGACAATTTGTTTTTAATAAGGCAATAATCAAAGAGCGTTCTGACGCAATCGGTCATCGTCGCCATGAACTCCTGTTTGACCCGGCTGCCGACGTAAACAAACTGGTAATTGAAGTTCATTAACGCGTTCATCGCCGCCAGTTCCTGCTCGCCCATCGTAATATAATTTCGCCCGGCGCTGTGAGCGATAACGCTCCGCACCATGGCATCGATCATCTGGGCCGGGGTCGTCCCCAAACTTTCCCTAACCATTTGCGGCAGATCATTGACCTCAATGATCGAGAGCCGGACCGCGTCTTGAACGTCCATTGGAAGATAAGCAATCCGGTCGGCCAAGCGAACGACGCACCCTTCCAGGGTCATGGGGAATTCACCGTCGTCAAAATAGTTGCCGTTTTCATTCGGCCTAAGAACCGGGTCCTTCCGTTCTCCATCGTGGCAGAGGATCCCGTTCATGACCTCCACGGAAAGGTTAAGCTTTTCTAGGTCCCTAACTACCCGCAAACTCTGGCGGTTATGTTTAAATGGAATCCCCAGGTATTTCTGGCTTAATTCATCGAGGATCTTTTCTCCTTCGTGCCCGAAGATGGAATGACCCAAATCATGCCCCAAGGCAATTGCTTCGGCCAGGTCTTCGTTCAAACGGAGGGCCCGGCAGATCGAGCGGGCGACCTGGGCGACTTTTTCGACGTGGAAATGGCGGTTATGGACGATCTGCGTGAATTCCAGGGAGAGCGACTCCGGCGAAAAAACCTGGGTCTTGCCGGCCAGCAAAGGATAATGATCGGAATAAACGATCCGGTCCCGGTCGCGGGCAAAACAGGTCCGAAAACGATCGGGCGCTTCTGTTTCCAATCGGCCTTGAGAAACAACGCTCGGGCAAGCGTGCCGGGAAAGCAGGATCGTTTCCATTAATTCAACTTTAACCCTGGGGACCCGCATCGTCTCCCGCCCGTATCTGCCGACCAGGGTGGTAAAGGGGCGGTATATTTTAGCGATGTCGCTCATTCGTTATCTCCATAAAAGTCCGGCGTCAAAACCATATTTATCGACCATTTCTTGATAAATATCGAGGCATATTTTCAGGTATGGCAAGCGTTTATTGTAATCGTCAAACGCGGCTTCCCCCCATTTCCGAGCCAAATTTGCTATTCCCCGGGTGGCTAGCAAATGATCTATCGTTCCAAACACCGGTTGCATATCTTGATAAACGTCAGGAAAGGCGGCCGCCATTTTCCGATTACTGCCGCCGGGCATTGAGGTCGGAAAATTATTTAAGCACAGGCTTATCCCCCGGCAAAGCAACCGGTCAATTCCTTTCCGGTCACCGGTCAGGACCGCGCGCAAAGCAATTCGTCTCTCCTCATAATAATTTGTTGATTCGTGAGAATAATAAAAATTGTCATGGTCAAGCAGCGGAAAAAAAACATATGGGAAATAGCGGTCTCGATTGAGCCGCGCCACAACGTTTTTGGAAATCCGATTCAGCCCGGAATAAACCGCGAAATCAACGACCGCCCTCATCAGCTCTTTTCTGGCCGGCGGGGTAATCCCCACCCCCTGTCGTTTGATCGGGATCGCCACCGGGGGGAGAGGCGTCATTTTAAATCTTATTTGCATGCTTATTATTCACCACTTTCCGGTAAAAATTTCAGCTCGATTGACTAGCAAGACGATTTGAACCAGTCGGCATTCTCTGATAAAATCATTAATTATGAGACCAAAGATCACGATCATCGGCGCCGGTAACGTGGGAGCGCAATGCGCCTATAAGCTCGCTCAACGCGATTTCGCCGACCTGGTCCTCCTCGACATCGTTGAAGGAGTCCCCCAGGGGAAAGCGCTCGACATGACCCAGTCCGGTTCGATCGAAAGGTTCACCACCAAGATAACCGGTACCAATAATTACGCCGATATTAAAGATTCTCAGGTTGTGGTCATGACCGCCGGTCTCGCCAGAAAACCGGGGATGTCGCGCGACGACCTGATCCACAAGAATGCCGAGATCGTCGCCGGCGTGGTTAAACAGGTGGCCCAACACGCCCCGCAAGCGGTCCTGCTGATGGTCACCAATCCGCTTGATGTCATGACCTATCACGCCCTGAAGGTTTCCGGCTTTCCCGCCAACCGGGTCTTGGGGATGGCCCCACTTCTCGATTCCGCCAGAATGCAGTCTTTTATCGCCGAGCTGGCCAAAGCCCCGGTCACCGAGGTCTACGCTGAAGTTATGGGGAGCCACGGCGACCTGATGGGCCCGGTCCCCCGCCTCTCCACCGTCAAAGGCAAACCGATCACCGA
>JBAZMB010000006.1:0-30070 GCA_041649975.1 Candidatus Margulisiibacteriota bacterium | reverse complement strand
CTAAGATGAGCGATGAGGAGGTCGAAACCGTGATTTCGCTAGTAAAGGAGTGCGTCAATGGCAGATAAGATCGTCTTGATCCGGCCTAAGAATGTTTATAACTACAATAATTATCCTCCCCTTAACCTGATCCTGCTTGGTTCCAAGCTCAAGGCGGCCGGTTTTGAGATCAAGATCATCAATTGCGCCTTCGAAAAGGACCACCTCGCGACGATCAAGAAAGAATTGGAAGGGGCGCTGATGGCCGCGGTCGCGATCCTAACCTCGGAGGCACCCGACGCTTATGAGGTTATTAAGTTCATTAAAGAGCAGACCAAGGCGCCGGTCGTGGTTGGGGGCTGGCACTGTACCCTTTTTCCGGAACAAATGGCCAAATGCGAATACGTCGACTATGTGATCGCCGGAGAAGGGGAAGACCATATTCTGGAGATCGCGACCGCTTTAAAAGAAGGAAGGAAGATCGAGCAGAAGATCTTCCCGAAACAGATCCTCGACATGGAAAAGCTTCCCTTCCCGGATTACAGCCTCGACGAGCATATTGAAACCTTCATTAATAGTTATCTCACCGATAAACTATCGGAATTCGTTCCCCAGCCGATGCGCTGGCTCCCGTACGAAAGCAGTCGCGGCTGTCCCTCGCGTTGCACGTTTTGCATCAACGTCGTGGCCGATAACCGGCGCTACCGGAAAAAAAGCGCCGCCAAAGTCCTGGCCGAGATCGAACAGATCGTCAAAAAATATCGGCTGACCCACCTCAAGATCCTGGACGATAATTTCTTCGTCGATTGCGATCGGGTCCGGGCGATCTGCGCCGGGATCATCAAGCTTGGCCTAAATATCACCTGGGACGGGGAATGTCGGGTCGATTATTTTAATGAAACAATGCTTAACGATGACACGCTAGCCTTAGCGAGAGAATCCGGCCTGATCCAGCTGACCCTGGGAATTGAATCTGGTTCCCCTCACACTCTGAAATTAATGAAGAAGGGGATTACTCCGCAACAGGCGGAACACGCGGTCAAAAAATGCGATGAACACGGCATCATCCCGCGTTCATCTTTTATCCTTGAGATCCCGGGCGAAAAGCTTGGCGACATCAAGCAGACGGTCGCTTTTATCAATAAATTACGCCGCTACCCGCTTTTTACCTGCGGGGTCGGGACCTTTCGGCCGTATCCGAAATGCGAATTGACCCAGCAGCTGCTTAAAGAAGGTTATCTGACCGAACCGAAAGATTTTAAGGAATGGACCAGCCGGGCGATCATCGATATGTATACCGCGTCAGAATATGTCCGCCCCTGGCAGGTTAATGGTAAATTCTCCGAAAGCGCCGCTTATTACCTTAACATGGAATCGGAATCGCGGGTCGGCAACCATCAGCTGGATAATTGGCGCGATCGGCTGCTCAACACCGCCTTTATCACGATCGCCAGGCTTCGCAACCGTTTCATGTTCTATAAATTTCCGGTCGACAAACTGCTCTTCAAGAAATTCTTGACCGCCTTCTACCGCAAGCGGGCGGCTAAAGAACAAAAAGCTCTCCAGGGAGAAAAAAAATGAAGGTTTTGGTCGTCGGCGCCGGTTCGATCGGTACTCGGCATATCGAGAATCTGGCCGAACTGGGACACGAGGTCTACGCGGTCGACTTGAACGCCGCTAATTTAAAAAAAGTTGCCGACCGGACGAAAGGGACCTATCTTTCTCTCGAAGAAGCGCTGGCGAAAGTTAAGCCGGAAGCCGCCTTCATCTGCACCTTCAGCAATCAGCATTTGGGACCGGCTAGGGCTTGCGCCGCCGCCGGTTGTCATCTCTTCATTGAAAAACCGCTGGCCATCTCGCTCGACGGGGTGGCGGAACTGGCGGCCCTGGTTAAAGAAAAAAAACTGGTGACGATGGTCGGCTGCAACCTCCGTTTTCACCCGGCGGTTGCCGCCCTCCACGAAATCCTGACCACCGATCCGGAATTCAAACGGATCCTCTGGGCGAACCTGGAGTTTGGCTTCTTCCTGCCGTTTGCGAAAAAAGATTATGAAAAGCACTACATGGCGAATCGAAAACTTGGCGGGAACCTGATCTTTGACGCGATCCACGAGCTCGATTACGCGGTCTGGTTCTTTGGCGAACCGGTCGAGGTCATTTGCGACAAAGGGATGCTCTCCAATTTAAAGATGGACACCGAAGACCATGTTGAGCTGATCGTCAGGTTCAAGTCCGGCGCGGTGGCGACCATTCATTTGGATTATCTTCAGCATGGTTACTCCCGGCGCTGTAAAGTGGTGAGTGAAGCGGGGACGGTAGTCTGGGATTTTGCTTTTGGCCGGATCGGCACGATCAGCGTCAAAAAACCGGAATGGGCCTGGCAGAAAATGGAATTGGAAGTCTTATACAACCAGATGTACGTCGACGAGATCAAATATTTCCTGGCCTGCGCCGCCGCCGGTCGGGAAACGTTCAACTCAATCGAAAAAAATATCCCCGTCCTCAAGCTGGCGCTGGCCGCCGACCGGGCCGCCGCCGCAAAAAAATGGGAAAGGATCTAAATATGGCCAACAGAAAAGTTATCGGCGCGATCACGGCCCGGATGTCTTCGACCCGTCTGCCGGGGAAGGTCCTTTTAAAGATGGCTGGGAAGTCGATCTTTGCCCACCACGTTGAAAGGATGAAAGCGGTGCGGGGGTTGGACGGAGTGTTTTTGGCGACCTCGAACGATCCCAAAAATAAGCCGCTGATCGAAGAAGCGGAAAGCCTGGGCTGCGGCTGGTTTGCCGGCGCGGAACAAGACATCGTCGATCGCCACATTAAGCTATGCGAACGGGAGGGGGCCGATGCTTTTATCCGGGTGACCTGCGACTCGCCGATCTTTGATATCGACAGCGCGTCGAGATTTGTCCAAGAATTCAAAAAAGAGTACCGTGACCTGGTCTATGTTGCCAACATGACGATGATCCAGGGGACTTTATCGGAACTCTTATCCTGCGACGCGATGCGCGAAGTCCATAAGCATTACCGGGGAGCGGCGATCTCGCTTTACGTCAAAGAGCATCTCGAAGAGTTTAAGACCCAGGGGATCGAGATCGATATTGACCTTTGCCGGCCGGAATACCGGCTGACGATCGATGAAAAGATCGATATCGAGATGATCACTAAAATTTACGAAGCGCTTTATAAAGGGCGGCCGCTCGACTTGCGCGAGGTTTATACCTGGCTGGACGATAATCCCGACGTCGCCAGAATGAACATGCAGGTCGGGATCAAAGGGTGCGAACAACAGAGCGCCAACCTCACCGAAAAACCGCTGTATTCGATCGTTCAGTCGGGCAAGAAACACATTATTTTGGATGAACAGAAACGGCTGGTCGAGCCGCGCGATTTTCTAGCCAGGATCGGCGCGTTTTTCCCGGAACTGAAGAAATAGGAGCGAACCAATGGGTAAATCACAAGATCTATATAAAAAAGCAAAGAAATTGATCCCGGGCGGGACCCAGCTTCTTTCCAAGCGGCCGGAACTGTTTCTTCCGGAACTCTGGCCGGCTTATTATGACAAAGCGCAAGGGTGCGAAGTTTGGGATTTGGACGGGAAGAAGTATCTCGACGTCAGTTACATGGGGATCGGGGCTTGTATCCTCGGTTACGCCGACCAAGACGTTAACAAAGCGGTCAAAGCGGCGGTTGACAACGGGAGCATGACGACCCTGAACGCGCCGGAAGAAGTTGAACTGGCGGAAAAGTTGGTCCAGCTTCATCCCTGGGCGCAAATGGTCCGTTACGCCCGGAGTGGCGGCGAAGCGGTTGGGGTCGCGGTTAGGATCGGCCGGGCGAAATCGGGAAAAGATAAAGTTATTTTTTGCGGTTATCACGGCTGGCACGACTGGTACCTGGCGGCGAACTTGGCTGATGACCGGTCGTTGGATGGGCATTTGCTTCCCGGACTGAATCCGCTTGGCGTGCCGCGCGCTCTGGCCGGAACGGCGTTGGCTTTTAAATATAATGATACCGAAGCCTTTTTGAAACTGGTCGAGGATAATGAAGTCGGAACGATCGTGATGGAAACGATCAGGAACGACGAGCCGGATAAAAAATTCTTGCAGACCGTCCGGGAAGTCGCGACCAAGAAGGGGATCGTTCTGGTTCTGGACGAGATCACTTCCGGCTGGCGGTTAAACGTCGGCGGAGCGCATCTCCTTTATGGAATGGAGCCGGATATCGCGGTCTTCGGCAAAGCGATCAGCAACGGTTATCCAATGGCGGCGATCATTGGCCGCCAGGCGGTCATGGAACGGGCGCAGGATAGTTTTATCAGCAGTACTTACTGGACCGAACGACTGGGGCCAGTCGCCGCGCTGGCAACGATCGCCAAACTGGAAAAAGAGAAAGTGCCGGCCCATCTGATCAAGATGGGGAAAAAGGTCAAAGCGGCCTGGCAGGCGGCCGCCGCTAAATATAATCTGCCGATCGAGATCGGCGGGATCGATCCGCTCGGCCATTTCTCTTTCAAGGCCGCTGAACCGCTGGTCATGAAAACTCTCTATACTCAGCGGATGCTGGAACTTGGTTTTCTGGCAACGACCGCTTTCTATGCCTCCTTTGCCCATCAGGAAAAACAGGTCGACGGTTATTGCCAGGCGATCGATGAAGTTTTTGCTTTCCTGGCCAAAGCGGCGGCCGGCGATCCGAAAAAATATCTAAAAGGGCCGGTCTGCCATTCCGGTTTCAAACGCTTAACCTAAGGAGCAGAATGTTTAACTACGGCTTGAAACTATGGTCGACCAACCGGCAATACCTGCCGGAAGCGCGGCGTCTTTTCCAGAAAGGGACCTACCAATTTCTGGAGCTTTATGTCGTGCCGGAAACGATAAATACTTTGCCCATTTGGCTGGAGCTGAAAAATGAAGGGGTGCCGGTCATTATTCACGCGCCGCATTACGGGCATGGGCTAAATCTGGCGGTTCCTTTTGCGGCCGCCGATAATCAGCGGCTAGCTGGTGAAGCGTTCCGCTTTGCCGATGATCTTGGCTCTGAAATAGTGATCTTTCATCCGGGGATCGGCGGGACGGAAGCCGAAACGGTCCGCCAGCTTAAACTCCTGGCCGACCGGCGGATCGTGATCGAGAACAAACCGTACGTGACGGTCGACGGCCAAAAGATCTGCAACGGCCATTCGCCGGAAGCGATCGCTTTGATCGTCAAGGAGACCGGGGCCGGCTTTTGCCTCGACCTGGGGCACGCCATCTGTTCGGCCAACGCCCAGCGCCGGGAACCTTTCGCTTATCTGAAGGAGTTTATCGCCCTTAAGCCAAAGTTGTTCCATTTGACCGACGGGGACAGCCAAAGCGATCGCGATTCCCACCGCCATTTCGGCCGGGGGAATTACGATCTTCCCAAATTACTGGCCTTGATCCCGGCGGAAAGCAAGATAACGGTGGAGACGATAAAAAGCGATCCGGCCAGCCTTAACGATTTTGTCGCCGACCTGGAGGTTTTGAAGCATGTCTGAAATAAAAATGAGGCCGGCCGTCCAGGACGATTGCGCTGACGTTTATCGCTGGCGCAACGACGAGGCGACTAGGCGGGTCAGTTTTTCTTCGGCGGAGATCGGTTTCGACGATCATCAAAAATGGTTTCAAAAGTCGCTGGCCGACCCGGCCCGCGAACTGTTGATTGCCGAAACCGGCGGGCGGAAGATCGGCCTTTTGCGATTTGACCGGTTAAACGAGTTTTCCCGGGAAGTTGGCATTAACCTCGCGCCGGAGATGAGGGGCCAGGGATTTGGCGCCAAGGTTCTGGCGGCGATCCCAATGACCGATTTGCTTCTCGCCCGGGCCAAAACGAACAATATCGCCTCGATCAAAGCGTTCAAGAAGGCTGGTTTCAAGGAATTATTTGATTATCAAAACAAAGCCGGAGAACAAATTCAGGTCCTGGCCAAAGCAAAGGAGCTAAGCTAATGAGCCTTGATAAATTCAAGATCGGGGCCGGAGACCGGCCGTTCGTCATCGCGGAAATGTCGGGGAACCATAACCAGTCGCTTGACCGGGCGCTGGCGATCGTTGCGGCGGCGGCCAAAGCGGGGGCTCACGCCCTAAAGCTCCAAACCTATACCGCCGATACGATGACCTTGGACCTGGCCAAGAAGGAATTTTTCATCAGCGACAAGAAGAGTCCCTGGCGCGGGACTTCGCTTTATGACCTTTACCAAAAAGCGGCCACGCCGTGGGAATGGCACAAACCGATCTTCAAACTTTGCAAGAAGCTGGGGATGATCGGCTTTAGCACCCCGTTTGATGAAACAGCGGTCGATTTTTTGGAAGAATTAGACGTCCCATTTTATAAGATCGCTTCTTTCGAAAATAACGACTTGCCGCTGATCAAAAAAGTCGCCAAGACCGGAAAACCGATCATTCTTTCGACTGGCCTGGCGACCCTGGCCGAGCTCAAGGAAACGGTTCAGACCGCCCGCCGGGCCGGTTGCCGGGATCTGGTCTTGCTCAAATGCACCAGCTCTTATCCTTCGTCCCCAAAAAATTCCAATATTTTAACGATCCCTAGTCTGCGGCAAACCTTCAAATGCCAGGCGGGGATCTCGGACCATACCTTAGGGCTGGGGGCGGCGATCGCCGCGGTCGCCCTTGGCGCGACGGTCATTGAGAAGCATTTTACTTTATCTCGCGCCGCTGGCGGAGTGGACGCCGCTTTTTCGCTCGAGCCGGCCGAATTGAAACAGCTGGTCGAAGAAAGCGGGCGGGCCTGGGAAGCCTTGGGCAAGGTGAACTATGAGCCGACCGCCGAAGAGAAAAGATCGCTGATCTATAAACGGTCGCTCTACGTCGCCCAGGACATGAAAAAAGGGGAGGCGTTCAATAAACAGAATCTGCGGGTGATCCGGCCGGGTTACGGGCTGGCGCCAAAATATTACGATGAACTGCTCGGCAAAAAAGTAAAGCGCGACCTAAAGAAGGGGACTCCGGTCGGTTGGGAGATGATATGAAAAAATCGCTGATCCTTTCGGGGAAAACTATTTATTTAAAGGAACTTCAGGTTGGCGATATTACCGCCGATTACGTTAACTGGCTGAACGATCCCGAGGTCAATCAGTATTTGGAGTCGCGTTACGTTAAGCAGACGAAAAAGACCGTGGAAGGCTATGTCCGTTCCTTCGCGGGGTGCGACCGTAAATTGCTTTTCGGGATCTTTGACCGGGCGACTGGTTTGCACGTTGGCAATATTTCTTTTTCCGATCTTAATCAGCGGCACGGCTACGGGGTGATCGGCATCGCCGTCGGCCGAAAAGCTTTTTGGGGGAAGGGGATCGGGACCGAAGCGATCAAGTTGCTCGTCGCCTACGGTTTTAAAAAATTAAAGCTCAAACGGATCGAAGCGGGGATTTACGCCAATAACCCAGGATCGATCGCGATCTTTAAGAAAGCCGGGTTCAAAACAGAAGCGGTCCTAAGAGAGCGCTATCAGTTTAAAAATAAAAGAGTCGATGGCTTGATCGTTGGACTATTAAAAAAGGAATGGTCAGTTGCTTAACGAAAAGAACATCAGGAACATAATCATTTATACCGCCCCAAATTTTGTGGGGTACGCCTTGAGCGTGATCACGATCCCGATCATGACCCGGTTACTGCGGCCGGCCGATTACGGGATCATCATCATGGCCAATCTCTTTCCGGCGATCGCGGTCGGGCTTTTAACTTTTGGCTTGGTCAGCGCTACCCAGCGGAATTATTTTCAATACCGCCAGGACAAAGAGCAGTTGAACGGCCTGATCATGACCTCGCAGGTGTTTTTATATTTAATGCTGATCGCCAGTTCGATCGGGGTCTATCTGCTTCGGGACAATATCTCTCATTTGATCATTGGTAAGGCGGGCTACGGAAACGCCATCTTTGTCGCTTACCTGGCCGCCTATCTCGCTTACATCAATAGTTTTTACCTGACGATCTTCCAGAGCATGGAGCGGGCCAAGATCTTTGCCGGCTTTATGATCGCCCAAACCGTCATGATCAGCGGGCTCAATCTGCTTTACGTTTGGGCCTTTAAGCTTTCTTTCATGGGGCCGCTGTTGGGGACTTTCACCGCGAACCTTTGTTTGCTGCTGGTCCTTTTTGTCGTTTTTAACGGCGGTTATTCTTACCGGTTAAATCTCGCCTTGTTGCTGGACAATATGCTTTTCGGCCTGCAGCTGGTCCCCAAGGTCCTGACCGGGTTTGTTAACCGGTTCTTCGACAAGTACCTGCTCAATAACCTGCTCTCGCTTTCCGCGGTCGGTATTTATAATATCGGCCAGAACATCGGCCAGATAATTTTCAATCTAATGGCGGCGATCTGGAACGCGTTTCAGCCGGTTTTTTACAAAGAGGTCTTTGATAAAGGGGACGCGGCCGCGAAACCGGTCGGGCGGCTGTTCACGGTCTTTCTTTATCTGACGATGATCCCGGTAGCGCTGACGGTTATCTTTGTCCGGGAGATCGTGATGATCATGGCCCCGCCTTCGTATTACGCGGCGATCCCGGTGATCAGTCTCATCGCCTGTGCTTACGCCAGTAATATTTTCGGGATCTTTGTCGGACTGCAGTACGCCTATACGAAAAAAGCCTACCTGATCTTTCCGATCACCGTTTTAGGGACGCTGGCGAACGTGGCGGCCAATCTCGTTTTAATCCCCAGGTTCGGGCTGATCGGCGGCGCTTTGTCCTTTTTGGTCAGTTATTTGCTCCTGAACCTGACGATGGCGGTCATCGGCCAGCGCCTTTATAAAGTTGCTTATGAATGGGGGAATATAATCCCGCTTTACGCGCTGGTTTACGGCGCCGCCGCCTCGATCCTCTATTTGCAAAAGATCGACTATCCGTTCTGGTTACTGATCCCGATCAAACTGGCGTTTTTTGGCGTTTTCCTGTTCATTGGTTATCAGGCCGGTATTCTTCGCCGGCACCGGCTCGCGATGCTCCTGAAATTATTTAAAAGGGGTGGTAAAGTTGCCGAACCAACAGTCGAACCAGTGTAACCTGTGCGGCGGCGGGAAATTTGAACTGGTCAAAGATTTTCTTCGTGACGACCAGACCAAATTCAAAGTCTACGCCTGCCAAAAATGCGGCCATATCCAGTTATTGCCGAAACCGACCGATGAGGACGAAAAAGAATTTTATAACCGGAACCAGCAGGATAAAAACCGCGGTAAAGAGATCGATTACGAGAAACTGGCGGCTAACCAGCGATTCGACACCGACCGCCACGTCGCGCTGATCAAAAAGCTTTTTCCTAAGAAAAGTTCGATCCTGGATATCGGGGCCGGTTACGGGCTGTTTGTCGCCGCGCTGTATGACGCCGGCTATAAAAAAGTGAAGGGGCTGGAGATCTCGCGGGAACGCCGGGCGATCGCTCAGGCGCATACCCCGGCGCCGATCCTGGAACACGATGTTGCCGCCGGACCAAACGTTATCGGCCAATACGACGTGATCACTCTTTTTCACGTTCTTGAGCACACGACCGATCCGATCTTTTTCCTGCGGCAGATCAAAGCTTTGCTTAAACCGAAAGGGACCTTCATTTGCGAAGTCCCCAACGTTGACGACCAGCTTTTAGCGAACTCCAAAGAGTACCACGACTTTTATTGGATCCGGGCCCACTTGAATTACTTTAACGGGAAAACCTTGAAAAAAGCGTTCACGTCGGCCGGTTTTAAGAAGATCAAACTGGTTTACGCCCAACGTTACGGGCTTCTTAACTTAAGCAACTGGCTCCTCTATGGAAAGCCGCAGATCGAGCGGCCGGTCTTTGAGATCAGCCGGGACTACGCGGCCGTCGAAGAGTGTTATCGCAAGTTATTGGAAAAGAAAGGGAGGAGTGACGCGCTTTTAGCGATCGCCCAATGAAGAAACTGGTCTTTATAGAATTTATTGAGGAATACGAGGCTTTTTGCCGGCAGGTCAAGGAGCCAGGGGAGGTTCTTATCGTTGCCCTTGAGCTAAAACTGCAAGCTCATCTGAAAAAGCTGGGGGTAGCGTACCAGAATTCTCTCCCTTACTTTAACAACGATTCCCACCGGTCGATGATCCGGAACGCCCAACCGGCGGTCGATCGGCTCAACCATTCTTTTCCATATACCGATCAGCAAGGCTTTTCCTCGGTTTACCTGACCGACCTGCAGTTTTACGTCCGCTTCTATCTTTTCCATTTAATGAGCCTGGTGGAGATCGTCGATAATTCCGTCCGCCAGGCCGGGCCGGTCGAACTTTATGCCGCGGTCACCGAACCGCGTGCCGGGAGCCCGATGATCACCCCGGCGGACCGTTATTTAGGCGTTTTGGTTGAAGCGTATGCCGCTAATCATTCGTTGAAGTTCACTAATCTTGCCGTTAGGCAGGAAGCAGCTGCTTCAAAGGGTGAGACGAAAGCCTCAAGGTTGAATTGGTTAATGCTGGGCTTGCTCAAGGCGTATTGCTCTCTCTTTAGAAAAAAACTGATCTTGATCCCGGGGAATGGGTACGGCTTTGCCGGACTGAAAGAAAAGTTGTTTAAGCAGGTCCCGGGAGTGGCGTTCCTTTCTCCTTGTCCGGAAAAATTCAGCCGGTCGCCACTTAAATATCTGACTCTTTTTATTTATGGGATCTTTAATAAACATTTTTGGTTTGATTTTAACGGTGGCGCGTCGGACGGCGGACTTAAAGATAAGTTGACGGCGGTTTTCCGGGGAACTAAGGTCTTTGATTATAAAGGCGTGGCGCTCGGACCGATCATTGAAACTAAAGTTAGTGGCGCGATCGCCCCATATTTTTCCGAACTTAGCGGCCAGCTCTCGGCTCTGAAAAGCGCGGTTAAGGATTTGGGAATAAAGCTGATTATTTCCCCATTTTCCCGCGGGTTCTGGTACGGAGCGGGGGAGTTGTCCAGTAAAGTTGGGATCAAAGCCCTATTTGTTTCCCATGGCGCGCACCCGGTCCCGATCGACGAAATCCACGAAATGGAGCTGGTCGAATTATGCCGGGGATTTATGTTGAGCGAATATACCGATGTCGCGCTGGCAACTCCGATCCAGGCCGCGCACCTAAGGTACTTTAAAAATAAATACCCGTGGGTTAAGGCGAACGAACTGAAGACTGGGCCGATCGTTTTTGCCGATCTTAGCGGGGTCGAGAAGCGGAATGCCAAGCATAAAGTCGGGCTTCCAGCCGACGAGACGATCGTTACTCACGCGGTGACTTCAAAGAAACGGGGAGCGGAACGGTTTTATTTTTTAGAAACTCTTGATGAGTTTATCGCCAGCTTGACGGATCTGGTCAGGTCAATTGACCGATTGCAAAATACCAGGCTGGTCATCCGGGTCCATCCCGGCTTTGAGTTGAGCGACGAGGAATTTAAATTGTTATTACCGCCTTCAGAGAAGTACATTATTAATCGTCAGGGCCAGTTTGCCGACGTTCTGGCGGCGACCGATATTCTGGTCAGTTACTCATCGACCGCCCTGGATGAAGCACTCCTCAATGAACGGCCGGTCATCCTTTTCGACAAGTGGGGGCGTTATAATCACTTTAAACTGCCGGTTTACCTTGGCGGCGAGATCGACCAGCCGGTCGTTTATGTCGAGCAAGCCGGTCAGCTGGCTAACGCGATCAGGAACTTTAAAAAAGAGCTTAACTTTTCAAATTATAAATACAATGATAATTACGAAACTAATTTGTACCAATACGTGAAGTCCGCGCTAAGCGGGAAAGGAGCTTTATGAAAATCATTGCCTTTGTTCCATCACGATTGAACAGTGAACGGGTCCCGTCGAAAAACGTCAAACCGCTGGGGGGAGTGCCGCTGATCAATTATTCCCTGCGGGCGTTGAATAAAGTTAAAGCGTTAAACGAGCTGGTCCTTTTCGCTTCGGAACCGAGCATTACGAAGTATATCGAAGCCGACTTGAAATACACCTTTCTTGAAAGGCCGAAATCGCTTGATACCCAGACCGCGACGATCCAGGATATCATCGGTGAATTCTTGAAGCTTTCTGACGCCGACATTATTGTCCTGCTTCATATCACTTCACCGTTCCTTAAGCCGGCGACGATCGCCGAATGTATCGATAAAGTGGTCTCCGGCGGGTACGATTCCGCTTTTACCGCTTACGCTTTCAAGAAATTTGCCTGGTTCAGGGGGAAGCCGCTTAATTATTCGCTGGATCTGCCGACGCCGCGGACCCAGGACATCGATCCGGTCGTGATCGAACAATCGTCCCTGTACGTCTTTCGGCGGGACCTGTTTCAGAGCCGCCGCCGCCGGATCGGCGATAAGCCGTTCATTAAGAACATCGATCATTTCGAGGGGCACGACATTGACACGCCGGAAGATTTTGAGATCGCCGAGCTGCTAGTCAACGCCGGCTTTTTTCAACCACTAAAATGAGCATATTGATAAAAAAAGAAGTCGTTTTTGATCGGTCGCGTTATCCGCTCCTGATCGGCCGGGGGGTCCTGACCGAGCTGGCCGGACTCTTGGCCGAGCGGACCAAGAATCGCGATGTTTTGATCGTTTACGATAATTTTTTCGAAGCGTCGATCAACGATAAACTGGCCGCCAGCCTGCGGGCCGCCGGTTTCCGCGTCCTCCTGCATCCGCTCGAGGGGGGGAAGGTCAACAAGAACATCAACGAAGCGCTCAAGATCTACGGTCTTCTGGAAAGCCAGGACTTTTCCCGTGATTCGACGCTGATCGCGGTCGGCGGCGGGGTGGTTGGCGACCTGGGGGGCTTTGTCGCCAGTACTTATTTGCGCGGGCTTAATTTAGTCCATATCCCGACGACCCTGATGGCAATGATCGACAGCAGCCTGGGGGGAAAGGTCGCCATAAATTTCCGTAAAACGATCAACGCCATCGGCAGTTATTACCATCCGATCGTTAATTTGGTCGACCTTGATTTTATCGATGCTTTGCCGCTCCGTGATTACCGGGCCGGCCTGGCCGAGGCGATCAAATGCGCGATCATCGCGGATGCTGAATTTTTCCAGTTCCTTCTGGAGCGGGGAAACTCGATCCTGAAAAAAGAGGAGGCCGACCTGCTGAAGGTGATCGACCGGTCGATCGAGATCAAGATCGAGCACGTGACCGGCGATGTCCATGAAGGGGGGACGCGGCTGAAACTTAATTACGGGCACACTCTCGGCCACGCGATCGAAGTTTCGACCGTGACCGAAAAAGGGGATACATACCGGCATGGCGAGGGGGTCGCGCTGGGGATCATGGCGGCCGCTTATCTTGCCCAGCGCCACCTGGGTTTAACGGCCGGGGCGGCCGCGGCCCAGCAAAAGATCTTCGAACAATATCAGCTGCCGGTCGCCGTCGATTCAACCAAGATCGGCTTTGAGCGGGGGGCGTTGATCGAAGAATGTCTCCGCAACGTCAAGAAAGACAAGAAACGGAAGGATCATGTAATTAGAATGATCTTGGCCAAGGAGATCGGCCGGAGCGCCGTTTACAACGATGTGCCGTTCACTTTGATCGAGCAAGCGTTTCAAACGATCATTAAATAGGAGTGGAATATGGAAAAAGAACTGTTGAAAGATAAGGTTTGCGTTGTGACCGGAGCGGGGAAAGGGATCGGCCTGGAAACGGCGAAGCTTTTTTACCGTGAAGGAGCGATGCTCGCCCTGATCTCGCGCGACCCAGCCGACCTGGCCGATTTGAAAAAGGAAGCGGGCTTTACCGATGACCGGGTTTTGACCTATGCCGGCGATGTTGGTGATGAGAAAACAGTCGTCGATTTCATTGCCAAGAGCCTGGCCAAGTTCGGCCGTTTTGACGTCCTGGTCAACAACGCCGGGATGCGTTTCCGTAAACCGTTTTTGGAGATCGGGACCGAAGAGTGGCAGAAAGTTATCGGGACCAATCTTGGCAGTGTTTATTTGCTCTGCCGCGAAGTTGGCCGGCAGATGGTTAAGCAAAAATCAGGCAAGATCGTCAATCTTGCTTCGATCATCGGGACCCTTGGGTTGCCGGACCTTTCCGCTTACGGCGCCTCTAAAGGGGGGATCATTACCCTGACTAAATGCCTGGCGGTCGAATGGGCGGAACATCGCGTTAACGTTAACGCGATCGCTCCCGGTTTTTGCGAAACCTCCTATACCGAGAATTTTAAAAAGAAGGCCGAACTCTACGATTTTACAATAGAACGGACGCCGCAAAAGAAGTGGGGGAAAGCTGGCGACGTGGCAAAGGCCTGTCTGTATCTGGCTTCATCGATGTCCGATTACGTGACCGGCGAAGTTTTAAGCGTCGATGGCGGCTGGAGCGCCTGGTGAGAAAAATGATAAAGAAAATCGCTAGAGCTTTATATTTGGATCGCGTTTTCAGGTTGCTTCTCGCCCTGCGGCGCAAAGTAATTGAGTTTACGTTGAGTAATAGCCGCGCGAAATTCCAATATTTGCGGCTGGCTTCCTTCCTCTCGACGATCGGGGTGCAGCCGCCGCTGGCGGTCTCCGATTACGCGACCAGGCTCCGCTGGCAAAAACAGGGGACCGAGGGGAGCTGCGATAATCCCGAGACCTACATTAAAGAAGACAATTCCCTGATCGAACTCTTTAAAGAGGTCTTGCCGTATTTAAATAAAGACAGCCGGATCCTGGAGCTTGGCTGTAACGTCGGGCGGTCGCTCAATTATCTCCACAAGCTTGGTTTCAAAAACCTGACCGGGATCGAGATCGGCGCCAAAGCGGTCGAAATGTCCAAGACTGTTTTTCCGGAAATGGCCCGGGAGAGCAAGCTGATCGTCGGGAGCGCGCCGCTGGAGATCCGGAAACTGCCGACCGCCGAATACGATCTGGTCTTTTGCCATTCGGTCCTGGTCAATATCCACCCGAAATACAATTATATTTTCAAAGAGATGAACCGGGTTAGCAAAAAACTGGTCCTGATCCTGGAGAACGAAGGGAGTTTTCTCGCTTACCCGCGGGATTTCCAGCGCTCTTTTGAACGGGTCGGGCTGAAGATGGTTATGAGCAAAGTGTTCGGCGATGGCTGCCGGCAATTCCCCGTCCCGTATGAAGAAAAGGACGTTTACATTAATAATACGATCCGGTTGTTTTCAAAGGATAAAAGTCATTGAACAATTGTTACTATCAGCTAAATAGTTGGGGGATCATCGCTTTGTTCTTCACCCAAGGAGAAGCGAGTTACTTCCGCGTGACCAGACTGGGGCGAAAATTAATTAAAACCTTGAAGCTGGAAAGCCGTTTGCGGCCGTTAGACTTCCATTTTTACGAATTAATGGAAGCGGATGGCGGTTCGTCTTTCCCGGCGGTTTATCAGCACGATCTGTTAGCCGTTATCAATGAAGTGGAAAAAGAGATCGGCCGGAATGAATTCGTGAAACGGTTTGGCGCGCTTTTTGGCGAACCGGAGAAAACGGCCCTTTTCTTCAAGAAGAACGCCAACAATTTTCTTGAACGGCAGGTCATGGTCCTAAAAGCGTTGGCCTGGCTGGCCAAGAAGGAGGCGCGAACGTTCGTCTATTTTCTCCCTTGGTCGCCATTTGTTCCCGTCTTAGCGGATTACGCCGCAAAAAAGTACGGGATCAAAGTGGTCAGCCGATATTCTTTGGCCGATCTTTTCACCCAGGGAGCGAAACTCGGCGCTATAATCTGGCGCTTTGTTAAGGGGTGGTTGGCCGCGTTGCTGAATTTGAAACCGATCCGGCAGCTGGGAAATGGGTTGCTCGGTAATTTATATACGTTAAAGGGCTTTGCTTTCGCGGCCGATAAGCGTTCCGATTTCCCCTGGCTCCTGCAATTTCCCGGCGAAAAAGCACTGCTCTATTTTGAACGGGAAGATCTGCCGGTGACCGGGGCGATGGCGGAAGAGCTGACCAGCCGGAAGATCAAAGCGGCGACCCTGACGGCGAAAGCGGCGGCGACCGCTGAAGTCCCGGTTCACCGTCCGTCGCTCGACTTTATCAGGCAAAGTAAGCCGATGGTCAAAACGATCTATTATTATCTCCGTTACGGCGGGGGACTGCGTTCTTTAAATTATCTGGTCTGGTCGCTCCGTTTTATCTCCGAATACGCCCGTTATCATGATTTTTATCTCCAGCAGGGGATCAAAGTGAACGTCGACTTCGTTGATTTTGATCCTTACCGGATCGCGCGGCATCTGGCCGTCGCTGCCAATGGCGGGGTCGGGGTCAGTTACCAGAACTCCAACTGGCCGCTCCCCAACCCGATCCTGGCGTCGGGGGCCGATCTCCTGTTCCTTTTTGGGCCGTATTATCTGGCGCGCCAGCGGGCGGTCGGTTCACGCTGCGGGCGTTACCTCTATGCCGGTTATCCGACCGACTATTCCTTTCCCGCCGCGCGGACCAAGGGCGGTGAGCTAAGGAAAAAACTGCAAGCTAAAGGGGCGCAGTTTATAATTTGCTACTTCGATGAAAACTCTTCTGACGACAGTTTGAGCGTTATTCCCAACAGCCGGAGCCTCCAGGTCTATAAAAAACTTCTTAGCGCAGTCATGGCGGATAATTCCCTTGGTTTGATCTGCAGTCCTAAGCGTCCTAAAACTCTCCTTAAACGGTTGCCGGAAATTGCCGCTCTGGTCGACCAGGCCAAAGCGACCGGTCGCTGCGTCTTTCTCGAAGGCCAATACGGGACGGAGAGCTATCCGGCCGAGCCGTCGCAAGCGGCTGATATTACGATCACCCTGCTGCTTGGGGGGACGACCGCGCTGGAATGTTTTTTGGCCGGTTCGCGGGTCGTTTACCTCGACCTGGAAAAACTTTTTTCATACGAAGAATATCAGTGGGGGAAAGGGCAGCTGGTCTTTGACGACCTCGCCGCTTTAATGTCGGCGATCGACTTGGTCCGCTGCGATCCGAGCGCGGCGATCGGCCGAGCGGACCTGATCCCCAACCTGAAAGAGAAAGAGCCGTTTCAAGACGGCCAGGCGGCCAAGCGGATGGCAACTTATCTGGAAAATTTACTGGAGAAACTGAACCAGGGGGCTAATCGTCAAGCGGCGCTGGCTTATGCCGATGAGCAATACGCCAAAGCCTGGGGGAGCGACAAAATAGTAAAGGAGAGCCAATGGGTTTAACGATCATCGATAACCTTAATCGGCTTAAACCCGGCGGGACCGGCGAGCTTTTCCTGGCGAATCGGGTCGACGGCGAAGCTTATCTGCGCGAATACGTGAAGTTGATCGGCGAATTGAGCCGCGATTACCAGTCCGATGCCTGGTGGCGCTATCCGCTTGCTTCCAAAGATTATTACAGTTCCGCTTTTTTCGACGACCTGGTCAGTTTCGACCTGATCACCGAAGAGTTGAAGCGGCGGCGGTCGCTGATCGTTTGCGCCCCGTCACTAGCGCTCCGGGCGGCGCTGGTCGCTTATTGCCGGGCGCAGTCGCTCCCGGTAACGATAATTGAAGCTCGATTCGCCAAGCTGCTCCGGCCGGTAAAAAGCTGGCTGGTCCGGCAGAAGAATCGCTCGCTTTTTGTGGCTAAAGAAATAGTTAAAACCATGATCGCCAGATTTTATCTGGCGCGCAAAATTAAAACGATTGACCGGAGTGGCGTGACAGTCTTGCGGACCTGGCTCCTCGAGCGAAGCGTCGTCCGCCAACCCTTTGTTGATAACTATTTTGGCGCGTTACCGGAGTATTTGAAAGATCGCCACTTGTTGATCGTCGGCGGAGTGCTCGGTAACTATTGGCGGACCGTCAAGGCGATGGCCAAGAGCCCGGTCCCGCTTCTGGCCCAGGAAACATTCCTGAAAATCTTTGACCCTTTACGGGCGGTATTAGAAGATCGCAGCCTGGTCCAGATCAAAGGCCCGATCTTTTTCAACGGTAAAGAGATTGGCGCGCTGCTTAACGCGACTTTACGGCAAGAGCATGAACAAGGCCAGACTTTAAACAACTCGATCTACTATTATTACGCCCGGCGGCTGGCGGAAAAAGTCGCGGTCGAACGTTATATCCTGACCCATGAGAATTATCCCTGGGAAAAAATGTCGCTCCTGGCGATCAAACGGTACGCCGCCAAGGCAACGACGGTCGGTTATCAGCACAGCGCCCTCTATCCGGCCCTGACCAATGTCTATTTGGGCCCGGCGGAGCAAAAGATCGTTCCGCTCCCTGACCGGATCGTTACGTTGGGGGAAGTGACTGCCGATTTTCTGATCAATAAGGGGCGTTACGACCGGGAAAAGATCAAGGTCGGCTGCGCGCTCCGTTTTAAGACCGGAACGGCTCTGCTGCCGGCCGGCGGAAAAAAGATCCTGGCGGTCCTCGGCTGCCAGCCGCGGGCCGGACTGATGATCGACTGGCTAACCCAGGCTTTCCGGCAGACCGATTATCAGGTTGTGGTGCGGCCTCATCCCGCCTCGCCATTGAGCGGGAAAGTCCCTTTCGTTGTTTCGAACTCCGACCTGTTGACCGACCTGACGGAAGCGGCGGTAGTACTGTATGATCTAAGCGCGGTTGGGTTGGAAGCGCTGGCGCTTGGCCGGCCGGTCGTTCATCTTCGGTTTGACGACTGGTTGAGCTTTGACCCATTGTTTGGCTTTCGGGGGAAGAGCGAAGCCGCTTCTCCGGCTGAACTTTTAAGTAAAGTCGCCCGGCTCTTAGCTTTGGAGAGCGAACAACGGTTGGAATTGACGAGCCAAGGGGCGGACTTTGTTAAGCGTTACTTGGGTGAGATTACGCCGGAAAAATTAAATTTGTTCACGGAGAAAAGGAGTAGTTATGCTCGATAAAATTGACGCGTCACGGATCAATAGGGTCAGTCCGGATTTTTTTGAGGTCCTGGGGACCGATCGGGTCGAGGATGCCAATAAGCTGATGGGGGAGAAATTTGCCGCTTACCGGGCCGCCTGGCAGCAAAACCCCAAGGAGCATATCGTCGGTGATTTCCCGCTCCATCTCGATCTGGAAACGTCGAACACCTGCAACCTCCGCTGTACCATGTGCCAGATCCCGTTCGGCAAAATGGAGAGCGGCTATATGGACCTTGAGCTCTACAAAAAAGTCTTGAGTGAAGTTAAACAGCATTTCCTGCCGTCGGTCAAATTTAATTTTCGGGGTGAGCCGCTGATGCATCCGAAGATCGTTGAATTTGTCCGTTTGGCGAAAGAGGCGGGGGTCTTGGAAGTTCAGTTCAACAGCAACGGCGCCCTTTTAACCGATGAGCTTTCCCGGGGATTGATCGAAGCGGGGCTCGACCGGATCAAGTTTTCGGTCGATGGCGTCACCCCCGAGGTTTACAATGGTATTCGCCGGGGAACGACTTACGATCAGACGATTCCCAAGATCGAGAAGTTTATTGAGATCCGCAACTCTCTCGGCCGCAAACTTCCCAGCGTCCAGGTCCAGATGGTTTACATGGCCGATAACCAGCAGGAAGCGCTCGATTACATTAAGTTTTGGGAGAACAAAGCTAACCGGATCGGCTTTTCCCGCTACCGGAGCGGCGAGAACCGGGTCGGGGAGAAGGGGCGGGTGCAGAAATTCGGCGAACGGTTTCCTTGTTCCCAGCTCTGGCAGAGAATGGTCGTCCTCTGGGACGGGACGGTCCTGATGTGTTGCGGCGACCATCACATGCGCAGCCCCATCGGCAACGCCAAAGAAACACCGCTAGCCGAGATCTGGCGGGGAGCAAAACTGAACGCGATCCGGGAGCTCCATTTAAAGCATCGCTATGACGACGTCGCCGCCTGCGTCGGTTGTGAGGTCAACTACCTATGAAGTTCAAATTTCCAGGTCTGATCGCCGAAGTCGCCAATTGCCACGGCGGGGACGAAAAGTATTTGCGGCAGTTATTGGCCCAGCTGCTCAAGTCGCGGGCCGACGCGGTCAAGTTCCAGCCGATCATCGCCGCGGAATTCATCTCTGCCCGGCACAGCCAGTATCAGATCTTTAAAGAGTTGGAATTTAAGACTGAACTTTGGGTTGAATTGATCCGTAAAGTGAAAGCGGCCGGTAAAAAAGCCGCCTTTGACGTTTACGGCGAAGAACCGCTCGCCCTGGCCCTCAAATGCCGGGTCGACTTCGTGAAGATCCATGCCATGGATTTCGACAACCTGGCGCTGATCGCCAAGATCGTCAAAGCCAAATTGCCGCTGATGCTCTCGACCGGCGGCGCGACCTTGCCGGAGATCGACCGGGTCATGAAACTGGCCAAAGGGCGGACCGTTTGTCTGATGGTCGGGTTTCAAAGCTTTCCGACCCCGGCCGAGGAAGCCAATCTCAACCGCCTGACCTTTTTAAAAGAACGTTACCGCTGCGCGGTCGGTTACATGGACCACGTTGGCCGGGAGACCCAATTTGCCCGGACCTTACCCTGCTTGGCATTACTGAAAGGGGCGTGTACAATAGAAAAACACGTTTTCCTAAAGGATTTAAAGACAAAATACGATTGGCAATCGGCCTTTGATCCGGCGGAACTCGACCAGCTCAAAGCGGACCTGGAAATGACCGCGGCCGCCCTGGGTAAGTCGAATTATTCGCTCAGCGATTTGGAGCAGGAATACCGGAAAAAATACCGGCGCTGCGCGGTGGCCGGACGCGACCTGAAAGCGGGCGAAAAACTAGCGGTGAATGACATTCAGTTCCTGCGGATCGATTTTAAGGCGACTGACCGGCCGTTCCACCGGAACGAGGCCAAACTCGCCGGGCGGGCGTTAAAGCATGGCCTTAAGGCAGGAGAAATTATTTTGAAGGAGAATTTGCGATGAAAGAGATAGTTGGTTTAGTCGCGGTCCGGACCGAATCGACCCGTTTGCCGGGGAAAGCTTTCCGTCCGCTGGCCGGCAAACCGCTTTTAGAAGTATTAGTTGACCGCCTGCTGGCAACCAAAGAGCTGGACGATTTTATTATTTGCACGACCGTTAACCCTTCGGACGACAAAGTCGAAGCGTTTTGCCGGACCAAAAAGGTGAAGTGTTACCGCGGAGAAGTCAAAAATGTTCTCGACCGGTTTCTCGGCGCGACGAAGCTGGTCCCGTCCGAATACGTCGTCCGGATCACCGGCGATAACCCGCTGACCGATTTCCTGACCATGCGCGAATGTTTCGATTACCTGAAAGCGAACCAGGGTGATTATTCCCGCCAAATGGGGGTGCCGCTTGGGACCGCCTGCGAAGTGATCAGGACCGAAGCGCTTCGCGAACTTAGCCGCCGGACCCTCTCGCACGATCTGACCGAATACATGACCTACTTCTTTGAAATGGCTCCGTTCATTAAAAATACTCTTTACGAAGTGAAACCGGAGCACCGCTTTCCGGAATTACGGCTGACCGTCGATTACGAATCGGACCTGGTCTTTATCCAAAAGATCTTTGACCACTTTGGCCGGGTCCCATCCCTGCAAGAAGTCGTCGCGTACTGCAAGACTTTAACGGACTATCCCCGGGTCGTAAACGATCCGGTCGCGGCGGCGGAAATAAAAAACCAGATCAAGTTCAAATAGGAGGCTAATATGGAAAGAGCGATCAATCTTGGGAACGGCGTTAAACTGGGGGGAGATCACCACTGCGTGATCCTGCTCGACGCCGGCGTTAACCATAATAATGACGTCCAGCGGGCGAAAGACCTCATCAAGACCGCTAAAGACGGTGGGGCCGACGCGATCAAGTTCCAGACTTACACCGCCGGGGGGATCAGCACCCGGAAAGCGCCCCGCTACTGGGATTCAAAGCTCGATACCGACGGCGGCGGCAGCCAATACGACATGTTCAAGAAAGTCGACTCGCTCCCCAAGGAGGCTTACTTCGAACTGAAAGCATACGCCAAAAAACTGAAGATCGCTTTTTCTTCCTCTCCTTTTGACATGGAGAGCGCGAAGTTCCTGATCAAGCTCGACGTCGATTTTTACAAGATCGCTTCGGCCGAAGTTCCCAATCTGCCGTTGATCCGGCTGGTCGCCGAGACCGGCAAGCCGATCATCCTCTCGACCGGGGCCTGCACCATTGGCGAAGTGGAAGACGCCCTGCAGACGATCTTTCAGACCGGGAACAAGCAGGTCGCTCTTCAACACTGTGTTTTAAGCTATCCTTGCAAGGATAAAGACGCCAACCTGGCCAAGATGCTCCGCTTAAAGCAGATCTTCCCGGAGATCCCGGTCGGTTATTCCGACCACACTTTAGGGGGCCTGATCCCGCTGGCGGCGGTCGCCATGGGGGCGCGGTCGATCGAGAAACATTACACCGTCGATAAAAGTCTCCCCGACAGTCCCGACCACGGGCTTTCTTTAAGCGCGGAAGAACTGCCCGGTTTCATGAAGGATGTTCGCCGGGTCGAATCGGCGATCGGCACCTCTCTAAGCGGTTATTACGAAGCGGAAGCCAAGGCGCACGCCTTAGCGCGGAAAAGTATCGTCGCGATCAAGCCGATCAAAAAAGGGACCAAGATCACCGCGTCGATGCTTGCCTGCAAGCGGCCCGGGACCGGGATCTATCCCCGTTTCCTGGAACAGATCGTCGGACGCGAAGCCAAGGTCAATATTAACGAGGACGAGATCTTAAATTGGAGCATGATCTAAGTGAAGGTCAGCGTTATCATAACCAGTTATAATTACGGACAATACCTGAAAGGGGCGCTCGATAGCGCCTTAGCGCAGGCTTACCCGGATTTTGAGGTCCTGGTCGTTTACCGTCCGTCAGGGGACAAGACCGAGGAAATATTAGCCGGTTATGACGGTCAGGTTAAGATCATCAAGCAGGAGGGGAAAGGGTTAGCGAACGCCAGCAATCTCGGCGTTAAAAATGCCGGAGGAGAATACGTGATCCGGCTCGACGCCGACGATCAATTTTATCCCGGGATCCTGGCTAAGGAAGCGGCCGTTTTGGACCAAGAGCCGGTCGATTTCGTTTATCCCGACTATAATTACTTAATGGAAGAGACCGGCGAGAAAATCCGTAAAACACTTCCCGCCTTCGACCGCAACGAACTGCTGGGCCGGGGGGATTTTTTAAGCGGCGGGACGATGTTCCGGCGTTCCCTGTTCGACCGGGTCGGCTTGTATGACGAAAGTTTACCGACCTTGGAGAGCTACGAGCTCATTCTCCGGCTGATGAAAAATAAGATCGTTGGCCGGCATCTGGCCGAGCCGCTCTTTGAATACCGGGTCCATGGCGCGAGCATGAGCGATAACACCGAGCTGGTCGAAGCGACCGGCCGCCGGATCGCCGCCAAATATGGGCTGGAATATAAGACCGGTCCCAGCCATCCGAGGAAAATAAAATGATCAAACAAGCGGTTATTATGGCCGGTGGAGAGGGGGTCCGTTTGCGGCCGTTAACTTACGCGATCCCCAAGCCGCTCCTGCCGCTCCGCGATTACACGGTGATCGAATATATCATCCGCGGCCTGGCGGAGCAGGGGATCAAAGAGATCTTTATCCTGGTCTTTTATCAGCACGAAAAGTTCCAGGTCTGCCTTGATTACCAAAAGAAGTACGGCGTGACGATCAAGCTGGTCAAGGAAGACGCCAAGTCCGGGACGATCGGCGGGATCCACAAGATCCGCGACCTTTTGACCGGTTCATTCCTGGTCATTAACGCCGACATCATCAACCGGGTCGACGTTGCCGCGCTGGCGGCCGGCCACGAAAAAGCGGGGGCCGCTTTGACCCTGGGGGTCAAAGATTACGCCATGCAGGTCCCGTACGGCGTGGTGGAGAGCGGGCCGAACGGCGAATTCAGCGGCGTGACGGAAAAACCGATCGAGAATTACCTGATCAGCGCCGGGATCAACATTTTGTCTCCTGAAGTCTTCAAATATATCAATGGCCAGCGGATCGATTTTCCCGAGGTCATTAAGCTCTTGACCGTTGAAGGGAAGAAGGTTATCACCCATAAGATCCAGGGGTTCTGGTTCGATATCGGCCGGGCCGAGGATTACGAAAAAGCGATCGATCTATTGGAGAAAATTGAAAATGGCAAATAAAATATTGATCACCGGTTCCGCCGGCTTTATCGGCCGGGCGTTGATCGAACGCCTCCGCACGGAAGCGGTTGAGATCATTGAATGCGACCTCTCTTTAGGCCACGACTTACTCGACCAGAAACAGACGCTGGCCCTGCCGCCGGCGGAGATCGTCGTTCATCTGGCCGCTAACACTAACGTCCAGACCGCCTTTGAACAGCCATATCCGATCTACCGGGACAATTTGCTTGGCACCTTGAACCTCCTGGAATATTGCCGTCTTAACAAAGTAAAGCGGATAATTTATTCCAGCTCGTACGTTTACGGCCAGCCGCAAACCCTGCCGATCGACGAAGCCCACCCGGTCATGATCAATAACCCATATGGCCGGAGCAAACTCATGGCCGAACAACTGGTCGCCGCCTACAGCGAAGATTTCGGCCTGGCCGCTTCCATCCTGCGGAATTTTAATGTTTACGGGCCGGGACAGAGCCCCCGGTTCCTCCTTCCTTCGATCATCGCCCAGCTTTATTCTGATTCCCCGGCGATCAAAGTGGCCGACCTTAAGCCGAAGCGGGATTACATATATATAAAGGACGTGGTCGAAGCGATGTGGCGTGCCTGCCTGTCGACCACTCCCGGCGCGCGGACCTATAATCTGGGGTGCGGGGCCTCTTACTCGGTCGGCGAAGCGGTGGAGCTGGTCTTCAAGCTTGCCGGCCGCCGGAAACCGGTCGAATCGGCCGGGACGACCCGGAAGAACGAGATCATGGACACGGTCGCCGATATAACCCGGGCCCGCCGGGAACTTAACTGGGAGCCGCGCTACGATTTCGCGGCCGGGCTGGCCGATCTCCTTAAAAGCGAAGGACGGATCAAATAATGTACAAAGGAAAAAAAGTAATCGCCTTGATCCCGGCCCGCGGCGGACATGACGGGTTAAAACAGATGAACCTGCGCGAACTGGGAGGAAAGCCGCTGATCTATTACACGATCAAGGCGGCCCAAGCGTGCGATTTTATCGACCGGCTGGTCGTTTCGACCGAAGACCAAACGATCGCCGACTATTGCCGCTCGCTCGGCGTGGAAGTTCCCTTTCTCCGCTCCGGACAGCTAGCGGCGGAAAATACCGTCATGGTGCCGATCATCGAAGAAATGCTGGCTCATTTCCAGGCCAAAGGGGAGGAATTTGATTATCTGCTCAACCTTTATCCGAACGCGCCGTTTAAAAGCCGTGAACTGATCCAGCAATTTCTCGATCAGGCGGAAAAAAACGACCTGGTCATTCCGCTCTTTGGCCATCAGAATTATTTTTGGGAAGAGGGGCCGAACGGCCTTAAGCTAATGATCGATAAAGAACGGACGACTAGGCAGCGGGCGGTCAAGAAGTTCGAAGAGCTCGGCGGGATCTACGCCTATAATCTTAAGAACGGCAAATGGCGCGGCGGACCGGAGGCGAAGATCGGTTACTGCGAGTTGGATTTTCACGATTCCCGGATGGTCAATTCGATCTATGACCTGATCATCCTCGACCGGCTGGTCCGGCTCCCCAAGAGCCTGGTCAGCGACCTGTTAAAATACGAATAAAAGGAGCAAGGACGATGAATTTAAAAGGAAAAAAAGTATTGGTGACCGGGTCGGAAGGTTTTATCGGCAGTCATTTGGTCGAAAAGTTAGTAGGGCTGGGAGCCGATGTCCGGGCCTTTGTCCTTTACAATTCATTCAATAACTGGGGCTGGCTCGAAACCTTGCCGAAAGCGGAACTGGCTAAGGTCGAGATCTTTACCGGCAACATCTGCGAAGCGTACAACGTCCGGCAGGCGATGAAAGACGTCGACGTTGTTTTCCATCTGGCGGCGCTGATCGCCATCCCGTATTCTTATTATTCCCCCGAATCGTACGTTTCCACCAACGTCATGGGGACGTTGAACGTCTTGCAGGCGGCGCGCGACCAAAAAGTTACCAAGTTCGTCCACACTTCGACCAGCGAAACTTATGGGACCGCTATTTACGTCCCAATCGACGAAAAGCATCCGCTCCAGGGGCAGTCGCCTTACTCGGCCTCCAAGATCGGGGCCGACATGATCGCCGAAAGCTTCTATCGTTCCTTCAACCTGCCGGTGGCGACTTGCCGGCCGTTCAACACTTACGGCCCGCGGCAATCGGCCCGGGCGGTCATTCCGACGATCATTAGCCAGATCGCGGCGGGGGCGAAAAAGATCAAGCTCGGTTCGCTGACCCCGGTCCGCGACCTGACCTACGTTAAAGATACGGCTGAAGGTTTCGTCAAAATTGCCGAGAGCGAAAAAAGCAACGGTGAAGTGATCAATTTGGGCGTGGGGAGCGGAGTGACGGTCGGGGAATTAGCTGAAATGATCATTGGTTTAATGGGGACAAAAGTCGAAATTATCAGCGATGAACAAAGGGTCCGGCCGGAAAAAAGCGAGGTCATGAAGCTGATCAGTAACAATAAAAAAGCGCTGGAGCTTACTGGCTGGCAGCCAAAAACTTCGCTGGAAAACGGGCTGAAAGAGACGATCGATTTTATCGCTAAAAATCTCGACCGGTATAAACCGGATATCTATAACTTATAGGAGGAACAACCATGTCCAAACCGAAAGTCGTGATCCTGTGCGGCGGCAAAGGGACCCGGATGAGGGAAGAGACCGAAGTGCGGCCCAAGCCGCTCGTCGAGATCGGCGGCCGGCCGATCCTCTGGCATATCATGAAAGGGTACGCCCACTACGGCTTCAACGAATTCGTTCTCTGTCTCGGCTACAAAGGGGGGATGATCAAGGATTATTTCTACCACTACAACGTCCTGATGAACGATTTTACCATCAAGCTCGACGGTAAGCGTGAAGTGACCTACCACAACCAGGCCGATGAAGTCGACTGGAAAGTGACCCTGGTCGACACCGGGCTTAACTCCCTGAAAGGAGCCAGGATCAAGCAGATCGAGAAGTACATTGACGGCGACCAGTTCCTGCTGACCTACGGTGACGGGATCGCCGATGTCGAGGTTAACGACCTGATCGCCTTTCATAAAAAACATGGTAAAATTGGGACGTTGACCGGCGTCCGCCCGCCTTCCCGTTTTGGCGACTTGATCGTTGAGAACGGCCAGGTGAAGAAATTTACCGAAAAGCCCCAGGCCTCGGCCGGTTTGATCAACGGCGGTTATTTTGTCCTCAACCGGAAGATCTTCGATTACCTGACGACCGAGGAAAACTGTGACTTTGAAATGGGGGCGCTGGAAAAACTGGCCGAAGAAAAGCAGTTGATGGTTTACGACCACAAGGGATCATGGGAGTGCATGGACACGGTCCGGGAAACGGAGCACTTGAACAACCTGTGGCAGAATAATAAAGCGTTTTGGAGGAAATGGTAATGAAAGTACTGGTTACCGGCAACAATGGCTACATTGGCAACGTTATGTGTCCGATGCTCCTGGAGCAGGGGTTTGAGGTCGTTGGCCTCGACTCGAATTATTTTGACGACTGCGAGTTTGAAAAAAGAAAGACCAAGGTCCGGCAGATCGTCAAAGATATCCGCCAGATTGAAGCGGCCGATTTCCAGGGAATTGACGCCGTTATCCACCTGGCCGGCCTCTCCAACGATCCGATCGGCGAACTGAACCCGGGAATTACCGAGGTAATTAACCTTGACGCTTCGGTCCAATGCGCCCAGCTGGCCAAGCAGGCCGGAGTTAAACGGTTCGTTTTTGCTTCTTCCTGCAGTGTTTACGGGATCGCGGAAGAGGGGAAGGCGATCGACGAGACCGGGGCCCTCAATCCGGTGACCGCTTACGCTAAATCGAAGATCGGGACCGAGCAAGGGGTCGCGCCGCTGGCTGATGATAATTTTTCCCCGGTCTTCATGCGGAACGCCACCGTTTACGGCGCTTCGCCGCTTCTCCGTCTCGATCTGGTCGTCAATAATCTGACCGCCTGGGGTTACACCGCCAAGAAGATCAAGATCATGAGCGACGGCTCTCCCTGGCGGCCGCTGATCCACATCCAGGATTTCAGCCGCGCCTTTATCGCCGCCCTGAAGGCGCCCAAAGAACTGGTCCACAACCAGGTCTTCAACGTTGGCCAGAACAGCGAGAATTACCAGGTCAAAGACCTGGCCGACGCGGTCAAAAAGGTCATTCCCGGCTGCAGCGTCGAATATACCGGCGAGCACGGGGCCGATACCCGGACCTATAAAGTCGATTTCACCAAGATCAACACTGTTTTAAAAGATTACTTCAAGCCGACCTGGAACGTTTTGAAAGGGGTCGAAGAGCTATACGCCGCCTACCAGCGGAACCACCTTGACCTCAAGGCTTTTGAAGGGGAGAAGTTCATCCGACTCAAGCACCTGGCCCTGTTGCAGAAAGAAGGGCGGCTCGATAAAGATTTTTATTGGACGAAAAAATAAGGAGGAAATCATGATCGAAGGAGTTAAAATTATTCCGTTGAAAAAGATTCCGGACGAGCGGGGGATGATCATGCACATGCTCCGAACGACTGACCCGCACTTCGAGAAATTCGGCGAAGTTTATTTTTCCGTCGCTTATCCCGGGGTGATAAAAGGCTGGCATCTCCACACCAAGCAGACCCAGTTTTATGCCGTCATCCAGGGGATGATCAAGCTGGTAATGTACGATGAACGGAAAGATTCCAAGACCTACGGCGAACTGATGGAGATTTTTACCGGCGAAGATAACTACCAGCTGGTCCGGATCCCGGTCGGCGTGGTCAACGGCTACAAAACGATCGGCGTGAAGCCGGCGATCGTCGCCAATTGCGCCACCGAGCCGCATGAAGCGAACGAAATGCTCCGCTACGATCCGCTCAAGAGCCATATCAAATACGACTGGAGCCTGGTCCACCGATGAAGAAGGTTTTAATTACCGGGGGCAAAGGGATGCTGGCGACGGCGCTGGAAAGTTATTACCGCGCCAATGGGGCGGAGGTCAAAGCGCCGACCCACGCCGAGCTCGATGTTATGGACGGGAAAGCGGTCGCCGACGCGCTTGCCGCTTTTAAGCCCGATTATGTCTTTCACACCGCTTGTCTCCATGTTGACGCCAGCGAGAACGATCCGGAACTGGCATATAAGCTGAACAGCTGGTCGTCGGCGAAGCTGGCCAGGGCCTGCGCCAAACAAAAAACGGAACTGATCTACATCAGCTCCTGCGGTTATTTCGG
This sequence comes from Candidatus Margulisiibacteriota bacterium, assembly GCA_041649975.1. Lineage (GTDB taxonomy): Bacteria > Margulisbacteria > WOR-1 > O2-12-FULL-45-9 > XYB2-FULL-48-7 > XYB2-FULL-45-9. The sequence continues at coordinate 977 of JBAZMB010000006.1, read as the reverse complement.
CGACGAAGTGAAACCGTATTCCGAATACGATCCGGTAGTGTTAAAGACCGTTTACGCCCGCTCGAAGTACGAAGGGGAGGTCCTGGCCCTGCGGGAAAATCCCCGAACCTACGCCATCCGTCCCGGCTGGCTCTTCGGTGGGAGCGTGAAGCACAAGAAGAATTTTGTTTACCAGCGCTACCTGGAGGCGCAGAAGGCCCCGGTCCTGAAATCGGCCGGCGACAAGTTCGGGACGCCGACCCTGGTCGAGGACCTGGTCCCCAAGATCGACGAGATAATTAAGACCGGCGAGACCGGCCTTTACCACGTGACCAATTCCGGCGGCGGGAGCCGGGCCGACTACGTCCGGCAGATCGTGAACAGCTGCGGCCTGAAAACGACGGTCGAAGCGGTCGATTCCAGCGCTTTCCCCCGAAAAGCGAACGTTCCCAATTGCGAGATCCTCCATAACTGGAATTTGAAATACCTTGGGTTGGCGCCTCTCCCTGCCTGGGAAGAAGCGATCGAACGCTACGTCAAAGTGATGTTCAAGGAATTGGGGCAATGATCCCGAAGGTTTCGGTCGTCATTGCCGCCCACAACCACGCTCATTTCCTCCCTGACTGCCTCGGCTCGGTCAAAGCGCAGACTTATCCGGATTACGAAGTGATCGTGATCGACAACGGTTCGACCGATAACACCAAAGAAACGGTGCAAAAGCTGGCCTGGGATAAATTGCGCTATCATTACCAGGCCGATACCGGTTCAGTCGCCGGGCCGCGCAACACCGGGACCAAACTTGCCCGCGGTGAATATGTAGCATACCTTGATTCCGACGATTCCTGGCGGCCGGATAAATTGGCCAAGGTCATGAAGGTTCTGGTCGATCGTCCGGAGATCGACCTGGTGACCCATGAGCTGGTTACCATGATCAACGGCCGGCCGGGTGAAGTGCTGCACGTCGGCCGGAATTCCGAAGACGCTTTCCACCAGCTGCT
>JBAZMB010000005.1:0-31032 GCA_041649975.1 Candidatus Margulisiibacteriota bacterium | reverse complement strand
ACTGCTCCGCTATCCAGGTTAACCGTGTAGGTCCCGGTTCCGCCGCTGGTGATCGCCAGGGTGGCGGTGCTGGTCCCATCATAAGTGATGGTCCCGGCGTAGGCTTCTCCCGCGCTGACTTTAAGGGAGAAGCTGACCGTGCCGGAAGGATAACCGGCGGTCGTCAGGGTGAGGCTGTTGTAATTCATGATTACATCATAGCTTTCACCGGCGTAGCTCCCGCTATACTTGGTGTAACCGTCAATCTTGTAGGAAGCGGTCCCAATCCCTTCAAATTTCAGCGGTTTGTCTTTGCTTTCGCCGAACTGATAGGTGATCGAAACGGTTCCGGAAGTCGCGGTCCAGGTGGTGGTGAAGTTGGTGAAGGTCCACATCTTGCTGACTTTGTCCGAGCCTTCCATTTCCGCCACACCTTTCAAGCCGGCTGCGGTCTTGATTTCCGCTCCAGCTTTGTCCCAGGCTTTGAAGGCGTATTCATAACGATAACTATAAGCGCTTGCTTCCCAGGTGTTGAGGCATGTCCACCAACCGTCGCTGCCGTAGGCAATGTCGCCTGGAGTGGCGATTTTCATTCCGGAAGTTTTGACCGAAGCGTAAGAGAAGACGCCGAGGATGCTGTTGTCGATCCCCAGACTGGTCGAGGCGAGCGCGGCCACGCTGGTGGCGGCGGCTGTCGCCGTAACGCTGGTCGACGCGGTCCCACTGGAAGTCGAATTGCACCCCGCCATTAACATCGCGCCGAGGCCGAGAACCAGAGCCAAACTTAACAATTTCTTCATATCTTTTCCTCCTTATTTAATCTTAAGAATATCAGAACGCGAAACCGGTGTCAAAGATCATCGAGTTGTTGTTGCTGTCTTTACCGTCCATGATCATCGCGATGTTGAGATTGCCGAAGAAATTAAAACCGGCGCCGATGGTGGTCATGGAGATGTTGCCGTTATTCCCGGTGACATAGCCGGCGCGAAGGGCGACGACGGTCAGCGGGTACTCAACCCCAAGATGGGTGACCGAGTATGAGGCGCCGGAGCCGGAGACCGAGTCGATGTCGGCGGCGATTTTCAGGCCGATCCCGGGGATCGTGGTCGATGCGCCGATGACCAGGGTGGTCGGCGAAGTGGCGCTGGCGTCGGTTTCAACGTCGGCCGAGTTGCTGGTCGTGCCGGTGATCGGGTTGTAAGTAGTGGTGTTTGACTTGGTCTTGCCGCTAAGCGAGGCGCCCAGGTCTTTGATCACGATCGACGCGGAGAACGGGATCGCGAAGGTGTCGATCTTGGCTTTGGCGCCAAGGTCAAAACCGGTCCCGGACAGGTTGGTGATTGAATTGCTGGCCAGGTTAAGCGCGGCGCCGCTGTTCGCGAGGACCGACCCGATATATTTGACGTTCAAACCAAGGTCGAGACTGGCGACCGGCAGGATCGGAGTCGACAGGCCGTAGCCCATGGTTAGGATCCCTTCATAAGCGAACCGGGCCGTGGCGTTTCCGTTAAAGCCAGGGACTTTGATCAAGGAAAGATTCCCCAGCGGAATAACCGTTACCCCGATCTTGGCGATATTAAGACCAATGAGCCCGTTAACCCCGCCATTGATGTTAATGGTGTTGGCAACGTTGTCGGCGATGAATTTAGCCGGGTCGGAAGCGTTGCTGGCCACCTTCAAAATATCGGCCAGACCGGCGGTTGCTGCGCCGGCCCCGAGTTTAAGCTCGACCCGGCCGGATTTGACGATCCCGGCTGGATTGTAATAAGCGGAGGTAATGTCATCAACGATCGCGGAGGCGGCCCCACCCATGCCGGCATACCTGGCGCCAATCCCGTAAGGCAGGAGACCGGACTGGATAGCAAAAGAGCTGGAAACAAAGAGACCCAGAAGCGAAAAAGCCACGATAATTCTTCTCATTATTCTTACCTCCCTTTTAAGGTGGGGTAATAATAGAACGCACCCTTGGCTTTGTCAACCCTGCAGTTGAAATCTTACCCAATATATGCTAAAATATATATATTAATGGCTAAAAAAGCGCGGCATAAACGTGGCTTACTGGTAGTCATTTCCGGACCGTCGGGGGTCGGAAAATCAACTGTGGTGCGCAAACTGATGAAAACCAACCCCGATCTGGCCCTGTCGGTTTCGATGACGACCCGTCAGGCCAGGCCTGGCGAAGCAAACGGCGAACATTACTATTTTGTGACCCAGGCCGAATTCGACAAGCGGGTCAAAGATGGCGATTTGCTGGAATGGGCCAAAGTTCACGGCAGTTACTATGGAACTCCCCGTTCCTATGTTGAAAAAGAATTGAGCCAGGGTGGGGTTGTTGTGCTAGAGGTTGATGTTCAGGGGGCCGCTTCGATCAAACAAGCGGTGGAAAAATCGATGAAAGCGTCGGTCGTTTTCATTTTCCTGATCCCGCCGTCGGTCGATATCCTGGCTTTTCGGCTCAAGAAGCGGAAGACCGAGGACGAAACGGTCATGAATTACAGACTGCGCGCGGCGATCGCCGAGTTGCAGGTCATGGAAAAATACGATTACATAGTGGTAAATGATAAGGTCGAGTCGGCCTCGGACAAGATCCGGGCCATTATTAATGTTGAAAAAGAAAGGACGTTGCTAAATTGACAGAACTATCAGTTGATAATTTATTGACCAAGGCCAAGAACAAATTTTTATTGGTGAATGCCGCTTCAGCCAGGGCCAAACAGGTGGCCGACGGTTCACTGCCGTACATCGACAATTTTGATCCGACCAATCCGGTGATCACTTCTTTGAGGGAGATCGCCGCCGATAAGTTCCGGATCAAGGTTGCCAGCGCCGACAGCAAAAAGCCGCAGGAAATTTTAGTGGCCGATGAGGACGAAGATGCCGTAACTCACCTCGAACGGTTGGCTAAAGGGGCCAAAGAGAAGAAAGAGAAGCCGAAGAAGAAGAAATAACGGCTTCGGGGATTTTATGTTAAAAGGCAAGACGATCATTCTCGGCGTGACCGGTTGTATTGCCGCTTACAAGGCCGCGACGATCGTTTCCCGCCTAAAAGATCTTGGCGCCGATATCTGGGTCGTAATGACCAAAGAAGGGGCCCAGCTGGTCGGTCCGCTGACCTTCCGCACTTTATCCGGGAATCCGGTCATTCTTGACCTCTACTCCCAGGAAATTATAAATACGCCTGTTCCCCACATTTCACTCTCCCAGCAAGCTGATCTAATGGTCATCGCCCCGGCGACCGCCAATGTGATCGGCAAGATCGCCGGCGGGTTGGCGGACGATGCTCTATCCACCATGGCCTTATCGACCACCGCGAAAAAATTGCTTGCCCCGGCGATGAACTGCGAAATGTGGCGCAATCCGGCGGTTGCCGCCAATGTGGAAAAATGTTGTCGGCTGGGCTGGGAAACTATCGGTCCGGTCGAAGGAAAACTGGCCTGCGGCGATAGTGACCTTGGCCGGATGAGCGAACCGGAAGAAATTATCGCCCGGATCGTCGAGTTGCTGGTCCCCCGGCAGGACCTAAAAGAAAAAAAAGTCCTGATTACCGCTGGAGGGACCAGGGAGCCGATCGACCCGGTCCGCTATTTATCCAATCGCTCATCAGGTAAAATGGGTTATGCTTTGGCAGAAGCGGCCAGGCGGCGCGGCGCGACGGTCACTTTGATCTCCGCTAACGTCAATCTCTCGGCTCCCCTGGATATTAGGCCAGTCAAAGTTGAGACCGCCCAGGAGCTGTTGGCCGCGGTTCTGGAACATTTTAAAAATGCCGACGCGGTAATCATGGCGGCTGCGGTTGCTGATTTTAAAGTAAAGAGTCAAAAGGGAAAGATCAAAAAAGAAAACGGGCTAACCTTAGAGCTTGAAGAGAATCCGGATATCCTAACGGCCATAGCTAGTCAAAAAGGGACAAAGAAATTAGTCGGCTTCGCGCTGGAGACCGATGACCTGGTCGCGAACGCCAAAAAAAAGCTGGCGGAGAAAAAGCTTGACCTGATAGTCGCGAACGGACCGGAGAACTTTGATAGTGATCTGGCTAAAGTCGTGCTGATTGGGAAGAATGGGGGAGAGAGAGCGTTGCCGTCCGCCGCTAAACTGATCGTTGCCGACCAGATCCTAGACGCTGTTTTTTAATAACCGCTCAAAAGCCGCGACCAGGGATCGATCGTACCGAAAGCCCTCTTTTTCTCTTTCTCTAATTAAATTCAAGGCTTCTTCTGTTGAGCAATGCCATTCGCGATACCGGCGCGGTTCGGTTATCGCGTCGAAATAATCGACCAGGGAAAGGATTTGCCCCTCAACCGTGATATTGGCAAAAGAAAACCCCTCTGGCGTATTGCCGTCAAAGATATGATTAAAACCGAGGATCTTGGCCGCCTCCTGGGAGGCCGTGAACTGTTTAATCAGGTAATAACCGAAAAGGATGTGTCCGCGCCTGATCAGGTCGCTTTCGTCAGGGTCAAGCGAGCCGGTTTTATCAAGGTCGGCGGCCGGAACGATAATTTTACCGACATCGTGCAAGTAAGCGGCTTGGAAGAGGCTGGTCTGACTCTTCCCTGGCAGACCGAGCGCCGCTCCCAACCACCTGCAAAGTTTGGCGACCCGTAGTTCATGTTGGGCGGTCGCGAAATGGTGGCCGGCAATACTGGCGTGTAAAACTTTCAGTAATATTCCTCGTTCATGAAGGGGGAGCTGCCGTTCAAAGTCGATCAGCGAAGCGGCGCTGTTCCTGGCGCTGGCCGCGAATTCCGCGTCGACCGCCTGGCAGAGGCGGAGTCGGCCATACTCAGCGGTTATTTTGGCCAATCCCTGGCCGAGCTTTTGGCACACTTCCTCCCGTCCGGCGAGCCGGCCTCCGGCCCCATAACGCTTGGCGAGCTGCCGCAACGGGTCCTTCTCAAGGGGGGGCGTGAAAAAGTGCTGCGGTAATAGTTTATCTGTTCTCAAATTAGACCTGCTTTCAGCGGCGCTAGCCCGCATTTTTCTATCGTTCGCTTTAGCGAATGATTTCAGCTATAATTTTTGCATGTACGCTGAAGTGATCCTCTCCAAAGCGGCGGAACGGATCGACAAGATCTATCATTATGCCGTTCCGGAAGCCCTGCTCCCGATCATTAAAACCGGCCAGCCGGTCGCTATCCCGTTCGGTAAGCGGCAAGAGATCGGTTATGTGATCGGTTTTGTTGAAAAAGCGGAAGTTGAAAAGATCAAAGAGATCGCGGAAATCATTGCCGCCAAACCGCTGTTTAACGAAAACCAGGTCAAATTAGCCAACTGGATAGCCGAATATTACTGCGCTTTCCGGCTTTCCGCCCTGCGGCTGGTCATGCCCCCCGGAAAAAAGGATGTTAAAAGTTTAAAGTCGAAACCAAGGGGTCTGAAGGCAGAGGCTAAGGCAGAGCGCGCAATTTCTGGTCCGGATTTGATGGTAGACCAGGCGAAGGCGGTCGGAGCGATCACCGCTTCTCTGCTGGTTGGCGCTGGCGCTCATTTTCTTTTATTTGGGGTGACCGGGTCGGGAAAGACCGAAGTCTACATGAAGAGCGTGGAACAGGCCCTTAGTCAGGGGAAAAGTTCGATCATTATGGTTCCCGAGATCGCTTTGACCCCCCAGTTGGTCCAGCGTTTTAAGGCCAGGTTTGGGGCTGGGATCGCCCTGGTCCATAGCGATCTGACCGGCGCGAAACGCCGCCAGGAATGGGACCGGATCGCTTGCGGCGAAGCGAAGATCATTCTGGGCGCGCGTTCCGCGATCTTCGCGCCGGCGACCAACCTTGGCTTGATCGTGATCGATGAAGAGTACGAACGCTCCTATAAACAGGACAACGCTCCCCGCTACCATGTCCGGGAAACGGCCGCTTACCTGGCTTCATTAACCAAGGCGACGATCGTTTTAGGTTCAGCGACCCCGGCGGTCGAGACATATTACCAGGCGGAGCAGGGGAACCTGCGAGTTCTGGCTCTACCGGAGCGGATCGATGCCCGGCCTTTGCCGCCGGTCGAGATCATTGATATGCGCCGCGAGCGGGGAGGTTTGCTGTCAAAAAAATTGCGCGATGAGCTCCGCCTAACTTTAGAGCGGGGTGAACAGGCGATCCTTTTTATCAACCGGCGCGGTTATTTTACCTATGTTCAATGCCGGGACTGCGGTTTCGCGCTCCAGTGCCCGCACTGTTCGATCTCGCTGACCTACCACAGCAGCGATCAGTTGCTTCGCTGCAACCGCTGCGGGTATTCCGTCGCGCCGCCAAAGAGTTGTCCGCAATGCAACAGTTTGAGCCTTGGCTATTTTGGGACCGGGACCCAGCGGATCGAAAACGAAGTGGCGGAAGTTTTCCCCGCCGCCCGGATCCTCCGCTACGACCGCGACTCGGTCAGTAAGCGCGGTTCGCATGAGGCCTTCTTCTCGGTCTTTGCCGAAGGGAAGGCCGATGTGCTGATCGGGACGCAAATGGTCGCCAAAGGGCTGGATGTCGCTAAAGTTACGCTAGTCGGAGTAGTCTCGGCTGACACGGCTATTAACTTGCCTGATTTTAGGTCGGCCGAATATACTTTTCAGCTACTGACCCAGGTGGCCGGGCGAGCCGGCCGGCATAAACTGCCGGGAAAAGTGATCGTCCAGACCCACGTCCCGGACCATTACGCGATCTTGGCCGCCGCCAAGCAGGATTATGAACTGTTTTATCGCCAGGAAATTGTTCATCGCCAGGAACTTGGCTATCCGCCGTTTTCCAGATTGATCAGTCTGCTTTTTACCGGAGTGGAGGCGACCCGGACCCTGAAAGCGGCGGAAGAGGTTGGCCGCTTGATCATGGCGGTCAAACGAGAAGGGGTCTTAGGTCCGGCCCCGGCCGTGATCGGCAAATTGCATGGCGAATGGCGTTATCGCTTGCTGATCAAAGGGGAATTGGAAGAAAGCCGGTCGGTCATAAAAAAAATCCTCAATGACTTTAAGCCGGAGGGGGTCTCGCTGACGATTGACGTTGATCCGATGAATTTACTGTAAGAACGGTTTTCTTCTTATATAATGTAATATATAATATGGATATGAAGCTGAAAATCGTAAAATTTCCAAGTCCGATCCTGCGCAAAAAGGCCAAAGCGCTAAAAAAGGTCACGCCAGAGATCGTTCGGCTGATCGATGCGATGATCGAGACGATGCATACCGCTCCGGGGGTTGGCTTGGCCGCTCCCCAGGTCGGTAAATCATGGCAGATTATAGTTGTTGACATCGGTGCCGGGCCGATCGCCTTGGTTAACCCCAAGATCGTGAAGCGGAGCGGTTGTCAGGTCTATATTGAAGGCTGCCTTTCGCTCCCCGGCGTTGAAGCGCCGGTCGAGCGGGCGGACCATGTTTTGGTCAAGGGGCTGTCCCGCGACGGTAAGCCGCTGGAGATCGACGCCACCGGCTTTTTAGCGACAGTTTTTCAACATGAAATAGATCATCTTGATGGCAAGGTCCTGATCGACCGGGTTAAAGATCCCACTCTGATAAAATTTGTGACCAAGAAAGAGCCCAAGGAAGATCTGTTATGAAGCTGGTCTACTTTGGCACCCCTGATCCGGCCGCCGATGTTTTGGCCGCTTTGTTAAAAGCCGGATTTGTTCCGGAGCTGGTCGTTACTCAGCCTGACCGGCCGAAAGGTCGGGGGCAAAAGATCGCTTTTTCTCCGGTCAAAGAGGTCGCGCTTGGCCATAACTTGCCGCTGGCCCAGCCGGAGCGGGTAAAAAATAATCCGGTATTTAAAAAGTTATTGGAATCGATCAACCCCGATCTTTGCGTTGTCGTCGCGTATGGACAGATCCTGCCGGCTGAAATCCTGGCAATTCCCCGGTTTGGTTTTATTAATCTTCACGCTTCCCTCTTGCCGAAGTACCGCGGGGCCGCTCCGGTCCAGTGGGCGTTGATCAATGGAGAGCGGGAGAGCGGGCTAAGTATAATTAGGCTAACCGAACAGTTGGACGCCGGGCCGATCCTGGCGCGCCGGGCGGTGCCGATCACGGCGGAGGATAACGCCGAAACCTACTTGCGTAAAGCTTTTATTGCCGGGCAGGAGCTACTGCTCAACCTGTTGCCGAAGCTGGAATCAGGCGAGATTGAGCCGATCGAACAGAATGAGTCTGAGGTGACCTATGCGCCGACTTTGAAAAAGGAAAGTGGGGCCATTGATTGGCGAAAAACAGCCATCGAGATCGCTAATCTGGTGCGGGGAACACTGCCGTGGCCGGTTGCCCACACTATATATAGGGGTAGGCAGTTGAAGTTGTTTAATGTTCAAGCTATTAACCTGCCGGAAATTGCCCCTCACCGGACAGTCGGTGAAATAGTCGCTATACTTAAGGGAGAGGGCGTGGTTATTGCCACCGGACTTGGGCATCTCTTGATCAAAGAAATTCAACTAGATGGCGGCAAACGCATGTCCTGCGCCAGTTTCCTCGCTGGCCACGACGTAGAAATCGGCGAAACCCTTCCCAATTAAGGGGAAAATCCACTATTGACACCCCCACAGGTAGCGTGATAAAGTTCGCAGCACCCTAAATCTATGAAATGTCCATTTTGCGATAGCCTTGAAGACAAGGTCCTGGAATCCAGGGAAGTTGACGACGCCGTAACGATCCGAAGGCGTCGGGAATGCCTTTCCTGCCGGGGGCGGTTTACCTCTTACGAGCGGATCGAAGAGCGGCCGGTCCTGGTCATTAAGAGGGATGGCCGGCGCGAGCAATTCAGCCGCCAGAAGGTCATGACCGGGATCCTTAGGGCTTGTGAAAAACGGCCGGTTTCTTTGGATACAATTGAAACGATCGTTGATGAAGTGGAAAAAGCTTTACATCGAGAGGCAGGGAGGGAGGTAATGAGTTCCAAGATCGGGGAAATGGTGATGGAAAAAATGCACCAAATCGACAAAGTTGCTTATATCAGGTTCGCGTCCGTTTATCGCAAGTTCGAACATGTTTCCGAATTCCAAAGAGAAGTCGAAGAATTAACGGGGAGGTACTTAGATGTCCACTGATTTGATGGCTGAAAAAATGGGAAAAGTGAACGATTCGACCGATTTGGCGTTGTTTGTGAGGACCTCGGAAGAGGATATCGTCGGCTGGGACCGGGCGAAGATCGTCGCGGCTCTCGTCCGTGAGACCGGGATCGACCAAAACGTCGCTGAAATGATCGGTAAAGAAGTTGAAGTCCAGATCAAAAGTTTGAATTTGAAAAATGTCACCTCGCCGCTTATTCGCGAGCTGGTTGACGTGAAACTGTTGGAGTTCGGGCTCGAAGACGCCCGCCGGAAACATACCCGGCTCGGGTCGCCGCTTTACGACGTCAAAAACATAATCTTCAATCCGAACAAGGAGAACGCCAACGTCCCTCACGGGCCGGAGGCGACCAATCTGACCCTGGCGGAAAACATCAAAAAGGAATTTGCCCTCCTTTCGGTCTTCTCGGCCGATATCGCCGACGCCCACATGCGCGGCGACCTTCATTTGCACGACCTTGGTTTCATTGACCGGCCGTATTGCAGCGGCCAGTCGGTCGAGTACGTCAAGAAATTTGGGCTGGACCTGCCAAACGCCCTGTCGATCGCCAAACCGGCTAAACACGCCGAGGTTTTGCTGGCCCAAATGGTGAAATTTTCGGCCGCCCTGCAAGGGGTTTTTGCCGGCGCCATCGGCTGGGACGCGGTCAATTTGTTTTTCGCTCCCTTTCTGGTCGGGATGTCCGACGCCGAAGTCCGGCAGATCGCCCAGATGATGATCTACGAATACAGCCAGCAAGCGGTTGCCCGCGGCGGCCAGGCGATCTTTTCCGATATCAATCTTTATTGGGAAGTGCCGAAACATTTTGAAAAGGTGCCGGCGATGGGACCGGGCGGGGAGTATACCGGCAAAGTCTACGGTGATTACATAAAAGAAGCCCAGCGCTTTGTTTGGGCCCTGTTCGATGTTTACAAAGAAGGGGACGGCTCCGGCCGACCGTTCTTCTTTCCCAAGCCGCTGGTCCATATGACCGAGAAGTTCTTCGTGACCGAAGGGCACGAGAAATTTCTGCGGCATATCTCCGACGTCGCGACCACCATGGGGAACACCTATTTTGTTTTCGACCGCGGCGAGACCGCCAAGATCTCCGAATGCTGCCGGCTGTCATTCAAGTTGGAGCAGTCCGATCTTGACGACGCCAAAGAACCGTGGCGGATGCGCTATTCGGCCCTGCAGAACGTGACGGTCAACCTGCCGCGCTTAGCTTACAAAGCGGGCGGTTCCGATGAAAAACTGTTTGAATTGATCGACCAGCATTTAGAGCTCGCGGCCAAAGCGCACGTTCAGAAAAAGTCCTTTATTACCGAGATCCTGGAAGCCGGCCAGCGCGGTCCGCTTTCCATGCTGGCGATGAACCGGGACGGCCAGCCGTACCTGCGGATGTTCCGCGTCAGCTACCTGATGGGGATCCTGGGACTTAACGAAGTGGTCCAGGCCCACAAGGGCCAGCAAATGCACGAATCGCAGGACGCGGTTAAGTTTGGCTTGAAGGTCATTTCTCATATGAAGATCAAATGCGAAGAAATGACCAAAAAGTACGGGATGCATTTTGTCCTCGAGCAAACCCCGGCCGAATCGACCGCTTACCGCTTTGCCAAGCTCGACCTGGAGCATTTCCCTGAAGCGGCCGCCCGGGTCGTCAAAGGAAAACTTGGGACGAGCGAGATCTACTATACCAATTCGACCTATTTTAATGTTTCGATCCCGATGAGCTCGATCGAACGGGTCAAGCAGGAAGGGTTGTTCCATCCGCTGATCGATGCCGGAGCCTTGACCCACGTCTGGCTCGGCGAGAGCAAGCCGTCGCCGGAATCGATCGCCAATTTCGTGACCAAAACCTTCCACAACACCCAGAACGCCCAGGTCGCGTTCTCGCCGGAATTTACGTCCTGCAACCAGTGCGGCAAGATCACCCGCGGCTTGCGCGACAAATGCCCTTATTGCCAGTCCGAAAATATCGAAGGGATCACCCGGATCACCGGTTATTTCTCCAGGATCTCCGGCTGGAACAAGGGGAAGCTCGCCGAACTAAAAGAGAGGTACCGCAATGGAAACGTTAACAGCTAAAGCGCCGCTCGAGCAGCGCCAGGAAGAAGCGACCGATCTTGCGGTCTTTGTCCGGACCTCGACCGACGACATTATTGCCTGGGACCGGGACCGGATCATTGATGCCCTGATCAGGGAGACCGAACTGAAGCCGGAGGTCGCGCTGATCATCGCCATTGAAGTGGAAAAACAGATCAAGGCAATGGCGGTAAAAACGATTACCGCCCCCTTGATCCGCGAACTGGTCGACGTCAAGCTGTTGGAATACGGGTTGGAAGAGGCGCGGCGCAAGCATACCCGCCTCGGTGTCCCGGTTTACGACGTCAAGAAGATCATTTTCCACAAGAACAAGGAGAACGCCAATACCCCGCATTCTCCGGAAGCGACCAATCTGACCCTGGCGGAGAACATTAAGAAAGAATTCGCCCTGCTCAATGTTTTTTCCCTGCCGGTTGCCGATGCCCACATGCGGGGGGATATCCATTTGCACGATCTTGGCTTTGCCGACCGCCCGTACTGCAGCGGCCAGTCGATCGAATTCGTGAAAAAATTCGGCCTCGACCTGCCGGATGCCCGGGGGATGGAAAAGCCGGCCAATGAACCGGAAGAGTTGATCTCCCAGGTCGTGAAGTTTTCCATCGCTCTCCACGGTTATTTTGCCGGCGCGATCGGCTGGGACGCGGTCAATATGTTCATCGCGCCGTTCATTGTCGGCTACGACAAAGACCAAATTCGCCGGCTTGCCCGCCAGCTGATCTTGGAATTTTCGACCGCGGCGGTCGCTCGCGGCGGCCAGGGATTATTTTCCGACCTTAACATTTACTGGGAGATACCAAAACATTTTGAAACTGTTAAGGCGATGGGGCCGGGCGGCCAGTATACCGGCAAGACCTACGGCGACTACCAAACCGAAGCCCAGGCTTTTGCCACGGCGATGTTCGAGGTCTATTTGGAAGGGGATGGCGCGGGCCGGCCGTTCTTCTTCCCCAAGCCGCTGGTCCACATGACTGAAAAATTCTTTGTTACTCCGGGACATGAAACGTTCTTGGAGCTGATCTCGCAGGTCGCGGCCGAAAAAGGAACGACTTATTTCGTTTTTGACCGGGGCGAAACGGCCAAGATCTCGGAATGCTGCCGACTTTCATTTAAGCTTGATTATTCTGATCTGCAGGACGCCAAAGAGCCGTGGCGGATGCGCTATTCGGCGATCCAGAACGTAACCGTTAACCTGCCGCGGCTTGCTTACCTGGCGAACCGGGACGAGAAAAAGCTGTTTGAAGAGATCGACAAAAAACTGGAGCTTGTCGCCAAGGCTCATAAGGAAAAACGGCAATTCATCGAAGCGTTGCTCAAGGAAGGAGCGAATGGTCCGCTCTCGCTTCTCGCGATGAAACGGGACGGGGAATCATATCTGCGTCTGCGCCGGGTTACCCAGCTGGTCGGGATCCTGGGGCTTAATGAACTGGTCCAGTTCCACACCGGCAAAGAACTGCACGAGGACCCGCAAGCGGTCCGTTTCGGTTTAAAGATCGTTTCCTACATGAAATTTAAGTGCCAGCAATTGTCGGAAAAATACGATCTCCATTTTGTCTTGGAGCAGACCCCGGCGGAATCGACCGCTTACCGCTTTGCCCGGCTCGACCTCCAGCAATTCCCGACCCAGGCGACGACCGTTATCAAGGGGAATTATGAAGGTTCGGAAATTTATTACACGAACTCGACTTACATTAACGTCGCGCACAAGATGAGCCCGATCGATCGGGTCAAACAGGAAGGGCTCTTCCATCCGTTGATCGACGCGGGGGCGCTGACCCACATCTGGCTGGGTGAATCGCGGCCGGACGCCAAGTCGATCGCCAGTTTCGTCATTAAGACCTTCAAGAACACCGATAACGCCCAGATCGCCTTCTCACCGGAGTTTACGGCTTGCGATGACTGCGGGAAAGTGACCAGAGGCCTGGTCGATCGTTGTCCGCACTGCAGCTCCGCTAATATTGAAGGGATAACCAGGATCACCGGTTATTTCTCCCGGGTCCCCGGTTGGAACAAAGGTAAAATGGGAGAGTTGAAAGATCGCTACCGTTCCGTTGATCTGTAGTATAATATAACCCCGTCACAAGAGCGGGGATGAAAGAAAGGGGAATTTGATAATGGAAAAGCAACTACAAGTGAAAGTATTCGGGAAACCAGGCTGCGAGTTTTGTAAGACGACGGTGAAAAAGTTCGAGACATTTTTTGGCCGCTGGAATATCGGCGATACCCAGGCAAAACTATCATTTTTTGACATGGAAACGGTCGATGGTTTGGCGGAAGGGGCTTTTTACAGCGTGACCAAGATCCCGGCGACGGTGATCGAACATCAGTCCGATATCGTTAAACGTTGGGACGGGAAAGTTCCACTGTCGGAAGAGTTCAAAGAGCTTTTTGTCACCGAGGCCGTCGTAGTCGATAAAAAAGATCTCAATTAATCGATAGTTAGCGGTTTGATTACAGGGCGGGGTTTTGACCCCGCCCTTTTTTATAGTTTGGGGCGGATAACGATCGCGTTGCTGACTGGTGATGAGTAGCCGTTAACCGGCCGGTTGACGATCTTTCCGTCGATCCACATGGTGGTGGAACTGCCGCCGTCCAGGTTCATTGCTTCGACCGCGCCGAGATTGATCATTAGCTCCGCCAGTTCTTCCAAGGTCATGCCGATGCTGCTCTTTTCATTGCGGATCTTCTTTTTGCGGGGTAAGCCGTCAACCGTGACCAGCAGGATCTTATTATCTTTAGTGATGCCGACGGCGGTCCTGGCCGCCCGGCTCTTGGCGATGTCGGCTTTGAAGTTCTCTTCGTTCTTGGAAACGTAGACCTGATTGTTCTTGACCAGCCGTGGCCCGCCGGAGACCATGTGCAGGATCGTGCTGGGGGAGCTGGTGTAGGGAATGACCCGGATGTGAAGATCGACCGGATCGCCGATCTTGAATTTCTCGGTAATGACCTGGCTGACCGTTCCGGTCGTTGACAGGACGTAGCCGTCTTGCGGGATGGTTGAGTTAGCCAGCCCGATACCGGTGACCTTGGAATTAACGACCGATAATTCAACCCCCCCGCGGCCGGTCCCTGTTTTTTCTCCCCAGGCCGGGGTATACATAATGACCGAGTTGCCGCCGATCCCCTGGTTGACCCCGGTAATGTCGAACCGTTCGTTGGCCGGGGAATTGAAATAGCATTCGATCATAATGTTATCGATGTAGGCGTTGCCGTCGTCGGAAATGATCAGCGCGGTCCGGTCGTAGATCGGGGTTGAGACGAGTTCTTTATCGACCAGGAGGGTGCCGAGCGGCTTGCCGTTGTAAGCGAAATAAGTGCCGTTGATCGCCGCGACCGCGCTCTGTTCTTCGGCGATGCTGCCGACCGTGGCGCGGAAAAAATGCTGGTCTCCCTTGTCGTCGTCTTTTTCGTTCCAGGGGGTAACCGCGTCGGCAAAAGATTCGAGCACGTTCGGTTTGTGTTTCCGGGCCAGGGCGGGGGAGATCTCGGCTTTGGTTGGATCAACTTTCAGGACCTGGGCGATGACCCGGCCGTTCTGGGTCCCTTTGTTGACGGTCAGGGACTCAACGCCGTCGATGATCGTGCCGCCGGAGCTCAGATTGGTGAATTCCCGGTCAAAATCGACGACCAGGCGATAGGGTTCGGTCAGGGCGAAGATGTTGTAAGGGATCGGTTCGCCCAAAGGGATGCTGATCTTCAGGCCGTTCCCTTCTCTTTCCACTTCGAAAAAACGGATAATGACGTCGTTGACTTCAACATAGCTTGGAATGTCGCGGCTTGCTTCGGCGTTGGGGAAATGAAGGACGATCTTTTCCTTGCTTTCTTCCGGGGCGTAACTGAAGATTGAATTGAAGTCAAATACCGCCCTGATCCTATCCGGGTAATAACCCAGCCGGATCTTGTCAAGGCGTTCGGCTTGCGCCATAGAGAGGGACGCGCAAGCGGCGAAAGCAATTATAAAAGATAAAATTCTCTTCATTGCTTGTTTTTTTGCTCGGATAGTATTATAACATAATACCGGGAGAAGAACACAAGGCGTTACAGGGAGCGCAGAAAATCAAGGACTTCGTTGGCTACCCATTCCGGGGTTGAGGCGCCGGCGGTTACGCCGATCAAAGCTTTATTTTTTAACCATTCCTTGTTCATTTCCTGGAGGGTTTCGATCTGGTGGGTTTCCGTTCCGGTTTTGGCGCAAAGCTCCGTCAGCCGATTGGTATTGGCGCTCATTTTATCGCCAATGACCAGCATTAATTCGACCTGTTTGGCCAGTTCAACGGCGGCGTTCTGCCGTTTTGAGGTAGCGCCGCAGATGGTATTGTAAATCTCGACCGCGGCATAGCGTTGTTTTAATTTAGTGGTCAGGTTTTCAAAATGTTCTTCCGCTTGGGTCGTTTGGGCGAGCACCCCCAGGCAGGTTTTTTGGTCGATCGATAAATTTTCCAGGTCGGAAATATTTTGGACGACTATTCCTTTTCCCCTGCTCCAACCGAGCAGGCCTTTGACCTCGGCGTGTCCCCGGTCCCCGATGATGATCACCTGGCAACCGCGACCGGTCAGGTCGGCGGCGATCTTCTGGGCTTTTTTAACCCACGGACAGGTCGTGTCAACGATCTTTAGAGAGAGCTTTTTCGCTTCAGCGTAGATCTCCGGCGCGACCCCATGCGCAGAAATAAGGAGCGTGCCAGTCGTTCCGGGGGCGATCTCATTGAGGGAGGAGAGGCTGATAATGCCTTGCGATTTTAACCGGTCAACGACCTGTTTGTTGTGGACCAGGTTGCCAAGCATGAAGACCGGATTGTTCCCGGCCTCTTGCAGGGCGATCTTAAAGGCTCGTTCCACTCCGACGCAGAAACCGGCGTGTTTGGCGACAAGTACTTTCATGTTAGAAGTGGAAGGCGTTTCTTAGCCGTTCGATTGCCGCTTCGATCCGTTCTTTGGGGAGAGTGATGGCAAAGCGGACGTACCCCTCGCCGGAAGCCCCATAGCCACTGCCGGGGACGACCAGGATCCCGCACTTATCCAGCAGTTTTTCGGTGAACGAGGAGGATGTTTCGCCTTTGGGGACCGGGACCCAGGCGTAAAAGGTTGCCTTCAGATCGGCCATTTTCCAACCAAGAGAATTAAGTCCTTGGACCAGAGTTTTGGCTCGTTCTTCAAAGACCGCGTTGTTATCGGCAACGCATTTTTGGTCGGCAGACAAAGCTTCGATCGCGGCGAACTGAACCGCTTTAAAAGCGCCGCTGTCGACGTTCGATTTAATCGTGGCCAGGGCCTGGACCGCCTCTTTATTGCCGACTGCCATACCGATCCGCCAGCCGGTCATGTTGTAAGTTTTAGACAAAGAATGAAACTCGATCGTTACCTCCTTGGCCCCCGGAACTTCCAGGACGCTGTGCGGTTTGTATCCGGCATAGCCCATTTCCGAATAGGCGAGGTCGGAAACTAACAGTAGATTATGTTTTTTGGCAAAAGCGACCGCTTTGGTGAAAAAAGTTAGGTCGGCCACGGCTCCGGTCGGATTATTTGGGTAATTGATATATAGCAGTTTCGCTTTCTTGAGCGCCGAGGCCGGGATCCCGTCGAGGTCCGGTAGAAACCCATTAGCCGCGGTCAGCGGTAGATCATAAACCTCGCCGCCGGCGAGGGTGGTCGCGATCTTATAGACGGGATAAGATGGATCGGTTACCAGGGCGATGTCGCCCGGATCGATAAAAGCGAAAGAGAGGTGGGCGATCCCTTCTTTGGAACCGATCAGGCTGCAAACTTCGTTAACCGGGTCCAGCTGAACGCCGAACCGTTTTTTATACCAGTCCGCGACCGCTTGGCGAAAAGTTAGCTCCCCCTTAGTTGAGGGGTAATTCCCCGCTTCTTTAGTCTCCAGGACTTCATGCATCTTTTTAAAGATATGAGCGGGGGTTGGCAGGTCCGGATCGCCGATCCCGAAGTCGATGACGTCCATTCCCGACTTGATCAATTCGGCTTTTTTTTCTTCGATCTTGACGAACAAGTAGGGAGGGATCTTCTCAAGTCTTTTTGACTTATTCATGCGAGTATTTTCCTTCAAAAACAGTTTCAGCCGGGCCGCGCATCAAGACGTGCCCATCTTCGCTTAACTCGATATCCAAGTTGCCGCCGGGAAGCCGAACCAGAGCGCGCCGACCGGTTTTTCCGGCCAGGTTAGCGGCGACTAGGGAAGCGCAGGCGCCTGTTCCGCAGGCGAGAGTTTCGCCCGCTCCGCGTTCCCAGACCAGGACCTCGATCTCCTTCTCGCTTAAAACTTTGACAAATTCAACATTGGTCCGGTTAGGGAAGTGGGGATCGTTTTCGATCTCCGACCCAAGTTCCGCCAGGTCGATCTCAGTGAGGTTGGCAACGAAAGTGACTGCGTGGGGGTTTCCCATGGAGATCTTTTGGAACTGGAACCCTTTGAGGCTAACGGTCCCTTCGTTTTTTGGTTGGCCCATATCGACTTCTACTCCGCTGATCCGTCCGTTCTCTTTGATGATCGCGGGTAGTAGCGTCCCGACGGCGGTTTCCACGGACAGGACTTCTTCGGTCAGTTTGTCGGCTTCGTAAGCGTAGCGGGCGAAACAGCGGATCCCATTGCCGCACATTTCCGCATCTGAGCCGTCGGAATTAATGACCTGCATCCTGTAATGAGCCTTGGTCGACGGCCAGACCAGCAGCAACCCGTCGGCGCCGATGCCGAAATGGCGGTCGCAGAGGTCGATTGCCAGCTGTTTAAGGTTGCCGTCAAGCTTTTCCTTGCGGGTGTCGATCAGGATAAAATCGTTCCCCAAACCCTGCATTTTTGTGAAGTTAATAGTAAGCGGCATAGGTCCTTTCACTCTCCCAAACTATGACCTTATTAATGTTCCGGTAATGTTTCTTGATCGTTTCAAAGAGATATTTCGCCAGGTTCTCAGAAGTTGGGTTTATTTTGTCGAACGGGGCGGTCTCGTTGATGTATTTGTGGTCAAATTGTTCCAGCGTTGCCGCCAGGAACTTTTTGATCGCCTTGAAGTCTTCCAGCAGACCGAGCTGGTTTAGTTTGGTCCCGCCCAAAAAAAGCTGGATCCGCCAGGTGTGGCCGTGCAGGTTCTCGCAGGGCCCTTCATAGCCCCGGAGGGCGTGGGCGGCGTCAAAAGTGTCTTCAACCATTAGTTCAAACATGTCTATATTTTACACTATTTTGACGCAAGAATCATGCTTTAAGCCTTGCATAATGAACGATAAATAAGTAAAATGAAAAACGGCAATGCTAAAAAATTTCCGTAAACTTAATTGGCCCACAGTAATTATATTATCGATAATTGAAATATATTTGCTTTATTTTGTGGTGAGACCTTTTCTTCAGCAAGATTTACTTCAGTCCTGGGATATGGCCGGGCACCTTTTTGCTTCTTGGTTCGTCAAAAATATGACCTTTCCGAATTATACTGGTTGGAACCCTTTTTTCTATGCGGGGTATCCGCAAAACACTTTTTATCCCCCGCTCTATCATTACCTGACGGCTTTAATTAGCTTTTTGGTCGGTCTGCCTCTGGCCCTGAAACTGGTCAATGTGGGGAGCGTGCTTGTTTTGCCTTTGTCGTTTTATTACTTTGCTCGGAAAATTAAGCTAAGCGCCTCGGAATCGGCCGTCGCGACCTTGTTAATGATGCTGCCAATTGTTACGTTGCCGATCCATTCTGGCGGGACCCTGTATTCTTCGTTTTTTGTCGGTCTTGGGGCGAACGCGTTATCTTTGCCTATCTTATTTTTCTATCTTGGCAAGTTGGCTGATGAGCTTGACCTCCGGAATTTAATGGTTTCATCATTGTTATTGTCCTTAATTATCTTAAGTCATTTTATTACCGGGGTCATGGCGGTCGCGATGGCGGCTATTTTCCTTTTATATCGAAATAAAATTGAAAGCTTCTTGTTTACGCTGGCTCATTTTGTAATAACGTTTTTACTTTGCGGTTTTTGGCTGGTCCCATTTTTTGCTTATATTAATTACTATGGAGGGACCTACCTTAACATCAGCATGGGTGGGTTCATTTCTTTGCCGATTTTATTGGTTGCTATGCTGGGATTTTCGTTGGCTTTAATGGAAGACGATAAACGACTAACCGGGGCCTTTTTAGTCGCGATGGTCTTTTCTTTCCTGCTCTATTTTGTTGATTTTCAGGATTATAAGCTTCCTTTTCATTCTTACCGTTTTTTAATTTATCCTTTGATCATGGTGATGATCTTCCCAATAAAAATGCTGTTTAACCGCCAAACAAATCGAACAAAAACGATTGTTTTGGCCGTGTTTATTTTAGCGATGCTTATTTATACTGGAAAGATCCTTTTTCCCAGGGACGCGCTTGAGGCCGCCAGATTTTATACTTGCCAGCCGGTAAATATTAATTATAATCAATTAAATATCGGCAAAGTAGCCGGCCGAGTGGCTATCTATAATGGCGATATATTGCCGCACGTCCACGACCTGCGGGCTTTTGTTACCATGGCTTCTCGATGCGAGGCCTTGAAGGGGTTGTTTGTTGAATCGGCCATTAATGGCCCGTTCATATTAAGTTTGCACTATAATACCGTTAGAGGCGGTTTTGTTTGGGGGGCGGATACTATTCCAATGGAAAAAGCGCAGTATTTAACCTTTAACCCGAACGTCTTGCAGAAAAACCTCGATTTGTTCAACGTTAACAACCTCTTGGTTAATTATGAGATCAAAGGCTTGCCGCTAGAAAAAAGGGTCAAGGTCGAAAAAAAGAAGCCAGATTATTATCTTTACAAGATAGGCAGCTCTAAGAAAATTGAGTTGTTGAAGTATCCGCCGGCCGCGGTAGAGGCCGACTGGGTTGCCACTATCAGAAACTGGTTTTGTTGGGAAGATCGGAAGATCTTGGTCCGCGCCCCTCTGCCGTTCAATTCCGCGGCTTCACCCAATGATCGGTTGACTGTTTTGAAACAGAGTCCAGGCGGCGATTATTATAAAGTCCAAGTTGAAGCGAAGGAAGCGGTTCCGATCTTATTTAAAGTCAGTTATTTCCCCCGTTGGAAGGCGTATGTTAACGGAAAAGAAGCCCCGATATTTGTTGCTTCCCCATATTTAATGTTAGTTTACGGCAAAGGGACGGTGGAGCTTAAATATGGGAACTCGGTCTTCGATTTCATTGGGTGGGGCTTGTCAGGCTTTGGTTTGTTGCTGATAGTTTATTTGTTCGTCAGATACCGGAGCAAGTCGAAATAGCTATGCCGCATCAAATTTCCGTTATCATTCCGGCTTATAACGAGGAAAAAAGAATCGGCGCCACGCTTAAAAATATTGTCAATTTTCTCGAAAAAAACATCCCCGATTATGAACTATTAATAGTGAACGATGGAAGCAGAGACGGAACTTCGGCCGTAGTTGCTGGATTTGCTCGCGCTAACTCGCGGATCAAACTGTTGGAAAACGCCCGAAACCGCGGGAAGGGCTGCGTGGTCAGAAAAGGGATGTTAGCCGCTGACGGAGAGAAAATTCTTTTTACCGACGCCGATTTATCAACTCCCATCGAAGAGGTTCTTCATTTGTTGCCGCTGCTTGGAGGAGCGGACGTTGTTATCGGCTCGCGCGCGCTGAAGGATTCGACGATCGAAGACCGTCAGCCTCGGCGCCGGGAGATCTTCGGGAAATTATTCAACTCGTTGATCTGGCTTTTGTTAATTAAAGGCATAAGGGACACGCAGTGCGGGTTTAAACTGTTCAGCCGGCAAGCGGCGCGAGAAATTTTCCAAAGACAAAAGGAAGATGGGTTTGTTTTTGATGTCGAAGCTCTATATTTAGCGAAAAAGCTTAAATTTAGGATCAAAGAAGTTCCGGTCCGCTGGGCTAATTCCCTCCCTTCTCGTTTGAATATATTTTCTGATCCTTGGAAAATGTTGCTAGGCGTTATAAGGATACGTTTAAGACGCGGGCGATAGTTTTTCCCAGCAGTTTAGTCCCCAATTCCTGGAAAGATCTGGCTTGTCCTGTAGTTAGGTATGTGTAAGCTGGCTGTCCGGTCCCTTGTTTTATGGTCTTAAATCTTTTGAGCAGTGATTTTGCTTCCGCGACCGCTTCACTGGCCGGATCGACCAGGATAACATCCGGGCCGACTATTGCCTGGATAACTTTGGCCAGATGGGGGTAGTGGGTGCAACCGAGGATCAGGGTATCGATCTTTTGGGCGAGTAACGGAGTTAGATATTCCTTGGCGACTCGCTGAACTTCTTCTCCTTCCAGGTGACCCCCCTCGATCAGCGGCACAAAAAGAGGGCAAGCCTGGGCGGCCACTATTACATCGCTATTGATCGAACGAATAGTTTTCTCGTAAGCGCCGGAATTGACCGTTCCCGCCGTCGCGATCACGCCGATCCGTCCTCGCTTGGTCACGGAGAGGGCGGCGCGGGCTCCCGGCTCAATTAGGCTGACCAAATATACAGGAAATTCATCTTTAACGATCGGGTAAGCGATTGAAGATGAAGTGCCGCAGGCCATAATGATCAGTTTAGCCCCTCGTTTGATCAAAAAGGGGATGATCTCCCGATTAAAGGCTAAGATCTCTTCCGGCGAGCGGCTGCCGTAAGGGACGCGCGCGGTGTCGGCGAAATAAATAACATCCTCATGCGGCAATTGGCGCATGACCTCTTTTAATACGGTTAGGCCGCCGACCCCGGAATCAAACACCCCGATCGGAGAAGATGGGGTGATCTTCCCTTCTTCTAAGGCGCTCGGTTTTCCAAGGATCCTTTCGGTCGAGACCCGGCTAACGTGGGCTATTTCGGAAATAAAGCTCGACTCCTCTCTTGATTGATTCAGCGATCCGGTCTTCAAATTCAGCGGAACGGGCCAGGTCGGCCTCATCATTGTTGGACAAGAAGGCCGGTTCCAGCAGCACCGCCGGCATGGTCGCGTGTTTAACGGTAAAAAAGCGGACCCGGCGCAAGCCCCGGTCTTTACGGCCAAGCCCTCTGATTAGCGCTTCGTGCATGATCTCAGCGAAGCGGCGGCTGACCGGATTATAGTAATAGGTCTCGGTTCCGGCAATGTCACGGCTGTATGTGGAATTATAATGAATTGAAATGAAAATGTCAGCTCTTGTTTTATTGGCAAAATTAGTCACGTCGCTAAGGCTGGAGCGCCGATCTTCGGCCCGCGTCATATAGACCGTCGCGCCGGCTTCCCGCAGTAGGGCGGCTACCCGCTTGGCAGTGGCAAGCGTTAGATATTTTTCCTGGACCCCGTTGCAGGCGGTCGCGCCCGGGTCATCTCCCCCATGTCCGGGGTCAATAATGATCGACCGACCATGTAATGATTCGTTGACCTGGCGGGTTGATTTGGGCTTAATAGTGGATATTTTAGGCGATAACTTGACCGGTTTTAACGGCGCAAATTTAGGGGTCGTATTCTTTTCTTCCCAAGCGTATTGTTCCTTGTACGAACTAGCGGAGCGGGAATAAAGCTCGACGACCGTTTTGTTCCGGCCAAAAACATTAACTATGTCGTAGTCAACATCATGCTTTAAACTGATCACCAGCCTGGTGGTTGTGGCGTTTTTTTGAATTACGGAAAGGCTTTTTATATGTTTTAATTTGCCTTTTATCAATTCAAATTTAGGCGATTTCCTTGTTTCTGGGAAATCAATATAGAGGGTCCTTTCCAGTAATAATCCTTTAGCTTCAGTCCAACCACTTGTATTAATATCAATGTATTCAATCCCCCGGTCTCGACCGGCTTCAATTTGGGTTAGGGTGATTTGGTCGGCAAAAACAGGTAAAAATAGCGGAATAATGATGATTATAAGCAGCAAAACCGACAGAAGACCAGACTTTATAAAATTTCTACCCATGCTTTTTGGCTAGATCAAGCAAGGTTTCATGGTTGTTAAGAGTTGGATCGTCTAAGACCTTTTCCAGCAAATAATCGAGAATTTCCCCGATCTTGGGCCCTGGTTGAAGAGAAAGCGCGGCCATTAAGTCGTTGCCGTCGATCTTGAGGTCTTTAATGTGTAACGCGTTTTCGGCCGCGATTATTTTTTCGATCCGCGCCCCAAGTTCGGCTAAATAATCGGTCCCAATCGTCTCTTTCATTGCTTTGGCGTCGGAACGGCGAAGGGCGAAGATCGCGGCGATGTTTTCGGTCCCGCCGATCCGGCGGATGAAACGGCGGACCGCCGCGTCGCTCCAATCAGGGCGGTAATCGAACATATGGTTGGCGATCAGCAAGGAGACCTGGTCGATCTCGCTGCTGCCAAAGCGAAGCCGCCGCATCAGCTCGGCCGCCATTTTTGCCCCGACCTGGTCATGATTATAATATGTAAAGCCTTCTTTGCAGGCCGGCTTGCCGATATCATGGAGCAAGGCGGCCAGGCGGAGGATCAAATTTCCGGCCGGCGCCGCGTCACAAGCCCGTAAGCTATGCCAATAGACGTCATAATTATGGTATTCGGCCGGCTGTTCCACCCCGTAACAGGTTTCGATTTCCGGGAGAATGATCGTTAGTAGTCCCGTTTGACGCATTAGTTCCAGGCCGATCGACGGGGTCGTGGCCTTAAGCAGTTTAACCAGCTCGTCGTGAAATCTTTCCGGCGAGACCTTCCTGACCGTTTCGAGACATAAGGGGATTGCCGCCAGCGTGTCTAAGGCGACGGAAAAATTAAGCTTAGCGGCGAAACGGCAGGCGCGGATCGGGCGCAGGCCGTCTTCACTGAATCGATCGAGCGGGTTTCCGACCGTTCTTATCACTTTTTCCCTTAAGTCGTTTTGCCCGTCAAAAAGATCGATGAGTATTTTCCCCGCCGGGTCGTAAGCGAGGGCGTTGATCGTGAAATCACGACGGGCAAGGTCATCTTTCAAGTCGGTGGAAAACGCGACGCTTTCCGGATGGCGGCCGTCGACATACCGGGAATCGGAGCGGAAAGTGGTGACTTCGTACTGGCCTTCCGGTAAGAGGACGGTGACCGTGCCAAAATCAATCCCGGTCGGTACAATTTTTTCGAACAAGGCCCCGACTTCATCGGGCTTGGCGGAGGTGGCGATATCCCATTCGTCCGGGGTCAGGCCAAGCAGTGAGTCCCGCACGCAGCCGCCGACCAGGTAAGACTGGAAGCCCCGTTCTTTTAGACGGTAAATTATTTTTTCCGCGCCGGCATCGATCTTGATCATGGCCCAATTATTATATCATCAAAAAGAGTAAAAAACTCAGGCTTGCATTTTTACCAAGCCTCATTTATACTTCTGGGCACGTGATTGGTTCGCAGAAAAGTTGGGTCAAAAAAGGGCTTGATTTTAATAATGGGTTGTTCTAAAATACACACACAATCGTGAAGAGCAAAATAATAACACTGCTGATAGCGCTCTCCATTGTTTTGACCGGGACTTCCTGGGCGAACTGGGTTACGCAGGAAACCGGCACCACGCAAAACATCAATTCCATTTTCTTCGCCAGCAACACCGTCGGTTATGCCGTCGGTAATTCCGGGGCCGCTTTAAAATCGATCAATGGCGGCACGACCTGGTCCAATTTTGGCGGCTTGAGCGCGTCCACCATAAACGACGTGTTTTTCCCCGGCGTAACGGAAGGTTACTTTTTAACTACCAAAGAAGCTTATCAAAGCAACGGGACGACCGTAACCGAGATCGGTTCGGGTTTCGCGGTCGCGGCCGGAACTGATTTTCTGCGCGGCTCTGTTTACGGCGCGCGGCGTTCAATCGTTGGCTATAGTTCCGCTACTTCTCCGGCAACCAGCTATTTGATGACCACCGATGGTGCCGGCTGGACAACCACCAATATCACTAATTTAATTCTTGGCACCGGCTTTACTGTTCGCGGCGTTTTTACTACCGGCGAGGGAACCTCGATCGATACCTGGTTGTGGGGGGAGACTTTGACCGGGTCGCATTGCGCGATAAATTACGACACTTCGACCAGCACGGTCCGCAGCGTTTCCTATTTCGCGGCGGTTGTTAACGATCTTTTCTTTTACGACCGGCTTAATGGTTTTATCGCTTTAGCCGATGGGACTGTCAGCAAGACGACGACCGGCGGGACCGGCTGGACAAATGTCGATCCGTTCTCTTCAGCCAGCGGGCCCCTGAACGCCA
Source organism: Candidatus Margulisiibacteriota bacterium (assembly GCA_041649975.1). Classification (GTDB taxonomy): domain Bacteria; phylum Margulisbacteria; class WOR-1; order O2-12-FULL-45-9; family XYB2-FULL-48-7; genus XYB2-FULL-45-9. The sequence continues at coordinate 5,829 of JBAZMB010000005.1, read as the reverse complement.
TTTACTTTATTACTAAGGATTTTGGCTGGACGGCTGGAGATGGCGGGACTATCGCCTACACGACTAATGGCGGGACTCACTGGGGAATTTACGACCTTTCACCAACGACTAATGTTCGGGATATTTTTGTCCGGTTGGTTTACCCTGGTGAGCTGGCTGGGGTTTACGCTTATATGTGCGGCGACGGTGGGCGGGTTTATCGTTTGCGATCGCCTAGCGTGACCGCCTTGAATCCAAACTCCCAGTATCAGGGGTGGATCGGAACTATCGAGGTGACCGGGGTTGACTTTATGCCCAGCGCCGCCGGGACCAATCCGCTGCAGTCCGCTTTTATTAAGCCGGGAGAAACGGCCTTTGACTATAATGTTGATGTCCGTTCAACGACTTACGAAACTTCCAGCAAAATCATTCTTAACGTCTTTATTGATCCAAGTTCTGAGACTGGCGTCAGGGATCTATTGGTAACGAACCCGGATTCGACCGCGACCCGCGACGTTAGCGCGCTTACCGTTGTAGCCAGGACAAATGATGTCACAATTTCGAGGGTTAATATCAATGGCAATATTTATCCGGAAGCCTTGTATTCAAGCTTGCCGGCGACAACGGTCACGAGCAATCCTCTTATCGGCTATGAGATCAACGCTTCGGCCGGGAATCAGTTGAGCCTGGCCAAGATCAAATGTAAGGTTGTTGCCAGATATAATGACGGGACCGACGTCGTAACGATTATCGAAGATGTCCCCGCTTCGAATATTACGATCGATGGTTCAACTTTTCCGCCGACCAGGGCGACGGTTTCCGGTTTCCGGTTCAATGCTAATTTGCCGCGCGACGGGCGGGCGGTGACGATGTTCTTTTATGCCGAGGACGACAGTGCCCACGTCGGTATTATTCGTTACGACCTAGTGACCGAATCAACTGGTGGATCGACCGCGGTTGAAGAAACCAGGGCGATCACGACCCCGATTGAGATCGACGGCGGCGGCAATTTCTACGCTACCATCTGGACCAGGAATGGGACCTTGCCGCCCAGGATTGAGTGGATAATTGTTAGTGGTGTTACCGGGCAGGTCCTTTATCGTAAGACGCATTCTCTCTCCAGAATTGCCGGCGCGGGCATAATGGATGTCAGCACCAGAGCTGACCGGGTGAGGTTGACGGCGAGCGTTACCGACTTACGTCACGATAAGGGAGCGCAGATCGCCAAGGCTTATTTCTTTGATCCGGCGACCGGGAAGAAGCTGACGACTGCCTCTATGCTATTGATCCCTGGGACGATGTTGCAGCATCATTTACCGTAGATAAAAAGGTTTAAGGATTTTAATGAAGAGAGTATTAGCTCTAATAATGGTCGTAATGTTCGCGGGAATTGCCCTGGCGCAATATGTTGCCCAGGACCCAACCCGTTATATCCCTAACGCCAGAGTTCTTGGGCTGGGTAAGGCTTATATTGGTTTATCCGATGATGCCGGCGCCATGTACTCCAATCCGGCCGGTATGGCCGGAATTGAGGGCTGGCAGTTATCTTCCATGTCCGGTAAATTCCTCGATGAGTATACCTACCTATCCGCTTCCGGCTTGTACGCGACTGATTACGGCGTAATTGGTTTTGGTTTTGCCGGAACTTCGATCGGCGGCGCGTTTGCCACGACCATTGAAGCGGCATCCGATCCGGACGATCCGATTTACGTCGTTGACTCCTCCCAACCGGTGATGGGCAACTATAATAACGCTTTAGTTATTTCTTACGCGAACGAATTAAAGAAAATGGGCTACCTGCGCTTGGATAAAGTGCCGTTTGCCGACAAGCTCTCGATCGGCGCCAGCGTAAAGTTATTTAAAGCCGCCCTCTATGGTGATAGTATCGTCGGCGGCGACGCCAGTGGCTATGAACTTGATCTTGGTATTACCGCTAAGCCGCAGAAATGGATGAAGGTCGGGTTGACCGCTTCTAACATTTTACCGGCCAGCATGGGCGGCAAGTTGGTTTATGCTTCGGGTCACACTGAAACATATCCGGCGATCTTCTTTCTTGGTTCCAGTTTTAACCTCTTAGGGAAAGAAGACAGCCTTTACAAGATCGGCGACCATCAATTAAAACTACTCGGTGATTTTGAAATGCATCCAACCCTGACCGGATATCCCATGCTTATGCACCTGGGGGCGGAATGGAAACCGATGGAATATATCGGCTTACGCGCCGGTATCGATCAGGATTCGGCCGGTGACGGTAACGGCGGCCTGACCACTGTTTCCGACATGGCTTATGGTGTCGGCCTTTATTACGGTGGTTTCCGTTTCGATTATGCTTACCATACTTTTGCCGGCGCGCCTAACATTGACAATAGTTTCTTCTCGCTTTCATATTCCTTCCAGCCGCAGAAGATCGAGCTGCCGAAGGAAGCCTTCAAACTTTATTCGCCGGAAGACAAGACGATCACCTTTGCCGGCCAGGTCCCGGTTTCGGGTGAAGTCGTCGATTATCGGGTCAAGAGTTTGCGGGCCAACGGCGTTCCGGTTAAGTTCACTTTAAAGGGCGCGTTTGCCACCACCTACGATCTCTCGATCGGCAAGAATGCCATTTCAATTGAATCCTGGTCGGAAAAGAACTTTATTTTCGGGAAGCGGCCGCGGCTTCTCCGGCTTATTACCTTCCCGGATGTGCCGATTGGTTATTGGGTTGACAAGCCGACCTCAATGTTGGCGATGGCCGGCGTGATCACCGGTTACCCCGATGGGACTTTCCGGCCGGAGGGGAATATTACCCGGGCCGAAATGTGCTCCCTCCTGATCAAAGCGTTGGTCGGCGTCCCGTCGCAGGATGCCAATGCCAAAGCGGTCTTCAAAGATGTTTCCAAGAAGCATTGGGCGGCGCCGTTCATTGCCGAAGCCGCGAAGAAAGGGACCGTCCTGGGTTATCCGGGGAATCTCTTTAAGCCGAACGGCAAGATCACCCGGGCTGAAGGGTTATTGATGATCGCCCGTTTTGCCGGGATCCAGGAAGAAGTTTACCTGAACCAGTTCCCCGATATTAAAGTTAATCACTGGGCGGCCCAGCGGATCTCCGGCGCCTATAATGCGGGCCTCTTGGAATACCTTAAAGGCCGAGGATTTGAGCCGAATAAGCAGCTGACTCGCGCTGAAACTGTTGAGATGCTGAATCGGACCAAAGTTGTGCTGGAGCTCTTGAACAAAGACTTGCTTAATTGGAATAGCTATTAAAAGTAGCGTAAGAGATAGATAAAGATATGTTAAAAAAAATATTAATAACGATCGTTCTAATTGGCGGGCTTAGTTGCTCAGCCTACGCTATTCCCAATAACATTAGCTTGCAAGGAATTATTAATCCAAGACCGGCTGAGAACACCAGAATTGATTTTAAATTTTATTCTGATATAAATAATCCGAATTCGGGTTTTTCCACTGTCGCCAAGTTTGTTAAATATACAAATAATGCCGGCGGATTATACGTAGATGAAAAAGGTTTTTTTACCGCGACCTTGGGTTACTCCGGTACTTTTCCGGATGGCACCTGCGTGGAAGTCGTAATTGATCCGTTAGGGACCCCTACGATATTGACGCCAAAACAATTGCTCTTATCAGTTCCTTTTGCCTACAAGGCGAAGGTCGCTGAAAGTTTGGATCCGACGGCTATGCTGGGTTTTGTGAGTAAAACCGGGGATAAGATGACAGGCTTATTAACAGTTGAAACGAATAACATGTATGGCGGTAACCCTCCAAACGCGATTTACGGGGTCATGAAGCATTATAGCGGAGTTGGAGTTTATGGCTTAGCCTATGATCCATCGGGGAGCAGCTTGGAAGAGACGATTGGCGTTAAAGGGAGAGGCGGGAGATATGGCGGGTATTTTGAAGCGGTAAAAGGGTCCAATACCGGGGCTAGCGTATACGCTAAAGGAGCCTTGCAAATACCGGGGCTATATGCGGTTAATGATAGTACTTCTCCCGCTATTAAAGCGGAAAACTCCGGTTCCGGTAACGGGATTTTTGCCTATAATTCAAATGCCGGCGATCAAAATTATGCGCTTTTTGCGAAGAGTGAAAAGGGAATGGGCGTATATGGCTACTCGGCCGGAACAACTGCTAATGCATACGGTTTGTATGGTTGGTCAACTGGTGGAACTGGTGTTTATGGCAGAGGGGCCACTGGCGGAATCTTCACCGGTACAACCCGTGGTTTAATAGTAACGACTAGTTCAGGGTTAGGCATAACCTCGACTAATAATAGCGCGAATACCGGAGATTCGGCGATTGCCGGTTACGCGGCGAGCGGATACGCGCTTTATGGATCGAATAATTCGACCCAACCGTCGATTAATGGTTCTAATAATGGAAGTGGGCCAGGGGTTAAAGGGATTACTTATGGGACAACATATGGCGCTCCCATAGGAGTCTTAGGTTCTTCTTCCTATGGTAAGGGAGTCTATGGCGAAACAACGGGAACAAGTTTGACGAATAGTTCAATCGGGGTTTACGGCCAAAGCCAAGGCGGGGTTGGGGTTATGGGCGTATCAAAAAGCACTAGCGGCTATGGTGGCTGGTTTAGTAATACAGGGACCGGGATCGGTCTTTATGCCGATAACAACACCGGGACCGCTCTTTACGCGAATGGTTCGGTTGGCGGTAGGTTTGATAGTTATGGCGGGCATGCAATTGAAGCCAACTCAACTACCAGTTATGCCATTGTTGCAGAAACGCAGAGTGGAGCTTTTGCCATTAAGGGAAAGAACAGCCAATCAAGCGGAGCTGCTATTTATGGCCAAAACGATGCTGGCTACGGTATTTACGGGACATCAGCTGCCGCGGCGAATGGAGCTGGGGTCTATGGCGTTAGTTCGGCCGCGGTTCCGGGCGTTGTGGCGGCAAATGGGAGCGGGGGGCTTTCATTCCTCGCCAGGGGTGGTCGGGCTAAGATAGCTACGGATGGGACGAATTATAATTCTCCAGGGCTTTGGTTCTCGCAGCAGACAAGTAATTATAGTGCTATGACAGATGCCGCTTTCGTGGGCATTGCGGATGCGAATTTTAATAGTGTTGGGTTCTGGGGGAATAAGGGCGCTAACTGGGGCTTAACGATGGATGTGGCCAATGGAAATGTCAGAATTGATAAAGGAACGGTATCTGTTGGTTGGGTTTATGGCAACATGGCTCCGACTGGTGGTATGGTCACGGCCGGCTGGACAACGGGAGTCGGCCATAGAGTAATGGGTGCCTTGGCCATGCAATCTTCTCCCGCCTACGGAGTATTTGGGGCGGTTACGAAATCGACAGATTGGGCCGGTTATTTTAGTGGGAACGTTATGATTGCAGGCTTGGCGTATTGTTCCAATAATGTTTGGAGTTCGGATATGAGGCTTAAAACCAATGTCAAGCAATTAGCGAATGTGTTGCCGAGGGCGTTGAAACTCCGTGGGGTGGAGTATGATTGGATAAAAAACAGTAAAACGGAACATTATCCAGAAGGCAAACAAATCGGCTTGATAGCACAAGAAGTGGAGAAAGAATTTCCTGAAATAGTAGTGACCGGGAGTGATGGCTATAAGTCATTGGATTACGGGAAGGTAACGGCGATTCTTTTAGAAGCCATCAGAGAGCAGCAAAAAGAAATCGACGAGCTGAAGAAAATAGTAAATATAATAAAAAAGTAATTTGATTTGGATGTAAAAAGGAGTAAGAGGTTAGTTAAATGATTATGAAAAAAATAATAAGTTCGTTCTTAATAATTTTCGCGGTTTTATTTGTTTGCGGGATCGAAGCCAAGGCTCTGGTTCCTTACGCGATTGGAGTGCAAGGGATTATCAAACCGGT
>JBAZMB010000004.1:0-35297 GCA_041649975.1 Candidatus Margulisiibacteriota bacterium | reverse complement strand
CAAAGTGTTCTCGGAAATATCATAATTATAATTGTAATAAGTTATATTTATCGCCGTTGAAGGAGAGGCAAAAGTATTGTTTTTAATGACGGCATTATTATTATAATAATATAAATAAACGCACGCCCCGGAAGAGGTGAAATTATTATTCCGAATTATTAAACCGTAGTTATACCAATAAGCGTAGATCGCTTGGTTGAAAGCCCCGGTAAAGCGACAGCCGTCAACAACGTTATTGCAGTTGCTGGAATAACCAAGATAGAAATTTATCCCATAGTAAGCGCTGTTGAACCCATAAAAGCTTGAATTTCTAACTGTATTATTCAGGGCGCTGGTCGATGAAAAATAAACCTGCTGCGTGTAGTAAGCGCCTTCAAAGGAACAACTGTCGATCAAGCAATTTGAAGTCGTGATGCTGACCAGGGAATACGTTGAATAATCGTTCGACCCATTATGTCTGATCGAGAGCCCTTCAAAGGTCGTGCCGGAACCGGAGACATTGAAGAGATTTGAGTTGGTACCGTAAGCGGCGTCAATCTGAGGCGTCCCACTCCCCCATTTCTGGAAATAGCGCCTGGTCGCGACGCTGATCGGGAAGGATTCACCGTTGGCGGCATCATAAGTACCAGCCATCATCCTAAGCGTATCACCCAGAGCGGAATTCGCGACCGCGTAAGTCACCGTTCTCCAAGCTTGTCCTTCGGATAAACCGGTATTACCGTTATTACCGGAAGAGGGATCGACATAATATACCGTCGCTAAAGCAGGGAGAGAAGAAAATAAAAGATAAAGAAACACTGAGGCAATAAACAATCCTGTTTTCACAGGTCGTTTTATGTGCCTGATCATTTAAGCAAAAACCCCGTCGGTGGTGCATATTTTTTTGGGCATGATTGTTCTGGTGATTGAGATTATATCACCGCCTCAAACCCAATTTCAACTGCTATTTTTCGCTTAATTTTGCCGTTGCAGAGGCTTTTTTAAGAGCGAGCAAAATATCGATCATCGCTTGGGTATCAAGCTCGCAATAAACCTCCAGTGCCTGGCGAACTTCCGCCCTATCGACCGGATTAACCTTGGGATCAAAGGTCACCCTGGTATATTCGAGACTGGCAGTCCGGCCATCCTCGATCCGCATCCCCTTATAGCTCTTGTCGGATAAGATCGGTAAAACTTTTTTGATCGAGAGCTTCCCTTCCTGCCCCGGATGATAGAAGGAAAAGTCCTGGAAGACCTCTAGTAAGTCGACAAACCGTTTTTCCACTTCTTTAAAATGGTCGAGAAACCCCGAATAAACGCGGCAGCAGTTCATAATGACTTTCATCTCGTATTGAGCGTAATAGGCCAGGATCGTCCCTTCTGTGCCCAGGTCGAGCTTTAACCGGCGCAAAACTTCCGGCCGGGGATCAGCTATTCCGTCCGCTAGGAACGAAAGATGCCTGGGGACCGCCCCCTCCCGGTCGATCACGTGCAAAGAAAATTGAAAGGGGACCTCGTCATATGGGGTCGTCCGATCGTAGATCGGAATGACCGGCGCGATCGTCTCAAAGTCGAGAAAATATAGGGGATACTGGAGTTTGGCAAAAAAGCGTTCCAGCGCCGGAGGATCGATATGCGGCTCCCCCTGTTTGATCGCCCTGATCTGGATCGCCTGTTTATCGGTTAGATTAAAATCAGCCGGAACGTTATTCAGATCGAAGATCCCCTGTTCAACCAGATCAAAAGCGCTTTTCACGCCGCGGTGGAGGGTAAAAACATCGTCCTGAACCGGCAAAAAAGACCAGCAGTCGCTTTCCAACGGACAGTCACGCAACTCTTCGCATTGCCGGCCCGGCGAAATGTTCGGGCTCTCTTTGGAAAGAATGTCGATCATCGCCGCGACATTGGCCGGGACTTCCGGCAGGATCTCGTCGACTTTTTCGCTGATATCTTTTTGGGCGAATAAAGCTTTGACGTCGAGTTCCCCGTTCTTCACGTATTCCCGATTGATATGCATCAGGTAACAGTGTTTGATCTTCAGCCCGGCCGTTTGATAAACATACTTCTGGAAAGCGACGTCATAATAATGTTCCGCCTTGGTGTCGGTCGAACTTTTCACTTCGATCAGATCCCATTCGTCTTCTCCTGACGGAAGCAGGATATCGGCCCGGGCATAAGCATCATCGATCAGAAAGCCGGCCTCGAACAGCGGTTTTCTAAGAGCGAGCGCGGCGCGGGAATTAGCATCGACTTCGCCCTTATCGTAGCTGGATTTAATGAGCAGACCATCGGGGAAATTAAGCCGGGCCATTTCTTCCACCCGGCGGCCGTCGTTCATGATGGCGCGGAGCGCCAGATCGGGCTTTTTGAGTTCAGCACGGCGGTGGACCTTGAACCAGAGGAGTTTCAGACAGCGGAGTCCGTCCTTGTAGAGCGATTTGGTCAGGATAACCCCCATGTTAAGGGTTAGTCGTTCCGCTCCCAATGAACCTCGACGAATTTCTCCCCGTTAAGGAATTTGAATTCATGCGAGCCTTTGTAAGCGTGGGTTAACGCTTTGCCGATATGCAGCGCCAGGTTGTGGGTGGAGGTTTCCGCCCAGATCGCCCCGTCTTTCTTCTCGACTTTTACCAGGCGGGCCTTGGCATCGTGCTCTTCAGCCAGTTTCCCTTCGTTAGTGATCAGATTGATCAGGTCGGCTTCATGGTCAAGCAGGAAGGAACCGCTAAGTTTGATCAGACCGCCCTCTTCGATCTTGTTGGGCTGCATAAAATCTTCGTAATGTCTCTCAATCTTCATAGTTGATCCCTCCCCAAATAATCCTTATCGTTTCGTGAACTGGAAGGCGCGGCGGGCACGCTTGAGGCCGTACTTCTTCCGTTCCTTCATTCTCGGATCGCGGGTCATGAGCCCTTCTTTCTTCAATAGGGTCTTAAATTCAGGATTGGCGACAACAAGCGCCCGGGAGATCCCAAGGCTCATCGCGGTCGCTTGGGCCGGAACGCCGCCTCCCAGGACCTGGGCGATAACATCGTACTTACCGGCAGTCTGGGTCACGACAAATGGCTTATTGATCCGATATTCAAGGATTTTTCGGCCGCAATAATACTGAAGCAGGGACTTACCGTTGATCGACATGCCCCCTTTACCGGGAACAAGCCAAACTTTAGCGATCGCTTCTTTGCGGCGGCCGGTGCCGTAATACTTAACCGAGTTATCTTTCACTTTTTCTTTCGCTTTTTTCGGATGAGCATGGTGGACCGGAGCGGTATGCGTCGCTACCACTACTTCTTCGTTTTTAGCGACCGGTTTCTTATGATGGACAGGGGCTTTTTTAATTTCGTTCATCTTTTTTTACACCTCAAGTTCAGGAATTTTCGCGTATTGGGCTGGGGTTCCGGTGAACACTTTCAATTTTCTGATGATTTGCGCGCCAAGCCTGGTGTGGGGGATCATCCCTTCGATCGCCAGGCGAATGACCTTTTCCGGTTTAGTCTGGAGCATTTTTTCCAGGATGACGGTTTTGTCCCCGCCCGGATAGCCGGAGTGAGTAAAATAAGTCTTGTCTTTCAGTTTATTCCCGGTAACCTTGACCTTGTCGGCATTGACCACGACGATATAATCGCCGCAATCGGTCTGGGGAGTATAAAGGGTCTTGTGCTTCCCGCGCAAATAAACGGAGGCTTTAGTGGCGAGCCGGCCCAGGACCTTGCCGGTCGCGTCGATCCGGTACCATTTTCTCTTGATCATTTTGTTGTTGGCGAATATCGTGTTGTTCTTTTTCATACCTTTATACCAATTCCAGCCGGGCCAGAGGAGCGGAATCTCCCAGGCGACGGCCGATTTTAATGATGCGGGTATAACCGCCCGCTCGACCTTCGAACCTTTCCGGAAAACTCTTAAAAATAGTCGTGACCACTGCCTTATCGTGCAACACGCTTTCCGCTTTGCGGCGGGAAAAGAGGTCGTTGGACTTCGTGCAGGTGATCAGCTTCTCCGCCATCCGCCGGGCTTCTTTCGCCCTGGTCAAAGTAACGTTGACGTGGCCATAGAGGAACAGCGACCTGACGATCGAACGCAGCATCGCCATCCGCTGGTCGGCCGGCTTACTTAATTTACTGTTGCCTTTCCGGTGTCTCATTCTCCCGACTCTCCTTTTAGATGCAATTTGTATTCCGACAGCCGCGCCCGGACTTCGGTCAACGATTTCTCGCCAAAGTTATCGAGCTTCATCAGTTCCGGTTCGGAATAGGTGATCAGCTCCCCAACGGTCTTGATCCCCGCCTTTTTCAGACAGTTAAGGGACCGCGAAGAGAATTCCAGGTCTTCAACGCTCATCTCAAGCACGGCGGAAGAAGAATCTTCCTTCCCGCCCAGTTCCAGGTTGAGGGCTTCCGACTTTTCGCCGACGTGAACGAACAAATCGACGTGTCGGGCCAGGATCTTGGCGCTTTCCTTGACCGCTTCATCAGGACGGATGCTCCCATTGGTCCAAACGGTCATGACCAAACGATCGTAATTAATCTCTTGCCCGACGCGGACCTCTTCGGTCGCGATATTAACCTTGACCACCGGCGTAAAGATCGAATCGGTTGGAATAAAACCGACCGGCAGGCTGGCCTTCTTGTTCCGGGATGAAGAAATGTAACCATGACCGCGTTCGACGATCAGTTCCATGGAAAGCTTGCCGTTGGAATCAAGGTTTGCCAGAACGAGATCCGGATTGATGATCTCAATCTCGTCATCATGTTCGATATCCCCGGCTTTGACCTCGCCCGCCCCTTTGGCTTTAAGGGTGATGGTCTTCGGCTGGTCGGAATGGGACTTAATGACCAGTTCCTTCAGGTTTAAAATGATATGCAAAACGTCTTCGGTCACCCCGTTGATGGTCGAAAACTCGTGCGACACGCCGTCGATCTTGACCGCGGTCACGGCCGCTCCCGGCAACGAAGAAAGCAGGATCCGGCGCAAGGGATTGCCCAGCGTCTGGCCATAACCTCTTGGCAGCGGCTCCACCACAAATTTACCAAAACTGTCCGAAACTTCAGCCACCTTGACCCATGGCTTCTCTCCACTAAGTACCATTAATTTACCTCCTTAAAAATCACTTACCGAGAATAATACTCAACGATAAGATTTTCGGCGATCGCCGCGTCGATCTCATCCCTGGTCGGCAGAGAAAGGATCTTCCCTTCCGCCTCACCGGACAAGGCCAGCCATTTTGGCGTAACCTTGTCAGGGAATTTTTCGAGCGCTTCTTTCGCTAATTTAACGATCTTAGCGTTAACCTTTATCACATCCCCAACCTTCACGGAGAAGGAAGGAATATTGACCTTTTTCTCGTTAACAATAATTCCGCCGTTGCGGACGATCTGTCTCGCGGCCTGACGGGAGGTGGCGAACCCGAAACGATAGACCACGTTGTCCAGCCGGCGTTCAAGATATTGCAGCAACTGTTCTCCGGTAACCCCTTTGCGCTTGGCGGCTTTGTCGAAGTATCCGGCAAATTGCCGCTCGCCCAAACCGTAGATGCGGCGGGCTTTCTGTTTTTCGCGCAAGCGGATCTGGTATTCAGAGACGCGCGGCGGCAGTTTGCCATGCTGACCTGGCGGATAAGAGCGCCGGGCATAGGGACACTTTTCGGTGTAACACTTTTCGCCCTTAAGAAAAAGCTTCTCGCCTTCACGGCGGCAAAGCTTACAGGTCGCTTCAATATGCCTACCCATTAGACTCTCCTCCTCTTTGGAGGCCGGCAACCGTTATGCGGAATCGGGGTAACGTCTTTAATGGAACTGATCTCCAGTCCCGCCCCCTGCAATGAACGGATCGCCGTTTCACGGCCCGCGCCCGGTCCTTTGACCAGAACGCTAACCTCACGGACCCCCATTTCCAAAGCTTTAGCGGCCGCCTTTTCGGCAGCGGCTGAAGCCGCGAACGGAGTCCCCTTTTTCGTTCCTTTAAAACCATTCGCCCCGGCTGATGACCAGGAAACGACGCCACCATTGGAATCGGTAATAGAAACAATCGTGTTGTTGAAAGTCGCCTGGATGTGCGCGACCCCAACTGAGTGGACCTTCCTTTTATCTTTCTTTTTCTTAGGCGCTGCTGGCGCCTTAACCGCTGTTTCTTCCATGGTTTATGTCTTTTCCTCCTTTTTCCTTCCAAGCCCGACGGTCTTTCTCTTGCCCCGGCGGGTGCGGCCGTTGGTCCGGGTCCGCTGTCCGCGAACCGGCAAACCTTTGCGGTGGCGCGAACCGCGATATGAACCGATGTCGATCAAGCGCTTGATGTGCATGGAGATATCTTTGCGGAGATCTCCCTCCAACCGGTAATCCTTGAGCACGTCACGGATCGTGACGACTTCGGAATCGGTCAGGTCTTTAACTTTGGTTTCCGGATTGACGTTCGCTTTGGCGAGAATTTCCTCGCTGAGCGTGTCCCCGATCCCGTAAATATAAGTTAATCCGACAATTATCCTTTTATTGGGCGGCAAATCGATACCAATCAGACGTACCATCAATTCCTCCTTTTAACCTTGCCGCTGCTTATGCTTCGGGTTCTCGCACAGAACATAAACCCGACCGCGCCGGCGGACAATCTTGCATTTATCACATATTTTTTTAACTGACGATCTTACTTTCACAATTTTACCTCACTTTAAACGATACGTAATTCGGCCCCGGGTCAAGTCGTAAGGCGAGAGCTCAACTCTGACCTTATCTCCAGGGAGGATCCGAATATAATTTTTTCGGATCTTGCCTGAAACATGCGCCAGGATCAGTTGTCCAGTTTCGACCTTGACCCGGAAAAGCGCGCTGGGCAAAGCTTCCGTCACTTCGCCTTCCAGTTCAATTACATCTTTGTCTTTTACCATATGGTCAATATCTCCGGATCACCTTTAGTGATCAAAACCGTGTGCTCGAAATGGCAAGAAAGGCCGCCGTCTTCGGTCTCGACCGTCCAGCCATCATCAAGCGTCCTTATCCGCCAAGTCCCCGTATTGAGCATCGGCTCGATCGCGAGGATCATCCCGGCTTGAAGGTGGATCCCTTCCCCGGGGAACCCGAAATTAGGGACCAACGGGTCTTCGTGCATTTCCCGGCCGATCCCGTGGCCATAAAGTTCACGGACAACCGAAAAGCCTTGTTTCTCGCCGGTTTTCTGGATCGCGTGGGAAATATCTCCCAACCGCTTGCCGACCCGGGCTTGTTTGATCCCCGCCCGGAGCGCTTCTTTTCCGGCCCGTAAGAGCTTCTCCGTTTTGCCGGAGATCTTACCGACTGGAAAAGTCGCGGCGTTGTCGCCGCAATATCCTTTATACTTGACCCCAACGTCGATACTGACGATGTCGCCGTCCTTGATCAATCGTCCGCCCGGGATCCCATGGACCACTTCCGAATTGACCGAGAGACAGGTCGCGTGCCGGTAACCGCGGTAGCCTTTAAAAACCGGCTCGGCCCCCCGGTCGCGGATCACCTTTTCGCCGTAAGCGTCAAGTTCAGCGGTCGTGATCCCCGCTTTCAGGTAACCTTTCAGTTCAGCCAACGCTTCAGCCGCGATCGCTCCGGCCTCGCGCATCAACTGGATCTCTTTTTCGGTTTTAATCGAGATCGCCATCAAAGAACAGTGGCATTAGCCAGGACCTTGAGCACGTTATTGAACGCTTTTTCAATCGGCAAGGAAGCGTCAATCTCAACCATCTTTCCGGTCTTGCCATAATAATCGACCAATGGTCTGGTTGATTTCTCGTAAACTTCGAAACGGGTCCGGATCACGTTCGGATCATCGTCTTTGCGCAGGATCAGTTCGCCTCCGCAAGCGTCGCATTTTCCGGCGACTTTCGACGGGCTGTGCTCCAGGTGGTAGACGGCACCGCAATCTTTGCAGCTCCGGCGACCCGAGAGCCGGCTGACCACTTCTTCCTGATCGATCTTGAAATAGAGCACGTAATCGATCGTCCTGTTCAGTTCCTTGAGCATCGCGTCAAACGCTTCCGCCTGGGCCGCGGAACGCGGGAAACCGTCCATAATAAACCCGACCTTACAATCCGGATTACTGATCCGTTTTTTGGCCAGTTCGATCGTCAGCTCGTCCGGCACCAATTTGCCGGCATCCATGAATTCTTTCGCTCGTTTCCCGATCTCCGAAGCGAGCCTGACTTCCTCCCGTAACAGATCGCCTAAAGAGATATGCGGCAGTTTTTTCGCTTCCGCGATCAACTTCGCCTGCGTCCCTTTTCCCGATCCGGGCGGTCCAAGTAAAACCAAGATCATGCGATTATTCCTTCGTACTGGCGGGTCACCAGATGGGTCTGGATCTGACGGACCAGATCAAGCGCGACACCGACCATGATCAGCAGCGCGGTTGAACCAAGTCCCTGGAACGACGTAATGTGGGTCAAACTTTCCACGATGGTCGGCACGATCGCCACCAGCGACAGAAAAAGGGCCCCAACCAGAGTCAACCTCGTTATGACGTATTCCAGATACTGGGCGGTCGGTTTACCGGGTCTGATCCCCAGAACGAACCCGCCATATTTTTTAATGTTCTCGGCCAATTCGGTCGGATTGAACGTGATCGCCGTATAAAAATACGTAAAGAAAAAGATCAACCCGAAATACAGGAACATGTACAAGCTACCCGACGGCGAAAAAAGCTGCACAAAATTTTGCACGCCCGGGTTCGGAATGAACTGGGCTATAGTCGCCGGGAACAACAGGACCGACGAAGCAAAAATAATCGGGATAACCCCACCCTGATTGATCCGCATCGGAATGTAAGTCGATTGCCCGCCATACATCTTCCGGCCCACGACCCTTTTGGCGTATTGGACCGGGATTCGCCGCTGCGCCTCCTGGACCAAGACGATCGCCACGATCATTACCAGGAAAGCCAGGAGCAGGATCAGCACGCCGAAAAATGACGCCCCTCCCTTGACCAACGTTACCGTCTGGCTAATATTAGACGGGATACGCGAAACGATCCCGACAAAGATCAGGATCGAAGCGCCGTTTCCAATTCCCCGTTCGGTGATCAACTCACCAAACCACATTACCAAGGTACTGCCTGCCGTTAAAGAAATAACCGTTCCCAGCAGGAAAATAGCAAAACTATAACCGTCAACCATGACCCCGCGCAGCCAAAACGACATGCCGAACGCCTGAAAGGCGGCCAACACAACGGTCAGATAGCGAGTGTAACTCGCGATCTGCTTGCGGCCCGCGTCCCCTTCTTTCGCCAGCTCTTCAAGCTGGGGGACCACGACCTGCATCAACTGCATGATGATCGACGCGTTAATGTACGGTACGATCCCCATCGCGAAGATCGAAAAGCGCATAAACGCGCCGCCAGTGAACAAGTCCAAAAAGCCGAGAACGTTCCCGCCGCCAAAGAGCCCCGCCAGCTTGACGGTGTCGATCCCCGGGACCGGGATATGCACGCCAACCCGGAATAACACGAGCATGCCGATCGTGAATAAAAACTTTTTCCTCAAATCGGCAATATTGACCAGACCGGAAACAAAGTTAAGCATTAATTAACGTTACTTTCCCGCCGGCTGCTTCGATCTTCTTTTTCGCCGCGGCGCTGACCTTATGGGCCTTGACTTCAACCGGTCCTTTCAATTCCCCGGAACCGAGGATCTTGATCAAGCCGGTGGCCTTTTGCGCTCTGTCAATTTCCGACAGGTTAAACACCTGGTAAACGACCCGGAACGGATAATTCTTGAACCCGCGTTTCGGCAAGCGGCGGTAAAGCGGGGTCTGACCGCCTTCGAATCTGGACCCTTTGGTCCCGCCGGAACGGCTGGTCTGCCCTTTATGTCCGCGACCGCAGGTTTTGCCGAGGCCGGAACTGGTCCCGCGGCCAACCCGTTTTTTTCTTTTTTTAGCGCCCGCTTTGGGCTTCAAATTACTCAGATTTAACATATTTAACGTTTGGTTCCTTTCCTCTTTCTTTGGTCACCTGATCGAGCCGCTTCAAAAGACTCAGCCCGTTCAAGGTCGCCCTCGCCACGTTGATGGAATTGGCCGAACCGATCTTTTTGGCGACTATATTAGTGACCCCGGCCAGTTCGAGGATCGTCCGGACAGAGCCACCGGCGATAACACCGGTTCCCCGGGGAGCCGGGCGCAAGACGACATTGCTGGCCGAAAATTTCCCGTGCACATCGTGGGGGATCGAACCATTAATGATCGGCACTTCCATGATCGCTTTCTTGGCCGCCTCAACCCCTTTGCGGATCGCGGCCGAAACTTCAGCCGCTTTCCCGATGCCGAGACCAACCCGGTACTTCATGTCGCCGACGACCACTACGGCCCGGAAACCCATCTTTTTACCGCCCTTGACCACTTTGGTAACCCGGGCGATGCTGACTACTTTTTCTTTAAACTCCGAATCTCGGTTTCTATCCTGATATCTCATATTAGAATTCCAGTCCTCCTTCGCGAGCCGCGTCTGCCAGCGCCTTTACCCTACCGTGATAAATAAAAGAACCCCGGTCAAATACAACCTTCTTGACCCCTTTAGCTTTCGCTCTTTCCGCGATCAGTTTGCCGATCTTCTTGGCAGCGGCGATATTCCCGCCGTTCTTGACCAAATCTTTTTCAATCGAGGAAGCGGCCGCCAGGGTCCGACCTTCGCTGTCGGCAATGACCTGAGCGTGAATATTCTTAATGCTGCGAAAAACAGCTAAGCGCGGCCGCTCAAGGGTCCCGAATACTTTCTTCTTTCTAATCGCCATTTTAGCTCTTGCCTCCCGACGTCGCCTTGGCCGCTTTACCAGCCTTGCGTCTAACTACTTCCCCAACGTAACGGATCCCTTTCCCTTTGTAGGGTTCAACTTTTCTAGTCAACCGGATCTCGCAAGCGATCGCGCCAACCTTTTGGGCGTCAATCCCTTTGACCTTGATCCTGGTCCCGCCCTGAACTTCAAAATCGATCCCCTGCGGCGGCTCAAACTCAACCGGGTGGGAATATCCGAGCTGTAACTGGAGCTTCTTGCCGGCCAGGGTCGCGCGATAGCCGACGCCGACCAGGTCAAGCTCTTTTTCAAAGCCTTTGGTCACGCCGGTGATCATATTCTCGATAATGCTGTTGTAGAGCCCCTGCATCGCCTGCGCTTCACCAGTGGTCGCTTCGATATTGGTCAGCAACTTACCGTTATCGATCACGATCTTAACGATGGGCTTAAAGTCAAACGCCAGGGTCCCCTTCGGCCCCTTAACGCTGACGTTCCCTTCCGGCGTGATCTTGATATCAACGCCTTTTGGGATCTCTAATATTCTTTTGCCTATTCTTCCCATTTTCTTCTCCCTACCACACGTAACAGAGCATTTCGCCGCCGATCTTCTGCTTGCGAGCAGCATCGTCGGTCATTAGCCCCTTTGGCGTTGAAATTATCGCTAAACCGAAACCGGATTGAATGCGCGGGATCGCCTTACTGCCGACGTAAACCCGGCGTCCGGGGGTGCTGATCCGTCTGACACCGACGATCACGCTGCGTCGATTCTCATTATACTTAAGGGCAACGCGCAAAACCTTCTTGTTCATGCGGGCCATGACGTCGAATTTGCCGATAAACCCCTCTTCCAGGAGGATCTTGACGATCCCTTCCTTCATTTTGGAATGAGGAATATCAACCGTATCCTTTCTGACCTTGATCGCGTTATTCACTCTGACTAACAAATCTGCTATTGGATCCATTCTTCTATCTCCTTAAATTTACCAGCTGGATTTGACCACGCCTGGGATCTGACCTTGATGCGCCATCTTCCGGAAACAAAGACGGCAAAGCCCAAACTTTCTGATGTAAGCACGCCGGCGGCCGCAGACAAAACAGCGGTGGACCAGCCGGGTCGAGAATTTCGGCTCACGTTTTAATTTTTCCAACCAACACTTTTTCGCCATCATTTTCTCCTCTTATCTTATGCGTCGTGGGTCCGGAACGGAATGCCGAGCGCTTCCAACAGGTCCTTGGCTTCGGCATCGGTCTTGGCCGAGGTCACGAACGTAATGTCCATCCCTCTGACCGCGTCAACTTTATTGTAATCGACTTCCGGAAAGATCAATTGTTCTTTGATCCCCATGGAGTAGTTTCCCCGTCCATCGAACGATTTAGGATTGACCCCTCTGAAGTCGCGGATCTTCGGCAAACAAATGCCGATCAATTTATTAATGAACTGCCACATCCGCTTGCCGCGGAGAGTAACTTTCAAGCCGATCGGAGTGTTCCCCTTAAGCTTAAAGGCCGCGATCGCTTTTTTACTGTTGATCACCAGCGGTTTCTGTCCAACAATGCTGGCCAGCTCGGCCGCGGAAACATCGATCGCCTTAGGATTTTCCCTCGCCTCACCAACGCCCCGGTTGATCACCAGCTTGGTCAGCCGCGGGACCGACATCGCGTTCTTGTATTTATGCTTATCCTGAAGCTTTTTAACTATAATTTTATGATAGTCTTGTCGTAAATCTTTCATAGCCTACACCTTATCCATTATTTCTTTGCACTTTTTGCAAGTGCGCTGGTTCTTGCCTTCGACTTTAGTAATGCCGATCCGGGTCGGCTTGCCGCAGCGCGGGCAAACGAGGATCGCTTTAGCCGCCGTGAACGGCAACGCCTTGTCAATGATGCCGCCCGGCATTTTATTCATCGGTTTCTGGTGGCGTTTGGCGACGTTGATCCCTTCGACGATCAGGGTCCCTTTTTCCGGATTGACTTTGACGACTTTGCCTTTCTTGCCCTTGTTCTTGCCAGAAAGCATGAGCACCGTGTCGCCTTTTTTAATTCTAGTTTTTGTTTTTTCCATTTTTCCTTCTACCTTTTACACTACTTCGGGAGCCAGTGAAATGATCTTCATGTAATCGCGTTCGCGCAATTCCCTGGCGATCGGCCCGAAAACGCGGGTCCCGCGCGGGTTCTTGTCTTTGGCCACGATCACGACCGCGTTATCGTCGAAACAAACGTAAGAACCATCGCTCCGGCGGATCTTCTTTTTGGTCCGGACGAGCACCGCGAAAACGACTTCACCGTCTTTAACGGTCATATTCGGCATCACTTCTTTGACAACGCCGACGATCATGTCGCCGATTCCGGAAAACTTGCGGTTCGACCCTCCGAGACAGCGAATGACCATCAAGGTCCGAGCCCCACTATTATCGGCAACTTTTAAGATACTACGCGGCTGAATCAACGTTAACCCTCCTCACTAAACGCCAGTGCTTATCTTTTGAGATCGGTTTGGTCTCCATGATCTCAACGAGATCTCCGATCTTACACTGGTTCTGTTCGTCATGAGCTTTAAATTTCGTCGCCAT
Source organism: Candidatus Margulisiibacteriota bacterium (assembly GCA_041649975.1). Taxonomy (GTDB): domain Bacteria; phylum Margulisbacteria; class WOR-1; order O2-12-FULL-45-9; family XYB2-FULL-48-7; genus XYB2-FULL-45-9. Next base: position 22,007 of record JBAZMB010000004.1, on the reverse strand, counting down.
GCGGACAACTTTATGATATTTCGGGTGCTGAAAAACCCTTTCGACCCTAACGACGATAGTTTTCTGCATCTTGTCGCTGACTACCACTCCCTGTCTGACTTTTGGCTTACCTCTTTCCACTATTTGCCCTCCTTGGCAGGAACCGGCTTTTTAGCCGCCTTCTCATTAACGATCGTCAGAACTCTGGCGATCCCCCGCCGCAGCTCCCGCTGCTTCAGAGGGTTCTTGACTTGCTGCCCGGATTTCTGGATCCGGAGAGTGAAAAGTTCTTTTCTGAGCTCCGACGCTTTTTTAGTTAATTCGTTGACCGATAATTCTCTTAATTCGCTGATCTTCATTATTGTTTCACCACTAATCTGACCGCCATCGGCAATTTATAGCTGGCCAGTTCGAACGCTCGCTGGGCATCTTCCAGGCTGACCCCGGCAATTTCAAATATGATATGGCCGCGCTTGATCGGAACGACAAACTTAACCGGCGCCCCTTTACCGCTACCCATACGGGTCTCAGCCGCTTTCCCGGTCACAACTTTGTCGGCACAGACGCGCAGCCAGATCTTACCGCCACGCTTAAAAAAATGGGTCATCGCTTTACGAGCCGATTCGATCTGATTGGTCGTCAGATAAACGCATTCTTCCGACTGCAAACCGAATTCACCAAAGTGCAAGGTGTTTCCCCGGGAAGCTTCGCCGTTAAGCCGGCGGCGCTGGTGCTTCCTAAACTTTGTTTTCGATGGTATTAGTGCCACTCTTCGTCGTCTCCTTTACTTCAGGCAATACTTCGCCCTTGTAGATCCAAACTTTTATGCCGATCTTGCCGTAGAGGGTCATCGCTTCGGCAAAACCATAATCGATCTTGGCGCGAAGGGTCTGCAACGGCACCCGGCCGCTCCGGTACCATTCGCTGCGGGCAATTTCGGCGCCGTCCAAACGGCCGCCGCACATGATCTTGATCCCTTTGGAACCGGCGCGCAAGGAACGGGAAACGCCCTGCTTCATCGCCCGGCGGAAAGAAATACGCTTCTCGAGCTGTTGGGCGATATTCTCGGCCATCAGGACGGCACAGGAATCGGGATTCGGTTCTTCATGGATATTGAGCTGAACCGTCTTGCCAAGCTTCTTGATCAATTGTTCGCGAAGGGCCGCGACCTCTTTGCCGCCTTTGCCGATGATCAAACCGGGTTTGGCAGTATTAAGATCAACTTCGATCTGATTCGCTTTACGGCTGATCTTGATCCTGGAAACCCCCGCTTTATAAAGCGTGTTTTTCAGAAAACTGCGCAGCTCTACGTCTTCCTGGAGTAATTTTTTGAAGTTCTGGTCGTCGGCATACCAATAACTATCCCATTCTTCAATAATTCCAAGCCTTAAACCTTTTGGGTGGACCTTTTGACCCATTACTTTGCCTCCTGTACTGATACCGTCACGTGGCTGGTGCGTTTCTTGATCGGAAAAGCCCGGCCGCGAGCGCGCGGTTGGAACCGCTTCATCACGAAACCCTTGGTCACGAATATTTCCCCGAGCACTAATTGCGCTTCGTTCAATTTATAATTGTTCGTGGCATTGGCGATCGCCGACTTCATGGTCTTCTCAATGATCCGGGCCGCTTTCTGCGGCATGAACTTGAGGAGCGACAGGGCTTCGGCCACCGACTTACCGCGGACCTCGTTCATCACCCGCATGATCTTGCGGGGGGAACTGCGAACCCATTTTGATTTTGCTTTTACGTTAACCATTAGGCTGGTGCCGTCCCTTTATCCGTCGGTGAGCTATGACCGCGGAAAGATCTGGTCTGGGCAAATTCCCCAAGCTTATGGCCAACATAATTTTCGGTAATGTAGATCGGAATGTGTTTGTTCCCGTTATGGACCGCCAGGGTCAAACCGACCATGTCGGGAATAACCGTGGAAGAGCGGGACCAAGTTTTAATGACCTTCTTATCGTTGGTCGCCTGAGCTTTCTGAACTTTTCTCAGCAACTTTTCTTCGATGAACGGCCCTTTATGCAAAGAACGTGCCATGTCTACTTTTTCCTCCTAGACAAAATAAAGCGATTGCTGCGCAGACGAGGTTTTCTTGTCTTCTTACCCAAAGTAGGTTTGCCCCAAGGGGTAACAGGATGTTCTCTCCCGATGCCAGACTTACCCTCACCGCCGCCGTGGGGATGATCGCAAGGATTCATCACGACACCGCGGACTTCCGGACGACGACCAAGATGCCGCTTCTTGCCGGCTTTACCCATTACGAGATTTTTGTGGTCAAGGTTCCCGACCTGCCCGACCGTGGCCCGGCAGGTAATCAGGATCATCCGCTGCTCGCCGGATGGCATCTTTACAATAGCATAATTTCCTTCTTTTGCCAACAGCGATAATCCGGCCCCGGCTGATCGAGCAAGCACCCCTCCACGGCCCGGATCAAGTTCAACGTTATGAACGGTGGTCCCGACCGGGATCGCGCTGAGTGGCAAGGCATTCCCCGGCTTGATATCGGCTTCGACTCCGGACATGATCGCGTCGCCGACATTAACACCGAGCGGGGCCAAAATATAATTCCTGACGCTGTCGGTATATTCGATCAGCGCGATGCGGCAGTTCCGATTCGGATCGTATTCGATCGCCACGACTTTAGCCGCGACATTGTCCTTGTTCCGGATGAAATCGATAATTCGATAATGTTTCTTGTTTCCGCCGCCCCGATGGCGCATCGACACAAAACCGCGCCAATCGCGGCCCGACTTTTGCTTTTTGCCGGCCAGCAGTTTTTTCTCCGGATAATTTTTTGTAATATCCGAGTAATCGTCGGCAACTCTGAATCTTGTGCCCGGACTTGTTGGTCTATTTCTCTTCAAACCCATGTTACGCCTCTAGCTCCTTTATTGTTTGTCCGGCTCGCAAAGCGACGTAAGCTTTTTTCCAGCGGGAAGTTTCACCGGCGGTTTTGCCCATGACCCGGCGTTTTCCCCGGACATTTAGCATGTTGACCGACTTAACTTTAACCTTGAAAAGCTTTTCGACCGCTTGCTTGACCATGATTTTTGTCGCGTCCAGATGGACGCGGAATGAATAGCCGCCCTGCGGACGGTTACCCAGCGATTTCTCGGTCACGACGACGCCTAAAATTACGTTTTCAACTTCCATTTTAACTTAATCTCTCCTCTAATACCTTCACAGATTTCTTATCGATAACCAGCCACTTGGATTTCAGTAAATCTATCACCGTGACTTCGATCGCCTTAGCCATCGTCACCCCGGCAATATTGCGGAGCGCTTTTTCAAAATCGCCCTTTTCGGCGTAGACCACGGTAACCTTTCCACTGACGCCAAGTTCCTTGAGAAACTTCACCCCTTCTTTGGTCTTCGGCGCGGCCAGATTATAAGCGTCAATGACCTTCAGCTTTTCGCCCCGGTTAAATTCAGAGAGCGCGACCCGAAGCGCCAAGCTGCGGACCTTCTTCGGCAGCGGATAAGAATAATCTCTTGGCTTCGGGGGGAAAATAACGCCGCCATGGCGCCACAAAGGCGAACGGGTGCTGCCGGCACGGGCCCGACCGGTCCCTTTTTGTTTCCACGGCTTGATACCGCCGCCGCGGACTTCGCTGCGGGTCTTGGCCGAATGCGTACCGCGCCGAGCCGAGGCTTGCAGCCAGCGCACAGTTTCGTGCACGACCGCCATATTTTTTTTCTCGTTAAATATCTTGCTCTTTTCCACGTTATGCCTTCCTTATAAATACTGTATTTCCGCGTTTGCCCGGGACCGACCCTTTGAGCAGGATCAGGTTTTTTTCCGGGATGACTTGGATCACGGTCAAGCCTTTGTTCGTCGCTCGGCAGTTCCCCATCCGGCCGGGCATTTGTTTCCCCTTCCAGACGCGGCCCGGCGTGGAACCGGAACCAATGGAACCCGGGATGCGGTGGAACTTGGAGCCGTGGGACATCGGCCCGCGGTGCTGGTGGTAACGCTTGATGCGGCCGGCAAAGCCTTTCCCGACGGTAGTACCGACAACTTCGATCTGGTCGCCCGACTTGAAGACATCGGCCTTCATTTCCTGGCCGACTTTAAACTCATCCGGATTGTCGACCCTGATCTCACATTTTTTCTTACCGAACGTGATCTGGATCGCGCCATAGCCTTCCTTCGCCATGGTCTTAACCTGGGAGACGACGCACGGACCGGCTTCGACGACGGTCACGCCGATCATGTTGCCGCTTTCATCATAAATTTGGGTCATACCTATTTTTTTACCTAACATATCTATCTGTCCTTAATCCATTTTTATTTCGATATCGACGCCTGCCGGCAGGTCGAGTTGCATGAGCGCGTCAACCGTTTGCGGCGGCGGCTCAAGGATATCGATCAAACGTTTGTGGGTCCGCATTTCGAAATGTTCACGGGACTTTTTGTCAACGTGGGGCGAACGGAGCACGCACCACTTTTGCTTATCGGTCGGCAACGGGATCGGTCCGGAAACCAAGGCACCGGCGCGTTTTGCCGTATCAACGATCTTCTCGGCCGACTTGTCCAAAACTCGATGGTCGTAAGCTTTTAATTTAATCCTGATTTTTTGCCTTTTCTGTTTGTTCATCTTTACTTACCTTGTGCCTTTTCAATTATTTGAGTAGCGATGTTCCCGGGAACTTCGCGATATTCAGAGAATTCCATGGTGTAGTTCCCGCGGCCTTGAGTCAGCGATCGCAGGTCGGTCGAATAACCGAACATCTGCGCCAGCGGAACTTTGGCCTTGATCGTCTGCATGCCAGCCAGCGGGGACATTTCTTCAACGTGTCCGCGGCGGCTGCTCAAGTTGCCGATAACATCACCCATGTACTGTTCGGGAACGACGACTTCAACTTTCATGAGCGGCTCAAGGAGGATCGGTTTGCTCTTCATGAAACCGCTCTTGAAAGCCATGGAACCGGCGATCTTAAAGGCGATTTCCGAAGAGTCAACGTCGTGATAAGAACCATCGAACAGGGTCACGCGGACATCGATCACCGGATAGCCGGCGAGCACGCCGGTCACCATCGCTTCTTTGATACCGGAATCGACCGCGGGAATATATTCCTTGGGGATCGATCCGCCAACGATCTTATTGACGAACTCATAACCTTTTCCGGCCTCAAGCGGCTCGATCTTCAGCCAAACGTGGCCGTACTGACCGCGGCCGCCGGTCTGGCGGATGAACTTGCCTTCGACTTCGGTCGAACCGAGGATCGTCTCTTTATAAGCGACCTGCGGTTTACCGACGTTAGCTTCAACCTTAAATTCGCGCAGCAACCGGTCGACGATAATTTCCAAATGGAGCTCGCCCATACCGGAAATAATGGTCTGGCCGGTCTCCGGATCGGTCTTGATCCGGAAGGTCGGGTCTTCTTCCGCCAGTTTGCTGAGCGACATCCCCAGCTTCTCCTGGTCGGCCGAGGTCTTGGGCTCGATCGCCACGAAAATAACCGGTTCCGGGAAATCGATCGATTCCAGGATGATCTGTTTGTCGCCGTCGCAAAGAGTGTCGCCAGTCATGGTCTCTTTCAAACCGACGATCGCGCCGATGTCTCCGGCCCGGATCTCACTGATCTCTTCCCGCTTGTTGGCATGCATCTGCAGCAAGCGGCCAATCCGTTCTTTCCGGTCCTTCGATGAATTAAAAGTGTAAGAGCCGGTGCTCAAGACTCCCGAGTAAACCCGGAAGAAGGTCAAGCGGCCGACAAAAGGATCGGTCATGATCTTGAACGCCAGGGCCGAGAACGGAGCTTCATCTTTAGGATCACGGGTACTCTCTTCGCCATTAGCGGGATTGGTCCCGACCACCGCTTTCTTATCGGCCGGCGAGGGAAGATAATCAACAATTCCGTCAAGGAGCGGCTGAACGCCTTTGTTCTTGAATGAAGAACCGCAGAAAACAGGGACGATCTCGGCGTCAACGGTCAACTTGCGGATCCCGGCCTTGATCTCTTCTTTAGTCAACGGGGTTCCGGATAGATACCGTTCCAATGTCGCGTCGTCGGCTTCCGCCGCCGCTTCAACCAGGAGGTCATGATATTTTTTCGCTGTTTCCTGCAAGTCGGCCGGGATCGGCTCCTTGTGGAACTTCATCCCCTGTTCGTCGTCATAAATGACCGCTTCCATCTCAACGAGATCAACGATCCCTTTTAAATTCTCTTCAGACCCGACCGGGAGCTGCATCACGACCGGTTTAACGAGCAACCGGTCTTTGATCTGGCCGACGACCCGGAAAAAGTCAGCGCCCAAGCGGTCCATTTTGTTAACGAAAGCCATCCGGGGAACCTTATAGCGCATCGCCTGCCGCCAAACGGTTTCGGATTGCGGCTGAACACCGCCGACCGCGCAGAAAATAACGACGACGCCGTCTAGCACGCGCATCGAGCGTTCAACTTCAACCGTAAAATCGACGTGCCCCGGCGTGTCAATGATGTTGATCCGGTGATCGCGCCAGAAAGTCGTGGTCGCGGCGGAAGTAATGGTGATACCGCGTTCTTTTTCCTGGACCATCCAATCCATGGCGGTATTGCCGTCATCGACGTTGCCGATGCGGTGAAGCCGGCCGCTGTAGAACAGCACCCGTTCCGTGGTCGTAGTTTTACCGGCGTCAATGTGCGCCGCAAAACCCATATTTCGATATTTATCTATTGGACATTCTCTTGCCATTTTTTACCACCTAAAGTGCGCGAAAGCTTTATTAGCTTCGGCTGTTTTATGTAATGTCTCTCGATTCTTCATCGCGTTACCGCCGCCATTGTAAGCGTCGATCATTTCACCGGCCAAGTTTTCGGCCATCGAACGACCGCTCCGCCCCCGAGCCGATTCCCTAAGCCACTGCATCGCTAAAGCTTCACCGCGCAGCTTGGAGACTTCAACCGGGACCTGATAGGTCGCGCCGCCGACGCGCCGGGGCTTAACTTCAACCAGCGGGATCAAGTTTTCAAGCGATTTAGTAAACACTTCCAGAGCCGGTTTCTTCAATTTACCCTCGACAATTTCCATCGTTTCGTAAAATATTTTTTCAACCTTGCTCTTTTTACCGTCCTGGATCATCTTGTTGATAAAGCGGGAGACCGTCACGCTGTTGTAAACGGAATCCGGCGATATTTTCCTTTTAGGGACTCTTCCGTATCTAGGCACTGGCGCCACCTCCAGACTTCGGTTTCTTCGCTCCATATTTGGAACGGCTTTGCATCCGTTTCTCGACGCCGGCGGTATCGAACGCGCCGCGGACGATGTGATAGCGAACCCCGGGAAGATCCTTAACGCGGCCGCCGCGAACGAGTACGACCGAGTGTTCCTGGAGGTTATGACCAACTCCCGGAATATAAGCGGAAACTTCGATCCCGGTCGTCAATTTGACACGGGCAACCTTTCGAAGGGCCGAGTTCGGTTTTTTCGGCGTCGTGGTATAAACTCTGGTGCAAACACCGCGTCGGACGGGGCAGGATTTAAGAGCCGGAGCCTTGCTCCGCGTCTTCTTCGATCCCCTCCCTTTTCTGATCAATTGATTGATTGTGGGCATTATTCTTCCTCCTGCTTAACTTCTTCCTCGAGCTCGGAAACCGTTCCGACCGTCGGAACTAATTCAATGTAGCGATAATCTTCGAAACCGGTCCCGGCCGGGATCAGCTTGCCGATAATGACGTTCTCTTTGAGCCCGTACATTTCGTCGGTCTTCCCCTGGACCGCCGCTTCGGTCAAGACCCTGGCGGTCTCCTGGAAGGAGGCGGCTGAGATAAAGCTATCGGTGCTGAGCGAAGCCTTGGTGATGCCAAGGAGTACTTCGTTGGCCTCGGCTTTTTCGCCTTTGGCATCGTCATTGATCAGGCCCATCGCCTTGGCGTCGATCAATTCTCCCGGGAGCAAGGTCGTGTCGCCCGATTGAACGACGCGGACCTTCTTGGTCATCTGGCGCACGATCACTTCAATATGCTTGTCGGCGATCGTCACGCCCTGAGAACGATAGATCTTCTGGATCTCGGCGACCATGAAACTCTGGGCCGCCCGGGAACCAAGAATGCTGAGCACGTCGTGCGGATTGACGGTCCCTTCGGTCAACTGCATGCCGACCTGGACCTTGTCGCCGGTCGCGACGCGCAAGCGGGTCTCGTAAGGCACAAAATATTCTCTGGAATCTTCTTTCCCGCGGACCCGAACCGAGCGCTCCCCTTCTTTTTCGGAGATCTCGATAACCCCTTCGATCTCGGAAAGGATGGCCGGATCTTTCGGTCGGCGGCCTTCGAACAATTCTTCGACGCGCGGCAGACCCTGAATGATGTCGCGGGTCTTGCTCGGGTCGCGGCGGATCGCTTCAACTTTAGCGATCACGTCATGGCTTTCAACGTTGTCGCCGTCTTCCACGTAAACATTGGAACCGGCAATGATCAGGTAAAGTTCGCCGGGGGCGACGATCAGATATTCCTTCTTCGCTTCGAGGACCACGCCGTTGACCTTACAGACCACGCCGGTCGCGATCTCGTCGCCAATTTTGACCTTGTCGCCGACGTTCACGAAAGACTGGCCGTCCTTCGGAATGGAATATTCCTTGCTGACCTTAGGATTGTAAGTAAAGATCTCGCCGTCGCGTTTGGTGGTCTTTTCCCCGCGCTTGCTGCTGACTTCCAGCTTAATGTACCGGACCTTACCCTGGGTGCTGGCGATCACGTACTCAAAGGAAGGATCGAATTCAGCGATCGTCTGGTTGGCGTCAATTTTGTCGCCGTCGCCGACCAGCAGAAGGGAACCGACCGGCAGTAAATACTCTTCTTTTTTATCTTTGACCTTAACGAAGGCCGAGGCACTGCGGGTGACCATTTTCCGTTTGGCGCCGAACTCATCGACGATGGAACGAAGCTCGAACCCTTCGCCAAAGTGAATGGTCCCGGTATGTTTGACCTTGATCGCGGTCTTGGTCGTCTTATGGAGCGCGACACCGCCGATATGGAAGGTTCTCATGGTCAACTGAGTACCAGGTTCACCGATCGACTGCGCGGCGATGATCCCGACCGCTTCGCCGACATTGATCACGTTCATGGTCGAGAGGTCAAGCCCGTAACACTTCTGGCATAGACCTTTCTTGGTGTGGCAGGTCAGAGCCGAGCGAACCTCGACTTTTTCCACGCCGGCCGCTTCGATCTTTTCGGCCGTTTCTTTATCGATCATTTCATCCGCTTTGGCCAGCACTTTGCCGGTCAGCGGGTCATTGATATTCTTGGTCGGGGTGCGATGGATCAGCCGCTGCGAGATCGGCACGACGATGTCGTAGCCTTCGCGGATCGCGACCAGTTCCACCCCATCCTTGGTCCCGCAATCCACTTCGGTGACGATAACGTCTTGGGCCACGTCAACCAAACGGCGGGTCAGGTAACCGGAATCGGCGGTGCGGAGCGCGGTATCGACGAGACCTTTACGCGCGCCGTAGGAAGAGATGAAGTATTCGGTAATGCTCAAACCTTCTTTAAAGTTCGATTTGATCGGGATGTTAATGATGTTCCCGAACGGATCGGCCATCAAACCGCGGATGCCGGAAAGCTGACGAACCTGTTGGACGTTACCGCGGGCGCCGGAGAAAGCCATCATGTAAACCGAGTTCAGTTTATCAAGATTGGCCAGCATCAGTTCGGTCACTTCTTCGGTCACGGTGCTCCAGATATCCAGCGAACGGATGAACTTTTCCTTATCGGTCAGCTGACCGTTGCGGAACATGTTCTCCAGGCTTTCCACCTGGGCGTTGGCTTTTTCCACGATCTCTTTTTTGCGTTTCGGCACGTTCAGGTCTTCAATGGAGATGGAAACACCGGCCAAGGTCGCGTACTTGAAACCAAGCCGTTTGATCTCGTCGGCGATCTCCGCGGTGACCGCGGCGCCGTAGCGAGCGTAACAATCGGTGATCAGTTTCTCCAGTTCTTTCTTGGTCAAAACATTGTTAAGGTACGGATAGGCTTCCTTGATCCCCCGGTTCCGAAGGACCCGGTTCAGGGTGTAATTAAATTTGACCCGGCCAACGGTCGTTTCAACAAACTGACCGCCGCGGCGGACCTTGATCTTAGCGTGCAAATGGACTTCATCAAGATCGTTAGCGACCATCGCTTCCTGATCATTGGCGAAAATAATATCTTTGCCAAGCAGTTCTTTTTCGTTGTCAACCGTCAGGTAATACGTGCCGAGGACCATATCCTGGGTCGGCGTGATCACCGGCCGGCCCGAAGCGGCCGACATCACGTTGTTGGAAGAAAGCATCAGGATCCGGCATTCGACCTGAGCTTCAGGGGTCAGCGGCACGTGGACCGCCATTTGGTCGCCGTCGAAGTCGGCATTGAACGCCGGACAAACCAACGGATGGAGCTGGATCGCTTTTCCTTCGACCAGGATCGGTTCGAAGGCCTGAACGCTTAAGCGATGGAGTGTGGGAGCGCGGTTCAACATGACCGGGTGCCCCTTGATGATCTCTTCGAGAATATCCCAAACAATGACTTCCTGCCGTTCGATCATCCGTTTAGCCGATTTAACGTTCTGGGAAATTCCCCGTTCAACCAGCTTGCGGATCACGAAAGGTTTGAAGAGTTCCAGCGCCATTTCTTTCGGCAGACCGCACTGATGAAGTTTCAGGCTCGGACCGACGACGATAACTGAACGGCCGGAATAATCGGTTCGTTTACCGAGCAGGTTCTGCCGGAAACGACCCTGTTTACCTTCAATCCCGTCGGTCAGCGATTTAAGCGGGCGGCCGGTGGAACCGGTCACGGCCCGTTTGCGGCGGCCATTATCAATGAGAACGTCAACCGCTTCCTGGAGCATCCGCTTTTCGTTCCGGATGATCATTTCCGGAGCGCCCATGTTGATCATCTTCTTCAAGCGGTTGTTCCGGTTAAGCACGCGGCGATACAGGTCGTTCAGGTCGGAAGTGGCAAAGCGCCCCCCTTCCAGCTGGACCATCGGGCGCAAATCCGGCGGGATGACCGGGACATTGGTCAGGATCATCCATTCCGGGCGATTGTTTGATTTCAGGAAGGCTTCGGAGATCCGGAGCCGTTTGATGATCTTCATCCGTTTCTGGCCGACCGAACCTTTTAGTTCGCGGCGCAGCTTAGCGACCAGGGCTCCCATGTCGATCCGACCCAACAGCTCCTTGATCGCGCGGGCGCCGGTCTCGGCTTTGAGGCTGTCGCCGTGTTTCTCTACCGCTTCCTGGTAGTCGGCTTCACGAAGAACGGTCCCGACTCTCAAGCCTTTAACGTCTTCATCAACTTCAGTGATGATGAAAGCGTCATAATAAATAACTTCTTCCAGCGCGCGGGTCGAAATATCGAGCAAGAGACTGATGTAGCTCGGGATGCCGCGCAGGAACCAGATGTGCGCGACCGGTTCAACCAGCTTGATATGCCCCATCCGCTCGCGGCGGACACGGGAGGTGGTGACTTCGACGCCGCAGCGTTCGCAAACGATCCCGCGATAGCGGACCCGGCGGTATTTACCGCAATGGCATTCCCAGTCCTTGGCCGGCCCGAAGATCTTTTCACAGAACAGACCGCGGCGCTCCGGCTTAAAGGTCCGGTAGTTAATGGTTTCCGGTTTTTCGACTTCACCGTGCGACCAGGAAAGGATCTGCTCCGGGGAAGCTAACCCGATCTTAATAAAATCAAATTCTTTGTCTTCAGGTTTTCTAATCGGCAAGTTTGTCCCCTCCTCGGGATTTACCAAAGATCTGCGGCGATCTTTCTCTGGCAGACCTAGTGTCCTCGTCAATATTTATCTCTTTACCTTCGCGGGTGATGGTCTTCATGTCGAGGCCCAGACCGCGCAATTCTTTCAACAAGACCTTGAACGATTCCGGCATTCCCGGCTTGCCCATCGACTTCCCTTTCAGGATCGCTTCGTAGGCGCGGGAGCGGCCGACCACGTCGTCGGATTTAATGGTCAGGATCTCCTGGAGAGTGTGGGCGGCGCCGTAGGCGTACAAGGCCCAGACTTCCATTTCACCGAACCGCTGGCCGCCGAACTGCGCCTTACCTCCCAGCGGCTGCTGGGTGATCAGGGAGTACGGGCCGGTGGAACGGGCGTGCATCTTATCGTCTACCAAGTGGATCAGTTTCATCAGGTACATCTTCCCGACCGCGACCTTGCGGCCGAATGGCCGACCGGTGCGGGCGTCGATCAGATCGACTTTGCCGCTCTTGTTGACCCACGGAAAATCCTTGTGGGTCGAAGACTCCTGCAATTCGTTCTCGATCGTGTTGATCGAGGCGTTTTCTTCAAAAGCTTCGTCAAACGGCGGCATTTCATATTTCCGGCCGAGCGACCAACCAGCCTGGCCGAGCATTAATTCAAAGATCTGCCCGATGTTCATACGGGAAGGAACGCCGAGCGGATTTAGGATCACGTCAACCGGAGTCCCGTCCGGCAGGTAAGGCATATCTTCTTCCGGCATGATCTTAGCAACGACCCCTTTATTACCGTGGCGGCCGGCGATCTTATCGCCAACGCTGATCTTGCGAAGCTGGGCGATGTAAACCCTGACCAACTCGTGAACGCCCGGAGGGAGTTCGTCGCCGTTCTCGCGGGAGAACGAACGGACCGCGATAACCTTGCCGACCTCGCCCGGAGGAACGCGGAGCGAAGTGTCGCGCATGTCTCTGGCTTTATCGCCGAAAATGGCGCGGAGGAGCTTTTCTTCGGCCGGGAGCTCGGTTTCGCCCTTGGGCGTCACTTTGCCGACCAAAACGTCACCCGGTTCAACTTCGGAACCGGCGACGATCACGCCCCGGTCATCGAGGTTGGCAATCGCTTCTTCCCCAACGTTGGGGATCTCTCTGGTGATCTCTTCCATACCCAGCTTGGTCGCCCGAACTTCGACCTCCAAACGCTGGATATGGACAGAGGTGAAAACATCTTTCTTAACTAATTTTTCCGACAGAATGATCGCGTCTTCGTAGTTATAGCCTTCGAACGGCATCAGGGCGACGAGAACGTTCTTGCCGAGGGCCAGTTCCCCGTCCTTGGTCGCGGAGCTATCGGCAACCGGTTCGCCGGCTTTAACGCTCTGCCCCAGTTTAACGCGCGGCCGCTGGTGGACCAGGGTATCCTGGTTGCTGCGGCCGAAACTGGTCAGGTTATAAACATCTTTAGTCTTGTTATCGCGCTGAATCACGACTTCAGTCGCGTCGACCCGGATAACTTTGCCGGGGTTCTTAGCGGTAACAAGCGAGCGAGAATCCTTAGCCACTCTGGCTTCCCAGCCGGTGCCGACGATCGGCGATTCTGGCGAGAGGAGCGGCACCGATTGGCGCTGCATGTTGGCGCCCATGAGAGCGCGGTTGGCGTCGTCGTGTTCGACAAACGGGATCATCGCGGTAGTCACGCCGATGACCTGTTCCGGAGCGACCGCCATGTAATCGATCTCGTCCGGAGTCGCCAAAATAAACTTCCGCTTGTAGCAGACGGTGCAGTTCTTGTCGGTAATCTTACCGTCATCGTCCAGCTTGACGTCGAACGAAGCGATCCGGAAAAAGTCGCTAACGTCAGCGGTTTGGTATTCAACTTTATTGGTGATCCGCCCCTTTTCCACTTTCCGGTAAGGCGATTCGATGAACCCGTACTTGTTGACCCGAGCGTGGGTCGCCAGTGACCCGATCAAACCGGCATTCGGACCTTCCGGGGTTTCGATCGGACAAATACGGCCGTAGTGGGAAGGATGGATGTCACGGACCTCGAAGCCGGCCCGCTCGCGGCTCAAACCACCCGGGCCGAGCGCGGAGAGACGGCGTTTGTGGGTCAATTCGGCCAGCGGATTGGTCTGGTCCATAAACTGCGACAGCTGGCTGGAACCAAAGAATTCTTTGATCACCGCTTGCAGCGGCCGGACATTGACCAACTGCCCGGGGGTCAAAGGTTCAGCACCTTTGACCATCATTTGTTCTTTGACCAATTTCTCGACGCGGGCGAAACCGACCCGGATCTGGCGCTGCAGAAGCTCGCCGACAGCGCGGATGCGGCGGTTGCCAAGATGATCGATATCATCCGGCATCCCATCGCCGTTATTGATCATGACCAAATTTTCGACCATCGCCAGAATATCCGGCTTGGTCAGCATCGTTTTCTCTTCTTCAACCTTGACCCCGAGACGGCGGTTCAGCTTGTAGCGGCCAACCTTGCCGAGATCGTAGCGCCGAGCGTTAAAGAAAAGATTGTTAAGATAAACCTGGGCCCCTTCCTGGGTTACTGGATCGCCCGGGCGGAGCCGCTTATAGATCTCGATCAGCGCTTCATCGCGCGGCAGGATGACGCAATCCTTGAAGGATTTGCGCCGGTATTCCCCTTCCGGCAAAGCTTTCAGGATCTCAGCTTCGGTCGCGCCGATCGCGGACAGGAACATCGTCACCGGTATCTTGCGGGCACGGTTGATCCTAACCGAGAGCGAGTTTGAGGCGTCAGTCTCGATCTCGAGCCAGGCCCCGCGGTCGGGAACGACCATTGCGTAGTAAATTATTTTCCCGGTCCGTTCATTCTTTTTTGATTCGCGGAAATAAACGCCGGGCGAGCGGACCAGCTGGGAAACGATGACCCGTTCCGCCCCGTTAATGATAAAGGTGCCGCGCTCGGTCATCATCGGCAGGTCGCCGATAAAAACTTCCTGAGACTTAATTTCTTTCGTCTCTTTATTGAGCAGGCGGGCCTCGACCTTAATTGGTACGGAATAAGTCGTCTCTCTGATCAAACAATCTTCGGTCGGGTATTTCGGCTTGCCGTAGCTGCACTTACCGGTGAACGAAAGCTCCAAGCCTCCCTGATAACCTTTGATCGGGGAAACAAGTCGCAGTTCTTCCGGCAGGCCTTCCTCCAGGAACCACTTAAAAGAATCTTTCTGCAGTTCCAAAAGATCCGGCGGCTCAACTACCTTTCGGTTTCTTGTTTGAAAAAATTTCCTTCTGCCAGTCATTACTTAATTTCTACCTTTGCCCCTTCAGCTTCGAGTTTCTTTTTCATCTCTTCAGCTTCTGCTTTCTTCAGCTTCTCTTTAACGGTTTTGGGCGCTCCGTCAACGAGATCTTTCGCTTCCTTGAGACCTAGACCGGTTAGCTCGCGGAGAACCTTGAGCACCTGGATCTTTTTGTCACCGGCAGCGGTGAGCACGACGTCGAATTCATCCTTAGGCGCTTCCGCGGCAGCGGCACCGGCGCCAGGCATCATTCCACCCATCATGACCGGAGCGGCGGCGGTAACCCCGAACTTTTCCTCCAGGGCCTTCACCAATTCAGACAATTCCAAAACGGTCATCGACTCAACTGACGTAATCAATTCCTGTACTTTAGACATAACTTATTCCCCCCCTTTCTTGTCCTTGATCGCTTGCAGAGCATAAACCAGTTTCCTGATCGGACCCTGCAAGACGTTAACCAAGCCACTTATCGGAGACTGTAACCCGCCAACCACCTTAGCCAGCAAGACTTCGCGCGGCGGCAACTTCGAAATTTCTTTCAGCTGTTTTTCGTCGAATACGGTTTTACTGACGATCCCGGCCCGCATCGAACCCTTTTCGATCTCCTTGAAATAATCAACCATGACCTTGAGCGGGATAATTGGGTCGTCATAGCCCAAGAGCAGAGCGGTCGAACCTTTAAGATTGTCCTCAAGACCATCGTAGCCGCATTCACTGGCGGCCCGGTGGATCAGGGTGTTTTTCAGGACCTTTAGCTCGCCGCCGGACGGCCGCAGCTTTTTGCGCAGGCCGGTCAGGTCTTTCACGGTAAAACCAACGTAATCGGTAATAACCACGAGCGAGGCCCGCGTTATCCGATCTTTCAGATCATCAACAACTATTTTTTTCTGCGCGATTGCTTTTTCGCTCATTACTCAACCTCTTCCAAAGTCTTGCGTAAATCAAGCTTCACTCCCGGCCCCATGGTCGAAGAGAGCGTGATCGACTTAATATAAATTCCCTTGAGACCGGACGGCTTTTGGCGATTGATCGCTTCGAGCGCGGTCCGGAAATTCTTGGCTAGCGCTTCGGGGGCGAAAGAAACTTTACCGATCACCATGTGGACCGCTCCCCCTTTGTCCATCTTGAACTCAACCTTGCCGCCTTTGAATTCGGCGACGGCTTTCGCGACATCTTCGGTCACGGTCCCGGTCTTCGGATTGGGCATCAAACCCTTCGGCCCGAGAACCCGGCCCAGCTTGCCAACTTCACCCATCATGTCCGGTGAAGCGATCAGAACGTCAAAATCGAGGAACCCGCCTTTGATCTTTTCCACCAAATCTTCGGATCCAACCACGGCGGCGCCGGCCTTTTCGGCCTCTTTGACCCCACCGGCACTGGTAATAACAGCGATCCGCTTGCTCTTGCCGCTCCCGGAAGGAAGGGAAACCGCGCCGCGGATCGACGGGTTCTTGGTCGTGTTGACCCCCAGTTTGATCGCCAGGTCGACGGTCTCGTCAAACTTGGCCCAAGCCGCTTGCTTGACCAAACCAACCGCTTCCAGCAAAGCGTACTTTTTGTTGCTATCGACTAACTTGTTTTTTTCCGTGAATTTTTTTCCGCTCATTGTACGTTTATCCCCATGCTTCGCGCGGTCCCCTCAACGATCTTCATTCCGGCATTAACATCGTTGGCGTTGAGGTCCGGCAATTTAAGTTCAGCGATCTCTTTAACTTTAGCCTTGGTCACGGTCCCAACCTTGTTCTTGTTGGGAACACCGGAACCCTTTTCCACTCCGGCCGCTTTGCGGAGCAGGTCGGCAACCGGGGGAGTTTTCAGGATAAAGGTGAAGGAACGGTCCTTATAAATAGAAATCTCGACCGGAATGACCATATCGCCCTTGTCTTTGGTCGCGGCATTATACTGCTTGCAGAATTCCATGATATTCAAGCCATGCTGACCGAGGGCCGGGCCGATCGGCGGAGCCGGGTTGGCCGCTCCCGCCTTGATCTGTAATTTGACTTTGGTTAATACTTCTTTTTTCGCTGCCATTGTTTTTCCTTTACACTAATTTCTGGGCATGCTCAAAATTAACTTCAACCGGCGTGTCCCGACCGAAAATATTTATCAAAACCTTGAGCTTCCCTTTTTCCGCGTTGAGTTCATCGACGTTCCCGGTGTAACCGCGGAACGGACCGGAAATGATCCTGACCGCTTCGCCCTTCTCGAACGAAACTTCAAATTTTTCTTCTTTACCCAGCTGTTTCAAAACCCGGGCCATTTCCCGGTCGGAAACCGGCGTCGGCTGGACCTTGGTCCCGATAAATCTGGCCACTCCGGTCGTCTGCCGGATCACGTACCAGGTCTTTTCGTCTAAGATCATTTCGAGAAAAACATAACCGGGGAACATTTTGCGGATCCGCTCGAATCGCTTGCCGCCTTTAATTTCTATCGTTTCTTCGATCGGGACCAAAACCTGAAAGATCCGCTCTTTTAAGCCTTCCAATTCGATCGCCTGTTCAATAGCGAGCTTGGCCCGATCTTCCTGGCCGGTCAGGGTCTGGATCACATACCAGCGCTTTTCTCCGACCGGTTGGACATTGACCTCAACTGGAGCCGGAGTCGCTTCGGCCGGAACAGGCGAAGACACTTCATTTGTCGCTGCGGAGGTTTCCGGAGCGGCAACTTCTGGAGTCTCGTTTTTCAAATGTTCTTGGTTATCGTTCATTAAATAATCAACCTAACAGAATTTTAAATATCGCGCCGAGCACGTAATCGACCAACAAAATAAAGAAACCGGTCATTAACACGATCACTATAATTATCCCGGTCGCCGCGGTGACATACTGTCTGTCCGGCCAGGCGACCTTTTTCATCTCGGCCACGGTCTCATTGAAATAGGTAACGATCTTATTTTTCATAACTTACCAAATTTAAAACCGGGAGTGGAGGGACTTGAACCCCCAGTCCTGGTTTTGGAGACCAGTGGTTTGCCATTAACCGACACTCCCAGAAGAACCCGCGAGCTTTAGCCCTTATTTTTCCTCTTTATGCGCCGTATGTTTCCGGTCCCACTTGCAAAACTTCGTCAGTTCAATTCTTTCTTTCGTCGTTTTTCTGTTCTTGGTGGTCGTGTAATTCTTTCGCTTACATTCACCGCAAACCATTGTAATTATTTCTCTCATTTTATTACTCCCAATAAAAAAAACACAAACTCCCCCGCTCCCCGATTTCATCGGGGAAAAATAGGGAGATTTGTGACCCTTCCAGCATCTGAAGAAGGTTTGGCTCGCTATCCCAAACGGCACAACAACCTTATTATTCTACTGCAAACGGGAAAACTTGTCAATACGGAATTTATAGAATTCTGATCAGATTGCCCAGGTGGTGGACCACCGACAGCTTTTTGATGGAATTTAAGGCCGATTGCATGTTCTTTTCGCTCGATTCATCAAGCATAATAACGAGCGTGGTGGTGTTTTGGGCGGTCTCCTTTTGGATAACCGCGGCAATACTGACGCTTTTCTCCGCGAAAACCTTGGCAATAGAGGCCAAGACCCCAACCTTATCCGAAACCTGGAGCCGCAAATAATAGCGGGCTTTAACGTCGTCGATCTTCTTGACCGTCGCCGCCTTGATCTCACGGCGAAAGACCCGGCCGGTTTGGCCTAATTCTATGAGATCGGCAATAACCGCTGAAGCGGTCGGATTCCCCCCCGCTCCCGGCCCATAGAACATCAACTCGCCGATCGGGAACCCCTTCACGTAGATCGCGTTGAAATTCTGCCTGATCCCGGCTAACGGATGAGCCAGGGGGACCAGCGCCGGATGGACCCGAACATCGACTGAACCGGCATTTTCTTTGGCGATCGCCAGGAGTTTGATCGCGTAGCCGATCTCCCGCGCGTAACGAATATCTTCGATCGTGATCTTTTCGATCCCCTCACGAAAAACGTCGTCCATCTTCACCCGGACGCCAAAGGCCTCGGCGGCTAAAATAACCGTCTTATAAGCGGCGTCGTAACCCTCGACATCTTTCTTGGGATTAGCTTCGGCAAAGCCTTTGGCCTGCGCCTCTTTCAGCGCTTCGGAAAATTCTTTGCCCTCTTCCGACATGGTTGAAAGAATATAATTGGTCGTCCCGTTGACGATCCCGTAGACTTCCGACAGGACATTACCGGCAAGATTACCGCGGAGCGCGCCCAGGATCGGCACCCCGCCGCCGACTGACGCCTCATAGAGGACGGAAACATTATGTTCACGGGCGGACGCCAAGATCTCGTCCAGATGAAGGGCGATCAATTCTTTATTGGAAGTAACAACATGCTTTCCGGCAGCGATAGCGTCGAGGATGAACTTTTTGGCCGGATTGACGCCCCCCATTGTCTCGACGATAATAGAGATCTCCCGGTCGTTGATCAACTCATAGGCGTCAGTCGTCACCGGGCAGGAGACTTTAACCTTGCGGAGATCGCACCCTTTCTTGACCAAAAGCCGCAGCCCGGATTGCGCGGCAATGGCCGACGCGTTCTTGTGAAGGACTTCCGCGACCGCCGCTCCAACAACCCCTAACCCGATTATCCCGATGTTGATTTGCTTCATATTTTAATCGAAAAGCGAACTGATCGACTGGTTGGCATAATTTCGTTTGATCGCCTCACCAAGCAAACCAGCGGTCGAAAGGACCTTCAGATTTTTGATCGGCTTGTTGATCGGCAGGGAATCGCTAACGATCACTTCGGCAAAACCGGCTTTATTCATCCGGTCAACCGCCGGCCCGGAAAAGATCCCGTGCGTGGCGGCAATGTAGATCTCGTCGTTACATCCTTCTTTGCGCAGAACGTCGACCCCGCTGGTCACAGTCCCCGCGGTATCGATCATGTCGTCGGTAATAATAACCGTCTTTCCTTTGACTTCACCGACAACATGGGTAACTTCGGACTGGTGGTGGCCGGAGCGGACCTTGTGCAGGATCGCGAGGCTCGCTCCAATCCGATCGGCCATCTTTTTGGCGACCTTCGCCCGGCCGGTATCCGGGGCGACGACGACCGGGTCCTTAAGCTTCTTTTCTTTTATATATGATGTAAAGAGGGGTAGAGCGGTCAAGGTATCCACCGGAATATTAAAAAAGCCCTGGATCTGGTCGGAATGGAGGTCCATGGCAATGATCCGGTCGGCGCCGGCGGTTTCCAAGAGATTAGCGACCAGCCTGGCCGAGATCGGCTCACGGGAAGCGGCTTTGCGGTCCTGGCGGGCGTAGCCGAAATGCGGGATCACCGCGGTGATCGACTTGGCCGACGCTCGCTTCATCGCGTCAATTATAATGAATAGCTCCATCAGGTTTTCATTGACCTCTTCAGTGCAGGTCTGGATGATAACCGCGGAATGGCCCCGAACGTTATCGAGCACGCGGGCATAGATCTCGCCGCCGGCAAAGCGGGAAATCTTGATCTCCCCTTTTTTCAAGCCTAGATATTCAACAATTTTATCGCCGAGGATTGGATGCGAGGTGCCGGAGAAAACGCAAAGATTTGAGTTTTGTATCATTAATTTGCCTCCGAACCAATTATAGCAACAAAGAAGATACCGAGCAATAAAAAAATACCCCCTTCAATTAATAAATTGAAAGGGGTATTTACAGGCCTACAGGAAATAGCGGGCAAAGAGCATATTGTAGTAACGGTTATCGCCGCCGGAGAGCATCATCGTCTCTCCAGTTAAGCCGAGCAGCACCGGCAGATTAAAGAGCGTGGCATTGACCGAGGCTTCATAATCAAAGAGCTGGATCGGCTGCCCCTGAACTGACGGGGTCAATTGCGCTCTAATCAACGGTAAAGAATAAAACGCCTTGACCAGCAGGTCTCGGTCCCAAACTTTTGTATTGGTCACCAACCCGGCGTTGAAACCGGTAAAGCTGCATGGAGCCGATTCATTCCGCAGGTAAAAGTGTTTGGCTCCCAAGAGGAGCTTTCCTTTGACGCCATAAAAATCAACGACCGGATAGGTCGTGTTCGCTTCCAGTTCCAAACGATGCTCATTGTTGATCGAAGCCGACGGACCGCTCCAGCCATTACTGCTCGGCACGATATAAACGATCTGGTTATAACCATATTTACCGGTCATTTCATAGTTGCCGGAAAGGCCTAAAAGGGCAAATTTATCGGCATAAGTCCCGCCCAGGCTAAGCCCCCGCCAGTTACTCGTTGCCGAACCGCTCTCATAAATTCCTCCATAACCACCCGCCAGGGAAGTTTGCGGCTTCGACGGAATAGCCACCGACTTGGCGATTAGGTCTTTTTCCGGAGGCAGGGGCGCAGCCGCGACGGCTTGAACGCCGATCTTCTTGCGGAGCGCCGCCAGCTTATCGGCCGGCAAAGAAGCAATGGCCGAGTCGGACAAGCCGATCAGTTTGGCGCCGGAAATCGCCACGTCATAACGATTGACATCGGCATTCCCTTTAAAATATACCAGTTTGTTCGAATAACTCGCCGCCATGATCTTCGTGTACAACATTAGCTGGATATCTTTCATCGCCCAATGGTTCTTTTTGACATCTTTAAGAGCGACGACTTCTTTGCTTGACGGCTGCGGCATAGTCATTTCACATCGATCGTAAATCAGCCTTAAAGTCTTGGAAAGGACTGTCGCCAACTCAAAGCGGTTGATCGTTTTGTTCGGTTTGAAAGTTCCGTCCGGATAGCCGGAGAAGATCTTGTACTTAGCGATAAGTTTGGAAGCAAAAGGATAGGCCCAATGGCTGGACTTAAAATCCTTGAAAGAAACGTTGGGATTGGCCGGTTCATCAGCTAAAGAGATGTCATATTTCTTTTCCACATAATCGAGGGCGTTGGTCACGATCTTGGTGAATTCGGCCCGATTGATCGTCTTGGTCCCTTTATAGGTCCCGTCCGGATAACCGGAGATCACCTGGTAGTCGTTGACCATCTTCATGACAAAATCGTAGGCTGGGGTCCCCTTCTTCAGGTCTTTGAAAGTAATCAACTTCTTAACCGGTTTGGCTTCCGTGGTCGACGCCGCAACTTTCACGACCGGTTTGACCGAAACAACCTTTTTAGTCGCAGTCGTGGTCTTGAC
>JBAZMB010000003.1:0-35924 GCA_041649975.1 Candidatus Margulisiibacteriota bacterium | reverse complement strand
TTACGGCTGGCAGGGGTTTTACTACATTCGCGAATACGTCACCGGCAAGAGCCTGCGCGAGCGTTTAGCGGCTGGTAAAATCGAGGTTGACCAAGCGGTCCTGATCATCGAACAGATCCTCTCGGCCTTGGAGACCACTCACGCTAAAGGGGTTTTGCATGGCTCTCTGACCCCGGAGAATATATTTATCGACGAGCGGGGCGGGGTCAAGGTCACCGATTTTGTGATCAAAGGGGAGATCAAAGAAGCATTGCCGCAAAAGATCCAGGAGCTGATGACCGGATTGGCTTACGCTTCGCCCGAATGTCTGGAGGGGGCGCCACTGACCCCGTCTTCCGATCTTTACTCCGTTGGCTTACTGATGTACGAGCTCCTGGCCGGGCAACCGCTTTTACGGAATGGGGGGATCGCCGCCCATTTACGAAAAATGCAATGTCCCTGCCTGGTGTCCAGACAGAACCTCTCGTTCCTCCCGGGATATTTGGGGGACATCCTCTTTAAGCTTTTACAGCGGGACCCGATCCTCCGCTTCCAAACAGCGGGTGAGGTCCGGGAAAGCCTGGCCAATAAAGCCCTGCCGCTCCCGCCAAAGATCAATGATGAGTTCGTGAAGCTTTTTGAGGGGGTCGTGACCCAGTATGGCGGTGTGGTTGACGCTCCGCCGGCGCCTCAACCGATCGCTCAGATCCAGGAGAACGGCGAAACGGTCCTGGTCATGCCGAAAAAAGGGGCCAAGAGCTGGCTCCTGGCGGTCTTTCTTTTTGTCAGCATTGCGTTTGGCGTCGTTTACGCCTTTTATTTGGGGAAATAAATGAGTGGTTATTTGGCGCTCTATCTTGTCTTTGCCGCGGTCGTCAGCCTGGTTATTGGCCTGCTGGTGGTGAAGCTGAATTTGCCGGCGCCGCGGATCGTGATCCCGGCGATAATTATTTTTATTCTTTCTCCGGTCTTGGCCGGCTATGTCTATTTAGTTTATTTTGACGCACTGCCGGAGACCGTTGTCCCTGATGTGGTCGGCCTAACTAAGGCGGGAGCGGCGGCCAGGCTGGAAGAGGCGGAACTCAAGGTCCGGGACGGCGGCGAAGTCTACCAGTTGAACTTCCGCCCCGGAACGGTCGTGACCCAGCGGCCGGAAGCGGGGCGAAGGGTAAAAGTCGGCCGGGCGGTGACCCTGATGGTCAGCTCCGGCAGGCAAAAAGTAACGGCGCCCGACTTGATCGGCAAGCCGTTCAGCCAGGCGGCTAAAATGATCGACGCGGCGGAATTAAAACTTGGCGAGATCCGCCGGGAAAACAATCCCGACCTGACGGAAGGGACGGTCCTGGCGCAGGAGCCGCTCCCCGGAGAGATGGTCGACTTGGGCAGAGGGATCGACCTGCTGATCTCGACCACGGGAATAGTTACGGAGGAAACGGAATGACGGTAAAAATCGCCCCATCAATTCTCTCGGCCGATTTTCGTGAGCTGGGGAACGAGATCAGGAAAGTTGAAGCGGCCGGTGCCGACCTGATCCATATCGACGTAATGGACGGCCATTTTGTTCCCAATATAACCATTGGCCCGCTGGTCGTTAAGGCCTGCCGGAAAATAACCAAGCTTCCGCTCGATGTCCACCTGATGATCGAGAACCCCGACCGCTACATCCCGGACTTTGCCAAGGCGGGGGCGGATATAATCACTGTTCATGTCGAAACCTCAAAGAACCTTGACTCCGATCTTGAGTTGATCAGCCGGAATGGGGTCAAGGCGGGGGTGGTCGTTAATCCGGCGACCCCGGTCGAAGCGGTCTTTCACGTGCTGGACAAAGTCGCCATGGTCCTTCTGATGTCGGTCAACCCCGGCTTTGAGGGCCAGAAGTTTATGCCGGAGGTCTTGCCTAAGATCAAAAAACTTAGGGAAGAAGCAACTCGCCGGGGCTTAGCTCTTGATATCGAAGTCGATGGCGGTATTAATCTCGACACCTACAAAGAAGTTGTTAAGGCCGGGGCCAATGTTTTGGTCGCCGGTTCGGCGGTCTTTTACGCCCCCGATTATCAGGCGGTCATTAAACAACTAAAAAGTTAGTCTTCCCCTGAAATTTAATGGCTTATCGTCCGAAAACGATAAGTCATGGTTATTCAAGGCATTCCTTCGTTTGCGATCGTCAAAGCCGGCCGCTCTTATGTGGTCCCGGCTGAAAGAAGCTATTATCTTGCTTGTTTAAAAAAATCCCCGCTCGCCCCCAGAGTCGCGGCTTTAGTCGGTAAAGCGCGGGAGCTTAACCCCAAATTAGATGAGGCCAGGTTTTTAGAGGCGGCTGGCGTTTGCCTTTACGCTCACCGTGACCAGACCAGAAAGATCAGCGGCGAACCGTTTGCCGTCCACCCCATCGGCCTGGTCGAAAAAGAGGTCGAGCTTTTCAAGGTCGGCGAGGCGGACGAGCTGATCGCCGGGTTCCTGCACGACACGGTTGAGGACACGGAGATTGACCTCTCTTTTATCCGCGAAAAGTTCGGACCGGCGGTTGCCCGCCTGGTCGATGGCATGACCAAGATCGAACAACTGGAAAAAGACCACTATATTAATGAGCACAACATCGATAAGTTCATTTTTGCCCTGGCCGCCGACATCCGGACTCTGCGGTTGAAGACGGTCGACCGGATCGCCAATCTCGAAGACGCCGACCAGCTAAAACCGGAAAGCCGGGAGCGGAATTGCCGCGAAGCGCTCGATTTTTACGTCCCGCTCCTCTGGTTGTGCGGCCAGATGAAGCCGGCCCGTCACCTGTCCGATCTCGCCTTAAGGAAGCTTGATCCCGCCCATTATGCCGCGGTAAAAAAGCGGATCGAAACGGTCCTGTGGCAAAACCGGGACGAGATCAAACAATTGAAAAGTGAAGTTACCGGTCGTTTTAAGGAAAAAATTGCCAACGGGCTGCCGGCCGAATTATTGGCGACCCCGCAAGGGAGACGTTACCTGGAAGCGAAGATCGGCGGGTTGAAAATTCACGCTAAACCGAACACCGTTTACAAAGCCGACCAGATCGCCGCGATGCGGGGGGCCGAAGTTCGCAACCTCTCCGATATCATGATGCTGCAGATCGAGGTTAATAGCGAGGAAGATTGTTACCAGATGGCGAACGTCGTCCACTCGCTCGGGATCCCGATGGACCGGTACTGGCACGATTATATTAAAGACCCCAAGATCAACGGGTATCAGTCGATCCACACCGCGATCTTGCGGGGAGAGACCCTTTTCCGTTTTCAGATCAGGACCCGGGAGATGCAGCGCCAGTCGCAGGAGGGGGTGCTTTACGCCGCTTATACGCCTGACGGGGAATTCCGGCAGCCTAACATTCCCTGGCTTCGGACCGATTGGTTGAAACTGCTTTTCGCGGTCCATGACCGGCGGGATAAGGTGGTGATGGTCAAAGCGCTGGCGCAGGCTAAGCTGACCTCGCTGATGGTCCGGGTGAACGGCGAAGTCAAGCATTATGAGGCTTTATTGCCGCACGGCGTAACGCCGCTGGAAGCGGCCTTTATTGCCGATCCGGAGCTCGGCGTGACCGTAGTTGGGGCGACCCATCAGGATTCTCCCTGGGACATCAACAAGCCGTTGGAGGGGTCGGTTGGGATCTTACGCCTGCAAGCGGGAGAACCCCAATCCCGCGATTATATGCGCCTTTTAAAGATGCCGTTGGCTCGGCTCCGGTTCGCCGATTTTATGACGGGCAAGGACGATGAGGCCCGGGTGAAATTAGCAGGGAATAGTTTGAACGAAGCGCTGGCGAAATATTATTTTCAGTTGGACGACCTGCTGCGGGAATGCCCCAAGCTGGTCAACCAGACGATCTCCAGGATCGTCGGTGGAGAGTTGACCGCGGCGGAGGGAGCGCGTGAACTTAGCGCCGCCGTCCAAAAGGCCGATGACGGTTCTCTCCTTGTCGCCCGGCTCTCTTTTGAGATCCGGCGAGGGACTGCCGGCAGTTTATTGACCAGACTAAGCGAGACCTTCCCGGTTGAAGGCGGAGGCTTTTTCGGTGACCGGGTGAAAGTTTCGATCCCCCTAAAACATGGGCTCAAGGTCGGCCAGCTAAAAAGAGCGGTGCAGGAACTTGAGCAGAACGATGAGGCGGTAGCTGTTTCCAGCGATATTATCCGGCCGCCGTTGATCAACGATCCTAATGTGTTAAACCCGGCTTCTTTCAATTATTCGCGAGATTTAGCCTTGCGAGCTTCCCGGGCTCTGCGGCGGCAAGGTGGGGTTGTTTTTGACATGTTTTTGAACCCGCTGGCCATGTCGATGATTCCCGGTAACTTTGCGGGTCAGGTTGCGGATGTCCTTGCGGAACATATCAGTTCCGCCAATCTCCTTTTGATCGGTGGGCGGAAAGAAGAGGTTGCCGCTTTTTACGCGGCGATCGCTGAATATTTGTCGATCAAATCTTCCCCGGAGCCGTTAGTTGTTATATATGAACGGGACCAGATGTTCCAGCCGGAAGGAATTATCCAGCCATTGACCCAAATCGAAGAGCCATCTTTTGGCTATATGCTCACGGAGCTTGGACACGTCGACGAATTTATTTTTGAGCAGTTACTCCGCCGTTTTAACCGGGAGACCCACGGTCGAAGTTTTTAAGATTCAATGTTATGATAACCACATATGTGGAGTGAAGACGACGTAAGGTTCATGCGCGAGGCGTTAAGCTTGGCGAAATCGGCCGAAGGCCGGACGACCCCCGACCCGATGGTCGGCGCTGTTCTGGTAAAAGAAGGCCGGATCATCTCCATGGGTTACCACGGTGAAGTCGCGACCCCGCACGCCGAAGCCTGGGCGATCGATAAAGCGGGCTTAGAGGCGAAAGGGGCGACCCTTTACGTCAACCTGGAACCCTGTTCCCACTTCGGCAACAATCCACCGTGTGCCGACCGGATCATTACTGCTGGGATCAAAGAAGTCTTTATCGCGATGAAAGATCCCAATCCCCTGGTCAACGGCAAAGGGATTAAACGCTTGCGGAGCCACAAGATCAAGGTCAACGTCGGTTTGCTGGAAGACGAAGCCAAAAGATTGAACGAAGTGTTTATCAAATACATCACCACCAAAAGCCCGTTCATGGTGATGAAGACGGCGATGACAATTGACGGGAAGATCGCCACCCGGACGGGGGCTAGCCGCTGGGTCGCGGGCCCGGCCTCGCTCCGATACGCCCATCACCTGCGCAACCTCTACGACGCTATTTTAGTCGGCGTCGGCACCGTCCTGATCGATAACCCCAAGCTTAATGTCCGCCGGGTTAAAAAAGTGAAAGACCCGGTCCGCATAGTTCTCGATACCATGGCCAGGACCCCGCTCAAGGCGGACGTCCTTTCGAAGGGACAACGGACGATTATCGCGGTTGGGCCGAAGGCTCCCGCCGCCCGGGTTGAAGCCCTGCGGAAGAAGGGGGCGGAAATCCTCCGCCTGCCGGTCAGCGGCGAACATGTCAGCGTCAAAGCGTTAGTGAAAAAACTGGGTGAAATGAAGCTCACCAGTCTCCTGATCGAAGGCGGGGGCGAGGTTTACGCCTCGTTCCTGGAAGCCGGCCTGGTTGATAAAGCCTTCTTTTTTATCGTTCCCAAGATCTTTGGCGGACGGACCGCGAAATCCCCGGTCGAAGGGACCGGCGTTTCTCTCCCCGCGCAAGCCAAATGGCTGAAGAATATCCATGTCGAGAGAGTGGAAGAAGATATTTTGGTTAGCGGATATTTTTAGGTAACAACGACCCTCGTAAATTCCTCAATTACTTCGCGGCCGTGGATTGGGAGTCCCTGATTCAGCTCGCTGATATGCACCCCTAAGATCCGGGCGTTTCGTAAGAGTTGGGCAATTGCCAACAAACGTTCCGATGCCATTGGAACGTCGGTGTCAAAAGAGACGAAGACCGCGCGGCCAGCCAAATCATGATCGGTTAGCGATTGGCTCATGGCCACCCCGGCATTTTTCAATAAAGCGTATTCGGCAAAATCCCTAAGACGAGGTTCCTTTTTAATCTTCGCGAATTCAAGGGCTGGGTTCGCCGCCGTGACTTTGGCCGCGGCTTGTTCAATAAATTCCGAGTAGAGCTCGATCGCTTGATATTTAAAGCCGGGGAGGGTGGCCGAGCATTGGTAGTCCCGGCAAAACGTTTCCGCTCTTAATTGCTGGCCGGAGCCGATGATCCGTAAATTGGCCGGTTTGACCTGGTGGTGATAGATCCCAAATCCCCAGAAGGCCCAATTAGTATAAGTAATATCCACTCCGTCCAAATGATTGTCCAAAGAGACGATTGAAATCTCTTCCCTTGGGTTGGCCTTGACCAGCGCTTTATAAAAAGGGAGCGAAAACACGTGCTGTTCCGTTACCAGGAGGGGGAGAGTGTCTGGCGCGGCGTTTAAACAAGCGCTAAAAAAATCGACGTGTCGATTATAGTCGACCAGATCACTGCTTAGCCGGGTCGGCGGCGATAATGGAGCAAAGTCGGGTAAATTAGGGTGAACAGAACCCGATAAATCCAGCCGATGCTCTTGCGTCAGCGGCCGGTTGAAAGAGCGTTGCTCGATCAAACTGACCGGCCTGGGTTTAATTGCTGAAAGTGCCGTCATAGCCATGAATATTTATCGTTAAAAATCGTTAAATATTTCAAGATATCCCTGCTATTTTAATGCCTAAAGAGCGGTTTGTCCGAGTGTTAAGTGAGGCAGTCACTAAAATAATGGTACTGGATTAGAATACAAGTTCAGAATGGGTGCAAAGAAAATGGTCGCCCAACAAAAGCAAAGTGGCTAATTAAACGAAGCGAATAGCGGGAAAGCCAAAAATAGGAGAGAAATAATCACCCCCGCCTAGCTCTCGACGGCAAATCGATGGTATAATAGACTAAATGTGTTACGCAATCCCCGGTATTGTCACCGAGCTCAAAGGTAAGACCGTCACCGTTGAGTACTTCGGCGAGAGAAAAACAGCCATCAATGAGCTTTCCAAGGTAAAACTAGGCGACTACGTGTACGCCCAGGGGGGCTTTGTCATCTCCACCGTTGCGAAAGAAGATGCCCTGGCGGTCCTCGAAACCTGGAAAGAGCTCTTCTTCGCCCTCAAGGAGACCGATATCCGAATGTCGCGGCTGGTCAAGGGAGCGGAAGGGATCGACAAGAAATTCAGCGCCATTCTCGATAAAGCGGCCGAAGGCCAGCCGTTAAAACGGGACGAACTCCTCAAGCTGCTGAAGACCGAAGATCCCAAGGAACTCGAACTCCTTTACAAGACCGCCAACTTCCTCCGCCAAAAGCACCTTACCAACTCCTGTTGCGTCCACGGGATAATCGAGTTTTCCAACTATTGCCAGAACGATTGCGCTTACTGCGGGATCAGGAAGAGCAATAAAATGGAACGCTACCGGATGAGCGATGATGAGATTTTGGCCGCCGCCGCCGAAGCAATCGACAAGCACGGCTTTAAAGCCCTTGTCCTGCAAGCGGGGGAAGACCCGGCCTATTCGATCGACCGCCTTGCCGCCTTGATCAAAGAGATCAAAGCCCGTCACGCGGTCCTGATCTTTATCTCGGTCGGTGAGATCGGTAAAGAGGGGTTGGCCAAGTTGTACCAGGCGGGGGCGCGGGGCCTTTTGGCCCGCTTTGAGACGAGCAACCCGGAGCTTTACGCCAATATCCACCCGGGAGATAAGCTCCAGGAGCGGATCGACGAACTAAAGCACGCTTATGAGATCGGCTATCTGATCCTGACCGGCGGGTTGATCGGTCTCCCGGCCCAGACCGAAGAAGACCTGCTTAACGATATTTTATTGGCCAAGGAACTCCACGCCGAAATGTTCTCTTTTGGCCCAGTCTTGCCCGATGGGCCGAAAACAAGCCTGGTCCTAAAAACCCTGGCGGTCGCCCGGATCGTCGACCCGGTTAACGCCAAGATCCTGGTGACGACCGGTTTTGAGACCATGGACCCGGCGGCGCGGCGGCTTGGGTTATTGGCGGGGGCGAACTCGGTCATGCTGAACGTCACACCGATGAAATACCGCAAACTTTACAGCATTTACCCCGATCGGGCGCATATTGAAGAAGAGATCGGAGCGCAGATCAAAGAGACCCTGGGCCTCCTGCAATCGCTTGGCCGGGCGCCGACCGACCTCGGTATTTAATTTTATTTGATCTTCTTATAGGTCGTGAGCGGGGTCCCCTTCGATAAGTTGAGCCTCACGCTTTTGCCGTCTGGAGAGAGCTTGTATTCCCCTCTGGCCTTGTTGAATGGTTTGGCCGGGAGCCAGTAGGCCCAGCTCCCTTTAGCGGCGGAGTACTTATAGAGCTTGCCTTTCATGGCCAGCAGTCCGTTCGGGCGGAATTCGAAGGTGGAATTCTTGCCAATTCCCCAAAACCCGACCAATTTCTGGTCGACAATGAACGTGACCTTGGCCGGCTTGGTTTTTTTGACTTTTTTTGTCGCGGCCAGAGTTCCGCTGGCCAGGGTTAGGGCTAAGCAAATGATCACGAGCAGAGAAAAATACTTGTTCATGACAGTCTCCTTTTAGGGATCGCAAGGTCATGATAATAAAAGGGGGGCTGGTTGTCAATCGGCGGAGAAGGGCTGGTGCTTTCCTAGGCAGGAAACCAGTTCTTTAAAATATCGACGGCTTCTACTAAGTTAGCACACCAGTTGTATAGAGAGCGATGTTCAGCTTGCAGCCTTCCCTTCTGGGCAAGATATTCAAGCCAGGCCCGTAAGTTGGGGTTGTTGAAGGGGGCTAAGCCCTCGAGGGCTTGGGCCCGAGAAATATCTTTAGTAGCAAAGTCGGAATTTATCAGGCGGATATTGCCGATGATCGACGTGAGTTGTTCGTCTGTCCGGCAATTATCGGGCCGCGCCGGTTTGTTGGTTTGGACCGGGACCGCGCGCAGCTTGTCCCTGGCCATCGCCCGGACCAGCTGGACAACCGTCCATTCTTGGTTAAACCCCTCCACCGTCAGGCTGAAGGTGGCGTCAGCGGAGCCGGCCAGCCGGAGATAATCTTCAGCTGGCAAATTTGCCTGCAAAGGATAATTGTCGAAAGCTTCACGGGCGACGATTCTATAGGTGTCCCCAAACTTGGAATATTCGCCGAGATGAAATAACTCTTTGTTGGTGATCGCTTTATGCAGCCGCGGCGCGATCTTGGTCAGGAACTCCTGTTCGCAATAGACCCGATAAGTAAAGCCCCTGGTTATTGAATTGATGCCGGTATCGACAACCATTGGAGAGTCAGCGTAAGGATCGGTCGTAAGTTGGTTAGGAAGAAAACCAACCACTTTATCCTCTATGAAGCCAACTTTACTGCCGTGTAATTTGCTTTCCCATATTTCAAGGTAATTAAGCCGCTCGCCCTGAATGGCCTGCGGGAATATCGGGCGCTCTTTTTCGACGGGGATCGCCTGCGGCGGCTGTTTGGCCAAAGCTTCGACCAATTGGCTGACGGTCCAATCCTTACTGAAATATTTGACCGTTAGCTGGAAGGTGCCAGTGGAATCGCGCAGAGCTGGTATTTCATCGGACGAGATTGTCCCCTGGGGAATATACTGGCCGATCCGCTCCGTTGCCGAGACCATTTCAACCCCGACCTTTAATAGGTGGGAATAATTGTAATGAAAGCTTTCCCCGGTGGCGATAGCGTTAAATAAGCTCTGCGCATAGTCGGTCATAAATTGATAGGAACAAAAAACGCGGAAAGAACGAGTTTCGTCTTCCAACCTGGCGCCAGTGTCGAAAACCTCGACAATGTCGTCGTTGGGAAGAGCCAAGTGGCTCGGCAGGATACCGATTATTTTACCTTCAAAAGAGGCTAATTCCCCGCGGACGCCGGCTATATAACAGTGGTTGCCAAACAGTTGCGCGACCACTCTTGCCGGGGATTCCCCTGGTTTTTCTGTTGGTACCACTGATGCCGCCGGTCGCGGTCGAGTTGGGGCCCGACGCGGCTCGAACTTTGGCTGTTTATACCAGGCTTGCGCTCCCGTTGGTTTGGAGGGAGCGACGTATCTTGGCAGGCTGATGGCGGATGGAGAAAAGCCGATCTTCTTTTCCAGTTTATTCATGGTCTCAACCAAATTGGCAAAAGTGGTCAGTTGGTCGATCGATCGTTCAGTCCAATTGTGCTTCGGTCCCGGGCCAAGCTCCGTTTGATAAGCCGCGATCCGCTCTTTAGCGGACGCGATCCAGGCTTTAATCTCGGCCGTCGGCGGGTTGCCGGGGTTTTGGCTGGCTTGCTTCTTTAATCTGTTTCCGGCCGTAAGCAGGTCGGTTGGCGTTGTTAATTTAGGGGTCGCGGCGGGAGCTTCCTGTTTCGGCGGGACCGGTGGCTTGGTCGGTTCAGTTGGTTTTTGGTTGATAAAGTATTCTCTGCCTATATTGGCATCCCCTCTGATTATAACGTTGACCTTATCGCCGACCTTCAGATCGACGGGGAGAGGACGGGATAGAGGGATTCGGTCTTTTTCGAAATAGCCTGGGACTGGTTCGGTGAATTTAGCAAAGACCGCCCCGGTTAATTCAATAATGGTCGTTATCTCTGCTTGGTAAGTTGGCAGAGCGGCGTTGCTCCGCGCAATTTCTCTGGTCCGCGCGGCTTGGCCGGCTTTAGCGTTTCGGCTAGTATTGGCGTTAGCGGCTCTTTTGGCGGCGGCCGCGTCTTGCTCCATCAAACGCTTTATTCTCATTCCTAAACTCATAGACATCTCCCTGATATTCTCATGACAGATAGTTATCTGTTGGTAAAAGACTGAATTTCATCGTATTTGTGTTGTTTTTGGACTGTTGCTTTTTGTTGTCCCGGTCTCAATCTCTATTTCAGGGGCATTATTTGGGCTGGCTAAATCGGATTCTAAAGGAACCCGAAATCGTTGAACGGTTGCCAAATCGTCATCCGACAATTGGTTGAAATGATCGGCTAGAAAACTGTTGGCCTGGTCTTGTGCCGCGCGCAGTTGCCGGATCGAAAAGATTGCCCATGCTACGAATAGAGGGAAGGTGCCCACTATGGGAAGGCAAATTATATAGGCGAAGAGATGGGGGGCCACTATAAGTGAAGTCATAAGCGCCATCATTGATAGAAACGCATGCGTACAATAGCCTTCAGGGTTTTTTAGGTCTTCGATGTTTTTCTCGCAAGCTTCATATATTAATTTATATTTTATTAAAGCGGATTGCGCTGATGTCGTTACGCGAAGTTCGCACAAAGCTGGTTCGACATATTTCATTGGTGAGTCATCAGCTATATATGGGAACTTCACTTTTATTCCATCAAGGGCCTGGTTAATCGAGATCTGTCTGATCGTAAGCGGAAAATCGTTCGCCCGTGTCTCCGCGACGCGAAAAGGGCTGACCGCTTGAGTTGATGAGGAAAAGGAAGGGAGCCCCAACGGATGGAAAGCCAAGCGCGTCGACTCTTTCCTCACGTTTTCCTCAAGTCCTGCCAGGTCCTGACGGGCCGCTAGTTTTAGAAAGCCGTCGATCATGACCGGTTCGAGCGAAATTTGCGCTCCGCTGTCCAGGTTGTGGGCCAGCGTAACGATTGCTTTAATTTTCCGGTTGGCGAGCCCGGGGGTAAGTTTTTGGTCCGAAGCGTCGAAAGGATCAGGCACGACTTTGGCCAGCAAATTGTCCAGCTTAATTAAATTCATTAGCCCGGTTGAGCTGGTTCGGGAAACGGCGGAGAAAGCGTGTGGGAGCAAAAGGGGACGATATTTATCAATGAACCTGTCAACGACTTGCTGGCGCGAACCGGCCGTTGATTGGGTTGGAGGCGGAGCTTTGCGTTCAATTCTCATGGGTATCTATCGGTCGGTACCGGCGGAAATTTCAGAAAGGGTTTTAATATTTATTAAACCGGATGTTTGGCTGGCTAAATCTTTGCCAATCAAGAGAAGGTGTTTCCAGCAGTTTAAATAAAGCTGTTATTTCTTCCGACTTTACATTGGGGTCGAGGCTGATGCGTTTGACCCCTTTTTTAGAAAGGTGGTTAATAATTGTTGGGTCTGCTTGCATAATTATTAGAGTTGCTCGCTCTTTGAAAAGGGTTGAAAAGCCTAAAAAAGGTAGGGCGTTGCAAGGAGGGGGACAAGGCTCAATAGTTATTTCAAATGAGGAGTCGCTATTGTTTAATATGGCTTCCATAACAACGCCCTTAAATCTTGCTAAGGGTGAATTTGACGGATGTGCCCCACCAGTTGGGTTGAGGCCGATAGGCTTTCCCGCTTTCTCTGGTTGAGCCGGTTTGGCGATTAAGGGAGTGACGGGACGAGTTCTTCCTGTTTTCATAACAATTGTTTATCGCTTCCGCCCCGCGAAAATTTCAGGCAAAATTGGGGGTTTAAGCGGTTTTAACTTCGGGGGAAAAGATCTCGGCCAGGTTGTTGTCGACCTTCAGAAAGCCGTCGCTGACCTTGAAGTTGAGGCAGGTTTTGTTCGGCAGATGGAGCTCGACTTTGCCGGCCCGAAGCGGTGAGATCAGCGCCGCGTGATGGGCCAGGATCCCGGTCGGGCCCATCAGCGTCTCGGCGTTAAGATAGCTGACCTCTCCTTCAAAGACGATTTTTTCCGGGGTTGCTATCCGGCAAAGGAAATCGCTCATTTTTTTCGTCCCTTTTCGATCGCTTCTTCGATCGTGCCGACCATGTAGAACGCGGTCTCCGGCAGGTCGTCGTGTTTGCCGTCAATAATTTCCTGGAAACCGCGGATCGTCTCGGTCAGCGGCACGAACTTGCCGGGCATGCCGGTGAAGTCCTGCGCCACGGAGAACGGCTGGGAGAGGAAGTTCTGGATCTTGCGCGCCCGGTTGACGATCAGCTTGTCCTCTTCCGGGAGTTCGGAAACGCCGAGAATGGCGATAATGTCCTGCAGTTCTTTGTAGCGCTGGAGGATCTCCTGGACGCGGCGGGCGACCCGGTAGTGGTCTTCGCCGACGATCGACGGGTCAAGGATCCGGGAGGTGGAAGCGAGCGGATCGACCGCCGGGTAGATACCGATCGCCGAGATTTGCCGGGAAAGAACGGTCGTCGAATCAAGGTGGGAGAAAGTGACCGCCGCGGCCGGATCGGTAATGTCGTCGGCCGGGACGTAGACCGCCTGGATCGAAGTGATAAAACCTTTGGAGGTCGAAGCGATCCGTTCCTGGAAGCGGCCCATCTCCGCCTGCAGGGTTGGCTGGTAGCCGACGGCCGAAGGCATGCGGCCAAGGAGAGTGGAAACTTCCGCTCCCGCCTGGACGAAACGGAAAATGTTGTCGATGAAGAACAGGACGTCCTGGCCTTCTTCGTCGCGGAAATATTCAGCGTGGGTCAGCCCGGTCATCGCCGTGATCTGGCGAGCGCCGGGAAGTTCCGACATCTGTCCGAAGATCAAAACGGTCTTGTCGAGCACTCCCGATTCTTTCATTTCCAGCCAGAGATCGTTCCCTTCGCGGGTCCGCTCGCCGACCCCGGAGAAAACGGAGATCCCGCCGTGTTTGGTCGCCATGTTGTGGATCAATTCTTCGATGACGACGGTCTTGCCGACCCCCGCGCCGCCGAAGAGGCCGGTCTTGCCCCCCTTGACGTAAGGGCAGATCAGGTCGATAACTTTAATGCCGGTCTCGAAGATCTCGTTCCGGGCGATGACCTCTTCAAAATTCGGCGGATCGCGCCGGACCGGGTAAGTCTTGCCGGTGTTTAAGGGACCAAGGTTGTCGATCGTTTCGCCGAGGACGTTGAACATCCGGCCCAGGGCTTCTCTCCCGACCGGGATGGAGATCGGCTTACCGGTGTCGACGACATCGATGCCGCGGCGCAGGCCGTCGGTCGGCTCCAACGAGACCGCCCGGACGACCCCTCCCTCGAGATGCATGGCGACTTCAGCGGTGATGTCTAAATTAAGATCTTTCTCTTGGTAAGTTATCTGAAGCGCGTTCCGGATGGCCGGGATCTTGTCCGGCGGGAACTGGACGTCGATGATCGGACCGATGATCTGGATTATTTTACCTTTCATTATTCTGCTCCTCCTCGCATTGCTTCGATCGTGCCGGCGATCTCCGATAACTCGGCCGTTATCGAGGCCTGGCGCGCTTTATTAAGCTTGATGTTCAGTTCGTCCATTAATTCCCGGGAATTGTCGGTCGAGGCCCGCATGGCGATCATTCTGGCCCCCATCTCGCCCAGCAGGTTTTCCACCATGATCCGAAACAGCCGGGCCGCCCGAAAGCCGCGTTCGGCCGCGGCGAGCAGGTCGGGCGAGACCGGTTCAAAAATGAACCGGCTGGCCTCCGGTTTCGCTTTTTTCCGCTCGAACGGCAGATAGCGGTAAAAGGTCGGCTCCTGGCTGATCACCGACTTGAAACTGTTGTAGGCGATGACCACTTCGGAGTACTGGTCGGCAAAGAGCGTCTCCATTTCCCGATAGAGTTCCGAGACCTTGGCCCAGGTCGGCTGGTCGGTCACTTTGACGAATTCTTTCACGATCTTATAATCGCGGTTGCGGAAGAATTCGATCGCTTTCCGCCCCAGGATGATCAGGTCGGCCTCTTCCGGCTTGTAGCGCTTGGTCAGCCGGTCGAAGAGCAGGGTGTTGAAATTGCCGCAAAACCCTTTTTCCGAAGAAATGACGACGACCAGGCTCCCCTTAGTTTTTTTAACGGGCGAGACTGCCAGGTCGCGCTCCGCCATTTTTTCGGCGACCTGTTCGTGGATCTCTTCCAGCGCCGCTTCATAGTCAGCCGCCATCTTCTCCATTTTCCTGATCTTGCCGATCCGGGCAATGGCGACGATCTGCATGGCGTTGGCGATCTTATTGACCTTGGAGATCGCCTCGTGCCTGTTCTTTAATTGGACGACTGCTCTCATTTTATTTTATTGTTTTAAGGAAACTCTGGACCAGTTCTTTTAAGGCCGCTTCGGTCTCCGGCGTGATGTCTTTGGTCGTCCGGATGCTTTCCAGGGCTTGCGCTCCGCGGGCCCGGATAAAGTCGAAAAAGCGGACCTTGTTCTCTTTGACCTTGTCTTTTGGCCAATTGTTGAAATGATTATTGGAAAGCCCGTAAAGGAAGGCGATCTGTTCTTCGACCGGGAGCGGGTCGTGCTTGTTCTGCTTGAGCGCCTCGACCAGCAAGGCCCCTTTGGCCAGCAGGTCCTGGGTCTCTTTTTCCAGTTCGGACGAGAACATTTCGAACGATTGTTTCTCCCGGTAGCGGGCCAGCTCCAGTTTGAGGCTCCCGGAAACTTTGCGCATCGCTTTGATCTGCGCTTTGCCGCCGACGCGGGAAACGGAGATGCCGACGTCGATCGCCGGGCGGATCCCCTGGTTGAAGTATTCGTTGGAAAGAAAGATCTGCCCGTCGGTAATGGAGATGACGTTGGTCGGAATGTAAGCCGAAACGTCACCGAGTTGGGTTTCGATCATCGGGAGAGCGGTCAGCGAACCACCGCCTTTGGCCTGGCTCAGCTTAGCAGAGCGTTCCAAGAGGCGGGAGTGGAGATAAAAAACATCCCCCGGATACGCTTCGCGGCCCGGCGGGCGGCGGAGGAGGAGGGAGATCATCCGGTAAGCGGTGGCGTGTTTGGAAAGATCGTCGTAAATGATCAAAACGTCTTTTCCCTGGTGCATGAACTCTTCTCCCATGGCGGTCCCGGAGAAGGGGGCGAGGTATTGCAAGGCGGCCGGATCGGAGGCGGGGGCGTCGACGATGATCGTGTAGGCCATGGCGTCGTGCTTATTCAGGGTGCCGACCGTTTCCACGACGGTCGAAGTTTTTTGGCCGATTGCCACGTAAATACAAATGACGTTCTGCCCTTTCTGGTTGATGATGGTGTCGATGGCGATAGTGCTTTTGCCGGTCGAGCGGTCGCCGATGATCAGCTCGCGCTGGCCGCGGCCGATTGGGATCAGGGCGTCAATGATCTTATAGCCGGTCTGGAGCGGCTCGTTGACCGGTTGGCGGTCGACGACCGATGGGGCGGGTGATTCCACCGGTCGGGTCCGGTTGGTGTTGATCGGTCCTTTGCCGTCGATCGGCTGGCCGAGGCCGTTGACGACCCGGCCAAGTAAAGCGTCGCCGACCGGCACTTCCATCAGGCGGTAGAGGTTCTTGGCCCAGTCCCCTTCGCGGACGCTGACGTGGCCGGCCAGGATCATGGCGGTGATCTCGTCCCGTTCCAGGTTGCTGACCAGACCGTAAATGTTATTGGGGAATTCGATCATTCCGCCGACCTGCGCCGAAGATAGGCCGCGGATCCGGGCGATGCCGTCTCCGGATTCCAGGACGATCCCGACCTCGTCGACCTTAGCCTGGGCCTCGAACTCCTCGATCCGTTTTTTGATCGCTTCCGAAATGTTATGGTAATTTTTCGTGTCAGTCATATTTAACTCCTTTGAATTGTTCTAGACCGGGATACTGGCCAGCGACCGTTTTAGCTCGACCAGCGTTTTTTTTAGGCTCATATCGATCATCGAACCGCCAATGATCTTGATGATCACCCCACCCAGGATCGACGGGTTAACGTCGTTCTTCAGCCGGATCGGCCGGCCAAAGATCTTTTGCAGGATGGTTTCGGCGCTCTCGATCGTTTTAACGTCGAGCGGGACCGCTGAAACTATCTGGCCCAGGGAGATCTTCTCCATTTCCGTGAAAAGCTTGGTATAACGCTCGGAAACCTTGCCGAGTTGGTTGCTGTGCCCTTCGCCGACCAGGAGCTCGGCCAATTTGCTGAACAGTTGCGACGCGTTCGGCATCAGCTCGCGCAAGACCGTCTTCTTGTGCTCGGCCGAGACCGACGAGTCCTCGAAGAAGAGCCGCAGTTCGTAATTCGAGTAGATCAGCTTGTTAAGAAAATAGAGTTCTTTCTCAAGCTGCCACTGGAGATTGTCCTCCTTAGCCCACTCGTACAGTTTTTTATAGTCTATTTCAAGTTCCAGGGGAGAGCTCCTTTTCCAGTTCGCGCAGGCTTTCTTGGACCAGCCGCTGTTGGTCCTCGCCGGTCAGCGCTTTATTGATGACCTTGGCGGTCGCGTCAGCGACCAGCGCGGCCGACTGATTGCGGATCTCTTCCAGCGCTTTGCGGTGTTCCTTGGAGATCTCCTGCAGGGCGCCGTCGCGCAACGACTTGGCTTCCAGGCGGGCTTCGGTCACCAGCTTGTTGCGCAGGATCTGGGCTTCGGTCCGGGCCTGTTCCTTCAGTTCGGAAACTTCCCGGCTCGCTTCTTTCATCCGCTCTTCATAGAGGCGGAGCATCTCTTCCGTGTTCTGTTTGATCTTTTCCGAGTCGGCCAGACGCTTGGTAAAGAACGCTTCCCGTTCCTCCAGGAACTTCAGGAGAGGCGGGAAGACAAAGCGCCACATCAGGAACAGTAATGTTCCAAAGCTGATCAGCGTCCAAAAGATCAGGCCGGTTTCCAGTTCAAACATGTTACTTTAACAGGACCAGGAGCAGGGAAATGACCAGGGCGTAAAGGGCGATCGCTTCGACGAACGCGATGAACAAAATGGCGGTCGTTCTGATCTGACCGGCCATTTCCGGCTGGCGGCTCATCGATTCGATCGCTTTCTCGCCGATCAAACCGACGCCGATCCCGGCTCCGATACCCGCTAATCCGATCGAGAGTCCCGCACCTAAAGTCGCGAAATCAATTGGTCCCATGTTTTTTCCTCCTTCAAAATTATTTAGTGGCCTTCGCTCGTCGCTTCAGCCACGTAAACTGCCGACAGGAACATGAAAATATAAGCCTGAATGAAAGCGAACAAGACC
The DNA here is from genome assembly GCA_041649975.1 of Candidatus Margulisiibacteriota bacterium. Taxonomy (GTDB): domain Bacteria; phylum Margulisbacteria; class WOR-1; order O2-12-FULL-45-9; family XYB2-FULL-48-7; genus XYB2-FULL-45-9. The sequence continues at coordinate 18,177 of JBAZMB010000003.1, read as the reverse complement.
TCCAGGATCGAGACCAGGATATGGCCGATCAAGGGCAAGGGAGCGATGTAAATGTTCTTGAAGACCAAAATTATCGAGATGAAAGCGAGCAGGACCGTGTGGCCGGCAAAGACGTTGGCGAACAAACGGACTGCCAGGGAAAAGGGGCGGGCCAGCTGGCTTAAGATCTCGATCGGGATCAAGAGGGGCAAGACCGCCGGAGGGATCCCGCCGGGGATGAAAGATTTAAAGTAATTGAAGAAGCCGTGCTTCAGGATGCCGGCCGTGGTGGCGATGGTAATGACCATCAAGGCGAGCGCGCCGGTTACATTAATGTTGGACGTGGCCGAGAACCATTCCGGGACCAGGCCGGAAAAATTACAGGCCAGGATAAAGAGAAAAAGGGTGAAAAGAAATGGGAACCATTTCTTGGTGTCGTGTCCCATGACGTCGACCAACTGTTCCTGCATGACCTCCACGCTGACTTCGGCCAGGCTTTGCATTTTGCCGGGGATCATCGTCAGGCGGCTGATGGCGACCCGGAAAAAGACGAAAACCAGCAGGACGGCGACCCACATGCTGACGACCGCCTTAGTTATGGAAACGTCAAATCCAAAAAGCTGAAGGTGGTAATAAACGGGCGCCCGAAAGTGTTCGAGAATATCGATCATATTAAAAGTTTACTGCAGCGGGCGGGCGGCGATTTTATAAGCGTTCCAAAAACCAGCAAGCGCTCCGAGGGCAATTCCAAGGATCATCAGCCAGGGGAGAGTATGCCACATTTCGTCAAGCTTATATCCGACTAAGGCTCCAAGGAGAACCCCAACCGCGAGCTCAACACCCACGTTAAGTGCCAAGCCGACATCTTTGCTAAAAAGCGGTCTTTTCACTTAAAAATACTATACTCTTGTCGTGGAGAAAAGTCAAATACGCGCTATTCGACGGTGACGCTTTTGGCGAGGTTGCGAGGCTGGTCGACGTGGCAGCCCCGTTTCAGGGCAATGTAGTAGGCGAAGATCTGGAGCGGGACGACTGCCAGGAGGGGCGAGAGGGCTTCGGTCGTGTTGGGGATATAAAGGACTTCGTCCGCCTGTTGGGCGATCGCGTCGTCCCCTTCGGTGGCGATGGCGATGACCTGGCCGCCGCGGGCCTTCACTTCTTCAATATTGCCCAAAACTTTTTCATAGCGCCGTCCGGCAAAGGCGAGAATAACGACCGGCATGTTCTTGTCGATCAGGGCGATCGGACCGTGTTTCATTTCCGCCGCCGGGTACCCCTCGGCGTGGATGTAAGAGACCTCTTTAAGTTTTAGCGCTCCTTCCAGGGCGATCGGAAACCCTTTGCCGCGGCCAAGATAAAGCGAGTTGGTCGCCTTAAAATATTTCCCGGCGATTTTTTCGATCGTTTTTTCGCTAAGGAGTAATTTTTCCAGCTGGTCGGGGATCTCGATCAGGTCCTGGATCAGCTTGGTCGATTCGGCTTCGGTGACGGTCCCCCTGATCTTGCCGAACAAAACGGCCAGGAGGTAAATGACGGTTAGCTGGGTGGTGAAGGCTTTGGTCGAAGCGACCCCGATCTCCGGGCCGGCGTTGGTGTAGATCACGCCGTCGGCTTCGCGGGCGATGGTCGAGCCGACCACGTTGCAGATCGCGATCGTTTTAGCTCCTTGGGCGCGCGCTTCCCAGACGGCCCCGAGCGTGTCGGCGGTCTCGCCGGATTGGGTGATGGCGATTACCAGGGTGTTCTTGTCGATGATCGGATGGCGGTAACGGAACTCGGCGGCGTACTCGACTTCCGTCGCCAACCGGGCGTACTGTTCAAAAAGATATTCGCCGATCAGTCCGGCGTGCCAGCTGGTGCCGCAGGCGGTGAAAACGACCCGGTTGATGTTCTTCATCTCTTCCCTGGTCATGGTCAGTTCGTCAAAGTGGATCTTGTGGCTGTCCGGCTGGATCCGCCCGGCGATCGTTTTACGGATGGCGTTGGGTTGCTCGTGGATTTCCTTGAGCATAAAGTGGGCATAGCCCCCTTTTTCGGCCGATTCCGGGTCCCAGGAGATCAGGTTGATTTCTTTCTTGATCTCTTTACCGTTCAAGTCGGAAACGGTCACTCCATCTGGGGTCATCTCGGCGAGTTCGCCGTTCTCCAAGTAGATCACCCGGCTGGTGTATTTGAGCATAGCCGGAATATCGGAGGAGAGAAAAAGTTCTTTTTCCCCCAGGCCGATGATAAGCGGGCTGCCGGAGCGGGCGACCACGATCTTCTTGGGTTCCGCTTTGGCGACGACCGCCATGGCGTAGGTGCCGCGGACCCGGCCCAGGACCTTGCGGACGGCGGCGATCAGGTCGCCGGAGTAATTTTCCTCGATCAGGTGGGCCAGGACTTCGGTGTCGGTCGAGGAGAGGAATTTGTGGCCCCGTTCGACCAGCTCGTGCTTGAGTTCAATATAGTTTTCAATGATCCCGTTGTGGACGACCGCCAGTTCTTTTTTGCAGTCTTGGTGGGGGTGGGAATTCTCGTCGGACGGTTGGCCGTGGGTCGCCCAGCGGGTATGGCCGATCCCGATCTTGCCGACCAGCGGTTTTTGCGCCAGCTGGTCTTCCAGAAAGGAGATCTTGCCGACGCATTTGCTCAGCTCGATCTTTCCCCGGTTAATGGTGGCGACGCCGGCCGAATCATAGCCGCGGTATTCCAGCTTTTTTAACCCTTCGATCAGAAAGGGAAGGGCTTCCTTACGCCCGATGTAACCAAAAATTCCGCACATAATTCCTCTTTGCCTTCTTTCGCAAGAAGGACCGCCAATTATTGCTGCTGGTTTAAGATCGCCTCAACTTCGCTCTTCGCTAGTTTTAGCTGTTCCCGGATCAACTTGGGATCGTAATTGTTATCGGCGGTTGCCCGGTCCCACATAATGCCGAAACGGCGGGTCAGGATCGGCTCCAGCAGTCCCCAGGCCGGGATAGCCGGATAGGTCTTGCCGTAGAAAACCGCTTCTTTGAAAACTTTGCGTTTCGGGTCGTTGGCGAAATACGGGTCTTTGAACGCTTCGACGCGGGCCGGGAGGAAGCCGGCAACCTTGGTATACTCGACCTGCGGTTTCAGGGAGGTCAGGTATTGAATGACCTTGAGGGCGTCAGCCTTGTTTTTCGCCTGCTTGAAGATCGCCAGCGAGGAGCCGCCGACGAAAGTATAGCGTCCTTTGGGACCCTTCGGATAACCGACGACCGCGAAGTTCTTGGCCGCCGGAGAGCCGCCGGCGCCGCCTTCGGAAACCGGTCGGGTCAGGGTCTTGACCTCGTACGGTCCGTCGAAATACATGGCGCAAAAACCGCTGTTGAAATTGGCGCTGACCTGGGCGGTATTGAGCTCAAGATAAGAGATGGGAACGTAGCCGTTCTTGACGACCTGTAAATAGTACATGATCCCGGCGAGGGCCGCGTCGCTGTCGAGGACGCAGGTTTTCCGGTCGGCGGAAAGGAAGTCGCCGCCGGCCATCCAGATCCAGGGGGCGAGGGTGTGGATGACGTTCCAGTCGTTCTTCCCGGAGATGCCGAGCGGGGCCATCGGCTGGTCGTCGAAAGAGAGGTCGGCCTCATAAAGTTTTTTCAGCCCTTTATCGAAGCCGTCCCAGGTTTGGATGTCTTCCGGTTTCAGACCGGCTTTTTTGAAGGCGTCGGTCCGGATGAACAAGGCCCGGGCGTCAACGAACCAGGGAATGGCGCTGACCTGGCCGGTCTTTTCGATCCCGACAGTTTGCCAGGCGACCGGGACGAAGGTTTTCGGTCCGCCGAGGGAGGCGACCTCTTCTTTGGAGAAGTTTTCCAGTGCCCCCATTTTGGCGATCGCGGAAGTCCAGGTTGAACCAAGCTGGACCATATCCGGGACGTCGCCGGAAGTGGCGGCGGTCGTGATCTTGCTCCAGGCGGCTCCCCAGTCGACCGAGGTGACTTTCACTTTGATGCCGGTCTTTTCTTCGAACGGCTTCAGCAGATTTTCAATGTCAGCAACCGGGCTCAGGGAGTTCGGCATGACCCAGAATTCAACGACGCGGTCGGTGGAGACGGTTTTTTTCGGGGCGCAGCTGGCGACGAACGAGGCGAGGATGACAAGGCTCAATAAAAGAATAGCGATACGAGACTTCATTGGTTTTCCCCTTTCTAAAATAGGTGACTTGGTAGGATGCATTCTACCTGATTGCGTTGATTTATTCAACGCTGGGAGCCACAGGTATCTTTCGCCAGGTAAGCTTGGAAATTTCAGCTGAAAGAGTGAAATTTTCGAAAGAACCTGCCGATATATATATGGAAGAGACATACCGTTCACTTCTGTCGAGATAAAAGAGGGCCAGCCTGTTGGCCCTTTTTTATTGCCCGCGTGCTACAATGAATAAAATGGAAGACATAAGAAGCAAAAACTTTGAAGAGATAATCGCCATCGGCCAAACAGTGGGGCTAGCCCCGTTCAAGGCCAGGGAGCTTTATCGGGCGATCCATGGCAAGGTTAAAGAGAAGATCGGGGAAATCACCACCTTGCAGCTGGCGGAACGGGCCAGGCTGGAGAAAAAATATGAGGTCGGGCTCCCCAAGCCGATCACGGTCCTGAAGGGGAACCGGACGGTCAAGGTTGCCTTTGAACTGGCCGATGGGAAAGTGATCGAATCGGTCATGATGGAGTATGAAGAAGGACGCAAAACGGTTTGTGTTTCTTCGCAATCAGGGTGTCCGATCGGTTGCCTTTTTTGCGCTACCGGCCGGAGCGGTTTTCGTCGCAACCTGACCCCGGGAGAGATCGTTTCCCAAGTCTATTTTTTCGCTAAAAAGCACCAAATAACCAACTTAGTCTTTATGGGAATGGGAGAACCGTTCCTGAACTACAACAATGTCATGACGGCGGCCAAAAACCTCAATAACGATCTAGGGTTGAATATCGCCGCCCGCAAGATCGTTCTTTCCACTATTGGTATCCCGGCTGGGATTAACAAGTTAGCCAAGGAGCCGGGCCAATTTCGCCTGGCCTGGTCGCTGGTCTCTCCTTTTGATCATGACCGCCGCCAATTAGTCCCATACCGGAATCTTCCTTCGATCACTAATGTCGTGGAAGCGATCGGCGACTACCAATCCAGGACCAACCGCCGGGTGACCATTGAATATGTGGTCTTAAGAGGGGTTAACGACCGGATGAAAGACATCAAAGAGATCATCGCCATCAGCCAGAACCTGGATTGCCACGTTAACCTTATTCCATATAATGAAACCGCGCCGACCGGCCGTTTTGAGACCGGTAATATTGAAAAGTTGTTCTCTGAGCTCCGTAACGCTCATTTGAAAGTAACCGTGAGGCAAAGTTTGGGGAGCGATGTTCAGGGTGCCTGCGGGCAGTTGTCGGCTAAGCTTTGCGGAACAGAGTCCCGACCTTCTCTCCATAAGCCGCTTGTTTAAGCGCGTTCGCTTTTCGACCGCTGATGATCGCCATCTCGATCCCCGACTTTAAACAGATGGCCGCCGCTTGCAGTTTGGTGATCATCCCGCCCGTTCCAACTTTTGTTGCCGGGTTGCCGGCCGCTTTTTTGATCGCGGCAGTCAACTTGTTGATCTCCGGAATGACCACTGGAACCCCTTGTTTATCCTTCATGTAAAAGCCGGCCACATCAGTCAACAAGCAGAGCAGGTCGGCCCCGATCATCCGGGCGGTTAGGGCGGCCAAATTGTCGTTGTCGCCGAATTTGATCTCGTCGATCGAGACGGTGTCGTTCTCGTTGACGATCGGGACGACTTTATCGGCCAGCAAAGTGTGGAGACACTGGCGGGAGTTTTGATATCTTTTCCGGTCAACAATCGCGTCCCTGGTCAGCAGGATCTGGGCGACGGTGATGCCGTGTTTTTCAAAGGCTTTTTCGTACTGGCGCATCAGGCGGGATTGGCCGACGGCCGCGGCCGCTTGTTTTTCCGGGATCGACTTTGGTTTTCCCCACTTTAACTTCTCCAGGCCGGTGACGATCGCGCCGGAAGTGACGATCACTACTTTTTTGCCTTGTTTCTGGAGCGCGGAAATTTCAGCGACGATCCGGTTGAGGTTAGATAAGTCTAATTTTCCTTCGGAAGTGGTTAAGGTGCTGGAGCCGATCTTAAAAACTAAGAGGTTGTAAGCCATTAGGCTTGAGGAACGACGCTGACCTTCTTGCCGGCTTCGAAAACGACCTTACCGGCGACCTTGGCGAACAGGGTGAAGTCAGAGCCGATGCCGACGTTAGTGCCGGGATAGAACTTGCTGCCGCGCTGGCGGACAATGATGCTGCCGGCCGGAATGATCTGGCTGCCGAAGGCCTTGATCCCAAGCCTCTGGCCTTTTGAATCTCTTCCGTTCCTGGATGCGCTGCCTGCCTTCTTATGCGCCATGTTTGATCTCCTCGACTTGAATTCTGGTATAGTTCTGCCGGTGCCCGATAGTCCGGTGGTAGTTGGTCTTTCTCTTGTATTTAAAAGTGGTGACCTTGTTATCCTTGAAGTTGCCGACGACCTTGGCCAGGACGGAAGCCCCTTTAACGTGCGGGGTGCCGACCGTGACCTTGTCGCCGTCTACGACGAGCAGGACTTCTTTGAAGGTGACCTGGCTCTGGTTATCGATCAGCTCGATCTCCATGATGTCGCCTTTGGTTACCTTGTATTGTTTGCCACCAGTTTGAATAATCGCGTACATAACCTATATATTATAGCAGACTCGCCCCTATCACTGCAAGTCCCTTTGGTAGCTGGCGATTCAGGCGGGTCATCACCTCGCTGGGGGAGAGGGGCTGGGCCAGCAAAAGCTCGGCGGTTTCGCCGGCGGAAGTCGCGCCGACTTTAAGGGCCTGCCCCCAGGAGACTTTCATCCGGGGATTAAAGCCCTGGGAATAAGCGATTGGGAGCTCCGCCCGGCGGATCGCCCGGCCGAAGGCCCTGATCAGATCGCGGTGCGAAATGAACTTAACCTCTTCAGCTTTAATGTATTTAATTTGTACTCGTGGCAACTAATTGCTCCTTTGTGACCCCGGACTCGATATAATCCCAGGGGAGAGGCTCTTCTTTGCTTCTCTCTCTTAAATAATCGTTAGGGTCGACGTCGCAAGCGGCAAAGGCGGCTTGCCAACGGATAAAATCAAATTTTTCCGACCAGGCATCGAGCCTGGCTCCCAGTTCCCAGGCTTTTTCAATGACCGGCAGAAGTCGCTGGTCCCCTCTAGAGAAGACCCCTTCCAAAAACGAGGCTTCCGCCTGATGCCAGCGGACTTCGATAAACTTGTGCCGGATATTCTCTTTAATTAAGCGTTGTTTGTCGAGCGTTTCGGCGATCGTGATCTGCCGTTCCCATTGGAATGGCGTGTGCGGTTTGGGGACAAAGGTTGAGAGGTTGACCGTAACCCGAGCCCGGCGGGTTGAGGCCCGGGCGAGCTCAAAGATCTGGCGGGCAAGGTGGCAAATCCCGATCAGATCTTCCTCGGTCTCGGTCGGCAGGCCGATCATAAAGTAGAGTTTCACTGCTTCGATTCCGCTCGCAAAGACCGCTTTGACGCTTTCGATAATATTTTCTTCGGTCATCTTCTTCCCGACATAGTCGCGCAAGCGTTGGGTCCCGGCTTCCGGGGCGATGGTGATACTGCTGGAGCGGACCCGGGCGACTTCGTGGGCGAGTTTAACGGAAAAGGAATTGGTCCGCATCGAAGGGAGAGCGATATTGACCCGCCGTTTTTCATTCCGGTTGGCCAACTCTTTGGCCAGTTTCTCGATCTGGCTGTAATCGCTGCTGGAGAGGGAGATCAGGGAGAGCTCCTCGTAGCCGGTGTTCTTGATGATCTCCTCCGCCTGGTCGATCAGCGTTTCCAGTTTCTTTTCCCTAACTGGGCGCGTTGTCCAGCCGGCCTGGCAGAATTTGCAGCCCCATTTGCAGCCCCGCATGATCTCGATCACTCCCCGGTCGTGGACCGGTTCCAGAAAGGGGATGATCGGTTGGGTTGGGTAAGGGACCGAGGAGAAGTCTTTGATAATCCGTTTGGCGACTTTTACGCTCAAGCCGGGGACGTAAACCCCTTCGATCTTAGCCAGCGCCGCTAGCTTTTCTTTTCGCGTAGCATGCTTTTTGGCCGCTTCAATTATTTCGACGATCGCTTCTTCCGCTTCACCGACTACGATGAAGTCGAAAAGCTCGATGACCGGTTCGGGATTGAAAAGACTTGGGCCTCCAGCAAAGACCAGCGGATCAGCCTCTCCCCGTTCGGTTCGGTGAAGCGGGATCCGGCCAAGTGTTAACATATTTATGACGTTGGTGTAATTCAATTCGTAGCCAAGGCTGAACCCGACCAGATTGAATTCATTGAGCGGTTTCCACGATTCAAGGGTGAAGAGGGGGAGGTTGTTAGCCTTTAAAACCTCTTCCATGTCGCTCCAGGGGGCGAAGACCCGTTCGGCGAGAACATCGGTCCTGGCGTTTAAAATATGGTAAAGGATTTGGACCGCCAGGTTAGACATCCCTATTTCATATAGATCGGGGTAGGCGATGGCGACCTTCAGCTGGTCACGCCACTCTTTGTGAACGGCGTTGATCTCGTTGCCGATATAACGGGATGGCTTCAGGACTGTTGGGAGGAGCGATTGGATTAGTTCTCGCATCGCTTACTTTACCACAAGGTTCAGCATTTTGCCGGGGACGTAGATGACTTTGACGATCTGTTTGCCGTTGGTAAAAGAAGCGACTTTCTCGCTCTTGTCGGCGGCCGCTTTAACCATCGCTTCGGTCGCGTCGGCCGGGACGACGATCGCGTCACGGAGCTTGCCGTTGACCTGGATCGGGATCGTTTTTTCGCTCTCTTTGACCAGTTCCGGGTTATATTTTGGCCAGGATTCCCGGTGGATTGAATCCTTATTCCCTATTTGCTGCCAGAGTTCTTCGGTCAGATGCGGCGCGAATGGGGAGAGGAGGAGGAGCAAGGCTTTTATCCCTTCCTGGGTCGAGCCGAGCTCATACATCGTATTGGTCAATTCCATTAATTTAGCGATCGCCGTATTAAAAGAAAAACGGTCGATATCTTCCGTTACCCCTTTGATTGTTTGGTGTGTTTTTTTGCTGACCTGCGGGTTAGCCGTGCCTATTTCTTTTTCGGTGACCAACCGCCAGACCCGTCCGAGAAAACGATAACTTCCTTCGACTCCGGCATCCGACCATTCAAGTTCTTTTTCAGGGGGGGAGGCGAAGAGAATGAAAAGCCGGGCGGTATCGGCACCGTATTTTTCCACGATGTAGTCGGGGTCGACAACGTTCCCCTTGGACTTGCTCATCTTGGCGCCGTCTTTAACGACCATTCCCTGGGTCAGGAGGTTGGTGAACGGTTCGTCGGTTGGCGCCCAACCGGCGTCGAACAGGACCTTGGTAAAGAACCGAGAATAGAGCAGGTGGAGGATGGCGTGTTCAATGCCGCCGATATATTGGTCGACCGGCAACCACCGTTTGGCTTTTTCTTTGCTGAATGGTTCCTGGTTGTTGCGCGGGTCACTGTAACGCAGATAATACCAGGAGGAGCAGTTGAAAGTGTCGAGCGTGTCGGTTTCGCGTCGGCCCGGACCGCCGCATTTTGGGCATTTAACCTCAAGGAAGGATTTTGATTGGGTCAGCGGCGAGGCCCCTTCGCCGGTGAATTTCACGTCCATTGGGAGTTTGACCGGCAACTCACTTTCTGGGATCGGAACAAGGCCGCAATTATCGCAATAAATAATGGGTATTGGGGCGCCCCAATACCGTTGGCGGGAAACGAGCCAGTCGCGGAGTTTGTATTTTGTCTGCCAGGTGCCGAACTTGTCGCCGATCTTATCCAGCGCTTCAGCGCTCGGCAGTCCGTTGAACTCGCCGGAATTGACCATGATCCCTTCGTCAACAAAGGCGGCTTTCATGTCGGTCAGGTCAAGTTCGCCATCTTTTGGTTTAATAACCAGCTTGAGCGGCAGGTTGTGCATTTTTGCGAAGTCGAAGTCTCTTTGGTCGTGGGTCGGGACCGCCATGACCGCGCCGGTGCCATACCCCATCAGGACGTAATCGGCGAGCCAGACCGGGACTTGCTCCCCGGTCGCCGGGTTGGTGGCGAAGCCGCCGGTAAAGACCCCGTCCTTGCCGGTCGAGACCGCCCGTTCATGAGTGCTTTCGTGTTTAACTTTTTCGATGTAGTCCAGGACCGCTTTTTCCTGTGCCGTCCCTTTAGATAATTCCAGCGCCAGCGGATGTTCCGGGGCCAGGACCATGTAAGTCACCCCGAACAAAGTGTCTGGACGGGTAGTATAAATGGTTAGTTGTTTGTTGTTAACTAGTTGGAAGTTGATCTCGACCCCTTCCGACTTGCCAATCCAGTTCCGCTGCATGATCTTCACTGGTTCCGGCCAACCGGTCAGTTTTTCAATGTCAGCGAGCAGGCGGTCGGCGTAATCGGTGATTTTAAAAAACCATTGTTCCAGGTCGCGCTGTTCGACGGTCGAATCGCAACGCCAGCATTTGTCTTCTTTGACGACCTGTTCGTTGGCGAGGACGGTGTTGCACTTCGGGCACCAGTTGACGACCGCTTTCTTCCGGTAGGCGAGCCCCTTTTGGTACATCAGGAGAAAGATCCACTGGGTCCATTTATAGTATTCTTCCCGGCTGGTGTTCACTTCTCGTTCCCAATCATAGCTGATGCCAAGCTTCTTGAGCTGGACGGTCATCCGCTCGATGCACTTCTCGGTCCACGGTTTGGGGTGGGTTTGGTTCTTGATGGCGGCGTTCTCGGCCGGCATGCCGAAGGCGTCCCAGCCGATCGGGTGGAGGACGGCATAGCCGTTCATCCGCTTAAAGCGGGCAATAATGTCGCCGATGGCGTAATTGCGGACATGCCCCATATGGAGGTTGCCTGACGGGTAGGGGAACATGACCAGATCGTAAAACTTAGGCTGATCGGTTCCTTCCGGGGTCAGGTAAAGTTTGGTTTTTGCCCACTCCGCCTGCCATTTAGGTTCAAGTTGTGACGGTAAGTAATCGCTCATGACTTATCTATTTTAGCACATCTGTGAAATTATTTGCTGTTCCGGTCGATAAAAATAGGTCATGACAGTTAAAGTTTCAAAATGTTTTCACTTAATGGGTTATCAGCCGAAACTTAAGGACCAGGTTGGCGTACGTTTGGGTCTTGGCGGGTTTTCGACCGTTTCTGAGTTTCGTCATAGCGGGAGTCAACCGTTAGCGGTGAAAATCTCCTGTCATGAATATAAGGATAAAGCCTTGGAGCTATTACAGAGGGAAGCCAATGTTCTGGCTTGCCTAAACCATCCGAACATTGTGAAGGTCTACGGCCTTGGGACTTGTCCCGACCCGGAGATGGAAGAGGGGAGACCGGTTGCCTTTATGGTTATGGACCTGCTTCGCGGCCACTCTCTTGAATACTATTTAAAAAAGACGGAACACCCTTTTTCTCCACTGGGGGCTTTTATGCTGGCTCGGCAAGTCGCTGAGGCTTTAGGAGCAGTTCATCGGGCCGGTTTAGTTTATGAAGACCTTAAGCCGGGAAATGTCATTTTAACCAAAGGAGAAGACAAAACTCCTAAAGTGGTCCTAGTCGATTTTTCCCTGGCGGAAAGAGTTGGTTGGTATATACCGCCGGAATTGATTTCTGGGACAATCGGTTACATTTCCCCAGAGAAAGCGCAGGGTTGGCACTACCGATGCGACCGGCGTTCCGATATCTTTTCACTCGGCGCGACTCTTTATGAATTGATTTACAATAAAGTGCCGATAACTCTGAGCGTTCCAATCTTGAGCCTTTTGAGGAATTGGCGCTATTTCGATGAGATGCAAGAAAATATCCAGTCGAAACCTTTGGCGGAGCCTTTCAAGCAAGTCTTATTGCGTTTGACGGCAATTGAAATGGCGAACCGCTATCAAAGCTGCGCCGAAGTGGTCAACGCGATTGATTCGGCGGTTGCTTCGCTCCGTTAGCTCTTCTTCGGCCGGCCCCGCTTCGGTTTTTCTTCAACTATAGGCGCTGGCTTTACCGTAGGTTTGCTGGCTGTTTCTGCCGTTTCCGCTTTCGGCTTTTCGATATGTCCTTCCCCTTTTTCGAAGAAGATCTTCTCGTCCTTGACGTCGGCTTTAACGATGTCCCCTTCCTTGAACTTGCCGGCGATCAGCTCATTGGAGAGCGGGTTCTCCAGCAAGTGCTGGACCGCGCGGCGCAAAGGCCGGGCCCCGTACTTCGGGTCGAAGCCGTCTTTAATGACCCGTTCTTTGACCGCTTCGGTGATCTCCAGCTTTAACCCCCGGACGACGACCTGTTTCTGCATGTCGGCGATCAGGATCCCGGCGATCTGCTTCAATTCGTTCTCGGTCAGCGGGTGGAAGACGATGATCTCGTCGACCCGGTTGAGGAACTCTGGCCGGAACTCTTTTTTCATATCGCCCAGGACGGTGTCGCGCATCTTTTCGTAAGAAGCTTCCCGGTCTTCCCGGGGGAGGAAGCCGATCGCCCCTTGGGAGACGATCTCTTTCTGGCCGATGTTCGAGGTCATGATAATGACGGTATTTTTGAAGTCGACGACGTGTCCCTTGGAATCGGTGAGACGGCCGTCATCTAGGATCTGCAGGAGAACATTGAAAACGTCGGGATGCGCTTTTTCGATCTCATCGAAGAGGATCACGGAATAAGGTTTGCGGCGGACCGCTTCGGTCAGGGTCCCGCCCTCGTCATAACCGACATAGCCGGGAGGGGCCCCGATCAGCCGGGAGACGGTATGTTTTTCCATATACTCGGACATATCGACCCGAGTCAGCGCGTCCTGCGTGCCGAAGAGAAATTCCGCCAGACGCCGGGCGACCTCGGTTTTTCCGACCCCGGTCGGACCGGCAAAAATAAAGGAGCCGACCGGCCGTTGCGGCGGTTTGAGCCCGGCCCGGCCGCGGCGGATCGCCTGGGAAATAGCGACGACCGCTTCGTCCTGGCCGATGATCCGTTTGTGGAGCTCCGCTTCCATCTGGATCAGCTTTTCGGTCTCCGCGGCGGTCAGCTTGATGACCGGGATCCCGGTCCAGTCGGAGACGATAGTGGCGATATCATCTTCGGTCACGGTCGCTTCGGAGCCGTGTTCCTGTTTCCATTTGGCGGTCAGTTCTTTGGCCTGTTTTTCCAGCGCGCTAATTTTGTCGCGCGTGGCCGCCGCTTTTTCGTATTGCTGGGCGGTCAGGGCGGATTCTTTTTCCCGCTTGAGCTCTTCCAACTGTTTTTGGACCTTCTTTAATTCCGGTGAGCTGGTGAAGATCTGAAGCCGGACCTTGGCGGCCGCTTCGTCCATGACGTCGATCGCTTTATCCGGGAGGAAACGGTCGGAAATATAGCGGTCGGCCAGGGTGGCGGCGGCGACCAGCGCCGCATCGGGGATCTTGACCTGGTGATGTTGTTCGTAGCGTTCCCGCAGTCCCTGCAGGATCTTGATCGTCAGGTCGACCGACGGTTCGCTGACCAGGACTGGCTGGAAGCGGCGTTCCAACGCCGGGTCTTTTTCAATGTTCTTGCGGTATTCGGTGACGGTGGTCGCGCCGATGACCTGCAGTTCCCCGCGGGCAAGGGCCGGTTTGAGCATATTCCCGGCATCGATCGCCCCTTCGGCTCCGCCGGCGCCGACCAGGGTATGAAGTTCGTCGATGAAGAGAATAACCTGGCGTTTTTTAGCTAAGATCTCGTCAAGAACTTTTTTGACGCGGGATTCGAATTCGCCGCGATATTTGGTCCCGGCGACCATCCCGCCAAGATCGAGCGAAATAACCGTTTTGTCCCGCAGGATGTCGGGAACATCCCCTTTAACTATCCGGTCGGCCAGGCCTTCCACGATCGCAGTCTTGCCGACCCCGGGATCGCCGAGGAGGGCGGGATTGTTTTTAGTGCGGCGGGAGAGGATCCGGATAATTCTCTCGATCTCTTTCTCGCGGCCAACTACCGGGTCAAGCTCGCCTTTTTTAGCCATCGCGGTTAGGTCGCGGCCAAAAGTGGTCAGGGCAGGTTTTGACGGTCTTGGCGGAGCGCCGATCCCAAGGCCTGGGAAGTTGAACATTCCTTCCGGGCCGCCGCCGAACGCTTCACCTGGACCTTCCGGTCCGCCCGCTTCATTGAAGCCTTCTTCTTCGTTCTCTTCTTCCTCATTAAATGGGCCTTGATCGCCCTGGGCTTTTTCCGCTTCAGCGACGATCTCCTTGGCGACCTTGTCAAAGGTGACTTTTCTCTTGTGGAGCGACTGGGCGGCGATGCTTTCCCCTTCGCGGATAATGCCGAGGAGGAAATGTTCTTCACCGACGTAATTGAAGCCGAGTTCCCGGGCCGCCTGGTAGGCGAGGTCGAGGGTTTTCTTGGCGCGCGGGGAGAGGACCAATTTTTTGGGCGAGCCTTCACCGCGGCCGATGAGCGATTCGAGGTCGGAAAAGAGATTGACCATGTCGACCCCTAATTTTTGCAGGACCTTAGAGGCTAGCCCTTCCGCTTTGATCAGGGCGAGCAGGAGATGTTCGGTTCGGACATGGTCGTGGCCGAGCCGCTGGGCTTCTTCGGTCGCCAGCTGGAGGGCCCGGTTGGCGGAGTCGGCAAAATATTCATAGAAACGTTCTGACGGGCGGCGTTTCAGGAGAGAAGCAAAGATGTCGGGAAATTCAAAAAAGCCGGGGATCTCCGGGAAGCCGAAGTCCCCCATGTTCCCGATGTTCCCGCCTCCCATGGTCGGCAAAAGCCCTTCCTGGGCGGCGCACTCGCTGCAGAGATGGTAAGTAGTTTTTTTGTCGTTAACTATTTTGGTGATATGGACCGTCGCGGGCCTGATCTTACATTTTTGACATTGCATATATTTTTCCTTTTCCTAATTTAATTAGTCCAGATTATAGATGATGCTGACAAGAGTCGCAACCTAAAGGAACTCATCAAACATCTTTTCGATCTCAATATGGAACCGGTCGGCCATCGTGAACAAAGCCTTAACCCCGGAGAGGGTCAGATTCATCTCTTCCATCAAATCGGCGATCTTTCTAACCATCGCCAGGTCGTTTTGTGAATAGAGCCGGTAGTTTTTAGGGGTCCGCTGCGGCTGGATCAGCCCTTCCTCTTCGTAGATCCGAAGCGTTCGGGGGTGACACCCGATCAGTTCCGCGGCGATATGGATCGTGTAGACCGGTTTCTCGCTATCGTGCAACCAACGGTACAAGACCTCACCTCCTTTGAGTAACCATGAATATGAGCGTAGTATAAACATTGACACAAACGATGTCAAGGTTGGTTGTGGAGAACCCACTTATTGGGGCGATTAGATATCAACGGCGGGATGAGGTATAATTTAGGTAATGGTAAAAATAGGTACGGTAAATGTCGAAAAAACGATCCTGGCTCCCCTAGCCGGTTGTTCCGACCTGCCGTTTCGGCTGGTCTGCCGGGAACATGGGGCGAAGCTCGCTTTTTATGAGATGGTTGACTGCAATTCACTTCTCCATAATTCCCGTAAGACCGGGGAACTGCTCCAAACAACCGAACAAGACCAGCCTCTGGCTGCCCAGTTGATCGGCGGCGACGCCGATGATATGGCGAAAGCGGCTAAAATATTAATGGGGTTGATCAAACCAGTTATTTTGGACATCAACGCCGCTTGCCCGGTCAAAAAGATGATGAAAAAAGGGTCGGGGGCCAATCTGCTTCGGGAGCCGTTGACCCTCTACAGCATGATCCGGAAGGTTGCGGCCGCTGTTGATCTTCCAGTGACGGTCAAACTGCGGACTGGCTATGATAAAAAAGATCATAAACGGATCGCGACTATCGCCAAAAATTGCGAGAAGAACGGAGCGGCGGCGCTCTTTGTTCATGGACGGACAAAAAGCCAGCTCTATTCCGGCGAGGTCGATTATGAAGCGATCAAGGAGATCAAAGACGCGGTCACAATCCCGGTCTTTGGTTCAGGGAATGTATTCACGCCTGAATTAGCGGAGAAAATGTTAGTCACGACCGGCTGCGATGGGGTGATGGTTGCCCGGGGGGCTTTTGGTAACCCCTGGCTCTTTCAGCAGATCGAGCCGTATTTGGCCGGGCAAGTGGTTGTGCTTCCCTCATTAGCGGAGAGAAGGGCTGTCTTGAAACAGCACTTGGCTTACATCCTTGAATATCGGGGGAAATACAAGAACAACCTGATCGGGTTGATGCGCAAGGTCGCGATCTGGTACCTGAAATCATTCCCTAACGCGGCGGCCGCCCGGAGCAGTGTCACGGCGGCGAAAAGCTATCCGGAGTTACTGGAGAAGATCGATCAGTTTTTAACATGAGCGAAAAAGTATTAACAATCGGCCAATTGAACCAGGTCATTAAGATGTACCTCAAAGACCTTGCCCCCGAAGGGCTTTGGGTCAAAGGGGAGATCTTGGGCTACAAGCTTGGCGACGGGGGCCGCTACGCCTCCTTTATTATTTGTGAAAAGGAAGAAGGCTCCAACAAAGTGGTCGCCCAGGCGCCGGCGATGTGCTGGGGGGCCGATCTGTCGATGATCAACGGCAAGCTTAGAACGATCGATCGGACGCTGGGTTTGAAAGACGGGATCATTGTTCAGGTGAAATGCGTTGCCGACCTTTGGCCGCAGGCCGGCCGCTTTCAGCTGATCGTTAAAGATATCGAACCGAGCGTGACCTTGGGGGAACTTCACCTTCTTCGCTTGAAGCTTTATCAAGAACTGGTTGCTCTCGGCGTTCAGGACCAAAACAAACAATTGCCGATTCCGCTTTGCCCGCTCCGGATCGCCTTGATCACCGCCAAGGGGTGTGCCGGTTATAACGATTTTATCCACGAGCTCTGGAGCGCCGGTTATCCTTTTAAGATCGACCTCTACGATTCGGCGGTTCAGGGGGAGAGGGTCGAGCAAGAAGTATCCGCCGCCCTAAAAACGATCGCCCGCCGGAGCGGCGAATACGACGTGATCGTGATCGCGCGCGGCGGCGGCGCGGTGACCGACTTGAAGTGGTTCGATAATAAAGCGATCGGTCTGGCGATTGCTAACTCTCCCTTACCGGTTTTGACCGGGATCGGCCACGAGATCAATTTATCACTAGCTGATATGGTCGCCACCAACTTCAAGACCCCGACCGCGGCGGCCGCTTTCCTGGTCGAAAAAGTTAGGGAGTTTGAAGCGGCGGTTGATGGCCTGGTTGAAGGGATCAATCAGTCGGCTACCTTGATCTTACGAGAAAGCCGGGGGGCGTTGCAATCCCTGATCCGGGAGATCAATAGTGAAGCCAAGCATTATCACGCCATGCGGCGGGCGGCGATCGAAAATATTTTCCAAAACATTTCAGCGGCCGCGATCGAGGCGATCAGGCAGCAAGAAGCCAGCCTTGCTCACCTGGCGGAGAAGATCACTCTTTTTGAGCCAAAAAACACTTTGAAGTTGGGATATAGCATTACCCGGGGCGGAGACGGCCGGGTTTTACGGCGGCTCGATCAGGCGAGTGTCGGCGAGCAGTTAACGACCCAACTGGTCGACGGTAAAATAGTCAGCAAGGTCAGTTTAAAGGAGCAGAAAAATGGCAACTAAAAAAGCGAAATACCAAAAATCGTTCGAGAGCCTGGAAAAGATCTACGCCGAGCTGCGGGAAGGAAAGATCGGGATCGACGACCTGGAAGATAGCCTGAAAGAAGCCTTGGCCCATATCCAGGTATGTAAAGAGATCCTGAAAAAACAAGAGGACAAAGTAACCGATATCCTCAAAGAGATCGGCAAAGAAGAAGCGCGTTAGTCTTTTGGCCGGTAATTGACGACGAATTATTAAAAGTCAGAAAGTAAATACTCAGACGTCCAGGCCGATTCCGGGCAAACCGCTTTAATGTCTTTGGCCGAAATATTCAATTGATAATGCCCTTGTTTTCCTTTATGCCAGGGGAGTCCTATTTCGTCGGACAACTGATACTGAGTGACCGGTACGGTGGTGCTAAGATCCTCATTAATGGCAATGCTTTTTGGCGGCATTTCGGTTTTTATCTTAGATCCGGCGGGGAAGGAGAATCCCCCGACATTTAGCGGCGCCTGGAAAGAGCAAGTAAACAACCTGGGAGTCAACGCGTCAATTGTCGGCGCTGGTTTAGTCTGAACTGCCGCCTGGCAAGCCAATAAACGAGTGGCGCCTAAGGCCGCGGCTAGGGTATAGGGGGCA
>JBAZMB010000002.1:0-39101 GCA_041649975.1 Candidatus Margulisiibacteriota bacterium | reverse complement strand
CCTCGGCAAATATATTTTAAAGATCGAAAAGAAAATTAAATATTTTTGCATGACAAATATTGTCCTTGATAAAAAAGTTATTCCTGAACTGATCATGGATCAAGCGAACCCTTTTTTGATTTCAAAGTCGGCCCTTACTTTACTTGCCAGCAAAGCGGATCGCGAAGCGATGTCGCGCGAGTTTTCTCGTTTGAAAGATATTCTTGGGCAATCCGGGGTCATCAGTCAAGCGGCAAAATCAATTTCCGAGGTTTTGAGCCATTAACCGTTGTTGTCTTCTTCTTTTTCCGGTATTTTTCAGCTTCTTTTCGTCACCCATTACCTCTAGGACGCCATTCCCTTTGATTTTTATCCCGTTTTTATAGTATATTTTATTTTATTTATCGCGTTTTGCTTTTTATTTATTAAGTGACGATTCCTTTCCTCTTTTTTATAAATACCGGGATATTTCCGAGATATTTTTTCTGATTTTTATCTTTTTATGTTATAATCACTCCATGTCAGTCCCATTCTTTGATATAACCAGACAAAACAAGACGCAACAGGCTGAAATTGAATCGGCAATAGCGACGGTGGTCAACTCCGGGCGCTTTATCCTTGGCGAAAACGTTTCCCAGCTGGAAAAAGAGGTCGCGGCTTTTTCAAAAGCTGGCCACGCAGTCGGCGTCGCGTCCGGAACAGACGCTCTCCACCTGGCTTTGCGTGCCTGCGGCGTAAAAGCGGGGGACGAAATCATCACCTCCCCTTTTACCTTCGTCGCGACCATTGAGGCGATCAGTTATATTGGGGCTACCCCGGTATTTGTTGATATTGAGCCAAATACATTCAATCTTTCAGCTAAGTTGATCGAGAAAAAGATCACGAAAAAGACCAAAGCTATCCTGCCGGTCCATCTTTACGGCCAATCCGCCGACATGGTGACGATTATGGCGCTGGCCAAGCAGTACAAACTCAAAGTAATTGAAGATAGCTGCCAGGCGATCGGCGCTGAATACGCGGATCAACCAGTTAATTCGATCGGAGATGCTGGATGCCTCTCTTTTTTCCCAACAAAAAACCTTGGTTGCTTCGGTGATGGCGGGATGGTCGTCACCAACAACCAAAACGTCGCCGATGAGATCAAGGTTCTGCGCGGACATGGAAGCCGCAAAACATATTATTACGATCTGATCGGCTACAACAGCCGCTTAGACGAACTCCAGGCCGCGATCTTGCGCGTTAAACTGAAAGAGGTCGGCCGGCTTGCCGATTCACGCCGGAAAAACGCGGAACATTATTATTCCCGTCTTAAAAATATTTCCGGCCTCCAGCTCCCGTATCAGGATCCCAAAGCCAAACATGTCTTTAATCAATTCACCGTCCGCACTTCTAAGCGGGACGCTCTCTTGGAATACCTTAAAAAGTTAGGGATTGGCGCGATGGTTTATTATCCGCTCTCCCTCCATCTCCAGCCGGTCTTTTCTTTTCTTGGTTATAAAGCCGGCGACCTGCCGGAAAGCGAAAAAGCTCAAAATGAGGTCCTTTCCCTCCCGATTTTCCCTGAATTGACCGAAAATGAGCTGGATCAGGTCTCTTCCGCCGTCGAATCCTTTTTTAAATAAATGATTAAAGGCAAAGGCTTGAAATTTGGGGTTATTGGCGCCGGTTCCATGGGCCAAAACCATATTCGGATCGCCGCTGGGCTTAGCGGGCTCAATCTTGTCGGAATTGCGGATAAAGATTTCGCTCTGGCTAGCGAGGTTGCGGCTAAAACTGGAATTACCCCCTTTGCTGATTACCAACAATTAGCAGCCGAGGTCGACGCGCTCAGCATCGTCACCCCAACTAAGACGCACCTAACTATTGCCAGAGATTGCTTGTCTCTTGGAAAGCACGTTTTACTGGAAAAGCCGTTCACCGGCGTTTCTACGGAAGCACAAGCGCTGGCCGATCTGGCAAAAAGTAAAAATCTTATTCTTCTCGTCGGTTTTATCGAAAGATTTAACCCCGCTTTCGTTAAATTGCGCCGGCTCATCAAGGGAGAAAAGGTCCTGGGGATCGACATTAAACGCTTCAGCCCCTTCCCGACCAGGATCACCGATACCGATGTCGTCTTCGATATGATGATCCACGACCTTGATTTGTTAAATGTCCTGGTCCCCTTTCCAATCGAAGAGGTCCGCGCTGAAGGAAAAAAAGTAAAAAGCCGCTTCTACGACCAGGTCGCGGCCACTATCGTTTTTAAACATGGGGTCATTGCCCGAGTCGAAGGAAATAGGGTTGCCGAAGACCGAGTCCGGAAGATCTCCGTAACTACTGAAAAGCTGGTTATTGAATCCGACCTATTGAATAAAGCAATCTATTTAAGGGACTTTTCATCACCTGTTCCATCAACTACGCCGATTACGCCGGTTGACCAATTAACCGCCGAGCTTTCCAGTTTTTTGGCTATGATTAAGGGAAAATCAGTTGCCGATAATGATTCAGGTGCCGCAGTTAAAGCTATTCAATTAGCGGAAGAGGTAAAAAAAGCATGTTAATTAGCATTCTCTCCTTTGTTGTCGTCTTCACTATCATCGCGGTGGCTCATGAGCTCGGTCATCTGGTCTGGGCCAAGCGGGTTGGGATCAGGGTCATAGAATTTGGGATCGGCTTTGGGCCAAAGCTCTTTTCCGTCACCAGAAACAGCACCATCTACTCCATCAATCTAATCCCGATTCTCGCTTTTGTCCGTTTAGCCGGGGAAAATGACACAGAGGAAGACCGCGCGGTTCCCTTAGAAGAAAGGATTCAATCCAAACCGCCGATCCAGAAGTTTAAGGCGGTTTTTGCCGGTCCTGGGATGAACATCTTCGTTGCCTTCCTGATCCTGATCATTTTCACTCTTTTTATGGGCTATCCAAAGGGGGCCTCAAATGAGATCGGCGTTATCAATAAAAACTCGGCCGCTGAAAAAGCCGGTTTAAAAGTCGGCGATAAACTACTGGCGATCAATAATAAACAATTCGGTAAAATGGAAGAAGCGATCGACCTGATTCATCGCAGCCCGGAAAAACCATTACGCCTGTCCATTCTTCGCGACGACAAAAAGCTGGAATTATCGGCGACGCCAAAACATAATCCACGGCTTAAAATTTCTTTGCTGGGTTTTTCTCCTAAGCCATTGTATGAAAGAGTAAATCCTCTGGTCGCTATTTATCTAGCCGGGCAGCAGACCGTCTTAATGGTCCTTTCCGTTATCTTGGTCGTTTGGCAGCTTATTACGGGCGGTGTTTCTTTGTCAGATTTAGCCGGTCCAGTCGGGATTGCCCAGATCACCGGGAAGTACGCGCAAACAGGCTTGGCTTCGTTGGTCTACTTTACGGCCTTTATCAGTGTTAACGTCGGGGTGTTGAACCTGCTCCCCCTGCCCGCGCTTGATGGCGGCAGAATTATTTTCTACCTTTGGGAGATGGTGACGGGGAAACAAGTCAACGAAAGCTTTGAAAACCGGGTCAATTCGATCGGGTTTATGGTTTTACTCGGCTTAATGGCTTTAATAACCTTCAACGACTTGCTTAGGCTATTTCGCGGTCAATAGTTCGGCCGCCTTCAAGGTATTCTTAAGCAGCAGAGCAATAGTCATCGGCCCCACCCCGCCGGGAACAGGGGTAATATAGGCCGCCTTCTCGATGGCAGCCGCATAATCCACGTCACCGGTTAATTTCCCATCGACCTTACTAGTGCCAACATCGATTATCACCGCGCCGGGCTTAATCATGTTTCCGGTAATTAGCTTTGGTTGGCCGATCGCCGCAACTAAAATGTCGGCACGCCTGGTGACTTCCCCCAAATCGCGGGTCCTGGAATGAGCAATTGTTACGGTCGCGTGCCGCTGTAATAACAAGATCGCGGTCGGTTTTCCAACAATATTACTGCGGCCAACAACGACCGCTTCTTTTCCTTTAATATCAGTCCCTGTGGATAATATCAGTTCAATAATCCCCTGAGGGGTGCAGGCAACAAAGCCCCCTTCTTCCCCTTTTATTAGTTTACCCATATTGACCGGATGAAGGCCGTCAACATCTTTTTCCGGTAAGATCTCATTAAGAATACGAATCTCATCAAGCCCCTTAGGCAAGGGTAACTGGACTAATATCCCATGGACCGAACGATCGCCGTTAAGCCGTTTAACTTGCTCGATAAGCTCTTTTCCCGTCGTTGACGCGGGCATCAAGACCGTTTCTGAAAGCATTCCGACTGCCGCGCACCCCAACTCCTTGTTCCTAACATATGTTTTCGATGCCGGGTCGTCCCCAACTAATACGACCGCCAGCTTAGGCGTCACGTTCTTTTCCGCTTTAAACTTTGAAGTTGCGGCCGCGATCTCCCCTTTGATGATTGTGGCAATTTCTTTCCCGTTAATAATTTGTCCCATTACTTATCCACACTCCTTATCCACAGGCTACATTTCTCTTTGTTTCACGTGGAACATTGCTCATCCGCCGAGGTACTTATCTTACTTACCAATACAAAACTTGTCAAATATGTTATTAAGGACTTCGTCGGTCACTTCTTCGCCTGTAACCTCCCCCATTGCAATCAAGGCCTCTTTTATATCAACTGCCAGTTCTTCTGGCCCAGCCCCTGCCTTCATCGCCTTAAGCCCCATTTGGACCGCTTTATAGGCCCTTACCAGGCATTCCTTATGCCTTTCGTTGATTCCACCATAGTCTTCTTCATATAGCCCATTATTAGCAGCCAATTTATTTATGATCGCAGCCTCAAGGCATTCCATCCCTAGCCCCTCTGTTGCGGATATGGCTATCCCCCCATCTTTGGGCTTATATTTTGTCAGATCTATCTTATTGTAGGCAACAATCGCTTTGTTTTGATCGATCGCATTTATGATCGTCGAGTCTTCCTTGTTTAATGGGTCTGTTGCGTCCTTTATAACTAATACTACCTCTGCTTCTTCCGCCGCCTTTTTTGACCTGGCAATTCCCAACTCCTCCATTTTTTCTTTGGTCTCTCTTATGCCGGCAGTATCAATTATTATCATTGGGAACCCCTGGACATTAACCGTCTCTTCAATTGTGTCCCTGGTTGTTCCAGGAAGATCGGTAACGATCGCCCGGTCTTCTTTTAACAATCTATTTAATAAGCTTGATTTGCCAACATTTGGGCGGCCAATTATGGCGATTTTTACGCCATCTCTGATGATCTTTCCATAGTTTGCCGTGTTTATATCCCTTTGAAGCCCTTGGCCTAATTCTTCAAAAATGTTTATTTTTTGGCTACCTGGGACATCTTCAGGGAAATCAATTTCTGCTTCTAGTCTTGATAGTTGATCTAGGAGTATTTGCCTCTTTTCCTTGATGGCCTCTTTCAACTTCCCTTCAACCTGCCTTCGAGCTGAAGCCACACTTTTTTCGGTCTTCGCCGTTATTAGATCAACGATCGCTTCGGCTTGGGTTAAATCGATCTTTCCATTAAGAAAGGCTCTTTTGGAAAACTCTCCTTTGCTTGCGCCGCGTCCTCCCAGTCTTATGATCAGCTCAATGATCTGTCGACTTACTTCATGGCTGCCGTGACAGCTGATCTCAACCATTTCTTCGCCGGTAAAGGATCTCGGAGCCTTTAGATACCAGGCCATCACCTCATCAAGCTTCGTCTTTGTTTTCGGATCGATTACCCACCCGTGGTAAATATGATGCGTTTCTAAGGCTTGGTTTTTAGGAAAGATTTTTGTGAGGATTTCCAGACTTTTGGGTCCGCTCATTCTTATTAAAGAAATAGTAGCTGCCCCTCTCGTGGCGGCAGCTACTATTGTTTCTTCAGACATTAGGCCTTTTTGGGGGCTACGATCAACTTCCGGTCCTTCCCTTCGCCTTCGCTAAAGGTTTCGACCCGGCCATCTTCTTGTAAAAATAAATGGATAATTCGGCGATCGCTGGCTTCCAGCTTCGGCATCGCTTTATTCTCGCCGGTTTTGGCAACTTCATCCGCGACATCAGCAGCTAGCCGCTGCAGCGCCTGCTCTCTTTTATCCTTATATCCACCGGCATCGATCGAAATATGAAATCTTGTTCCCATAAATTTCCAAACCATCGCGTTCAACAATGTCTCCAGAGACTTGAGCATCGATCCCGATTTGCCGATGATCCGCCCCATGTCTTCGCCCTTAATGGCAATAACAATATTCTCCCCTTTTTCTGAGGCTATTTCGGCTATTGCCATGAAGCCCATTTTATCCAAGATCGTTTGTAATATTTCCCGCGCTTCTTCCGCCCCGCCCTCTTTTTGAATCGCCTCAACCTCTGCCTCCTCGCCACCGATCAAGCCCATCATTCCCGCGCGTCCTTCATTAATTACCCTGATCTCAACCTTATCTCTTTCTACCCCAAGGACCGCTAAAGCCGCCTTTGTAGCTTCTTCGACGTTCTTTCCCTTCATTTTTACTGATCTCATAGCTCCCCTCCTGTTTTAGGCTTTCGCCTTCATGCTTCTTAAAATATAAACCTGTTGCGCCCACCCGATCAGGTTTGAAACAACCCAATAGATCTGCAAGCCAGCTGAAAAGGAAACACTGACAAAGGCAATAAAGATCGGCATAACCCAAGTCATTATCTGCGCTTGTTGGTTATTGCCGCCGCTTGGCATTGATTTTTGCATTAAATAAGTAGAAATAGCGATTAGAACAATCATTATCATTGTCGGATCTGGCTTAGCGATATTACCCATCCAAAGAAAACTTGTGTTTGTTCCGATCAGAGCCATAAATTCCTTGCTTTGCAAAGCGAAAAATAACGCCAAAAACACCGGTATTTTCAGCAACATGGGCAAGCAACCGCCCAGGGGGTTAACCTTTTCAACCTTATACAGGTCCATCATCTCTTTTTGTAGCTGCTGTGGGTTATCTTTATGCTTTTCCTGAAGCTTTTGCAGTATCGGCTGAACCCTCTGAAGCGCGGCCATTTGCTGTAAAGATGACGCGGTTAAGGGATACAGCGCAATATTTACCGCTATTGTGAGCCAAATAATAGCCAAACCGTAGTTGTGCCCTCCAATCGCATAGAAAAACTTCACGATCTCAAGCATAATATTAACTAAATAATCCATTTAACTCTCCTTTTGGCTCATTGGCCATTAATCAGAAGCGAATGTTTCACGTGAAACATTTATGGAACAGGATCGTATCCCCCAGCTGAAAACTGATTACACCTTAAAACGCGCTTAATTCCTAAGCCAAGGCCTTTAATGGCCCCATATTTCTGAACCGCCTCATAGGTATAGGCCGAACAGCTTGGATAAAACCGGCAACAATTTCTAAGCCAGAGCCCTTTTGATTTTATATACAAATTGAGCAGGAACAAGGTCACTCGTTGCATAACCCAATCTTATCGGCCCCTTTTTGAATCTGATCCTCGTAATCCTTTACTTCAGCTTCATTATGTCTGGCAATAATAACAATATCAACTTTTTTGGCTATATTATTATGAATATTTTGATATGCCATGACGATTTTTCGTCGTATTCTATTTCTTTTAACCGCATTGCCAACTTTTTTTGAGCAGACCACGGTCGCTCTTTGTTTGTCCAGGAAGTTCTCTTTTGCGACAAAGGTGAGTAGGGGAGTGTTAAAGCGCAAATCATTTTTATCCAGAACCTTTTTTATATCCTGGCTGTTGGAAAGTCTTTGGTTTTTAGGGAGCAAGCCGCTTTCTTCCTTTTTTCCGTCGGCTGGCCAAAACCCGTCTTCCCCCTTTGGTTTTCATTTTTGAACGAAACCCATGGGTTGTTTTTTTGCTTTTTACGTGGGGCTGATATTCTCTTTTTGTCATGGCAACTCCTCTTTCACTAATTATACTCAATCTTCGGTCTTTCTGTCAACCTTTTTTCGTCGATAACCCTTGAATATTTCCCAATCCCTTGCTATACTCGCTTTCTACGCCTTTATGACATTAGATATTAATCTTATCTGGAACGAGATCCTTGCTTCATTGGAAAAAAGTCTTAACAAGCCGATTTATGAGACTTTGGTTACTTCCGCGAAGCCGGTCGGGGTTAACCAGGGAATCTTAGAGATCGCGGTCCCCGGCGATGTTATTAAGAACTGGCTTTCCAAGCATTGCGTGACTTTGCTGGAGCAGGAGGCCCGCGCCATTAAGCCCGAGATCAAGGGGGTTAATTTTATCGTCGGCAGCGAGGAGCTGTTTACGACGCCACTGATCGAAACACAAGCCGCGATGGAAATGATCTCCAAGAAACCGACCCGTCCGCCAAACCCATATTTAAATCCGCGTTATTCATTTGAAACTTTCGTCATTGGCCAGGGAAATCGCTTTGCTCACGCCGGCGCTTTGGCCGTGGCGGAGAGCCCGGCTACGGCTTATAATCCATTTTTCCTTTATGGCGGGGTGGGGCTGGGGAAGACCCATTTAATGCAAGCGATCGGCCACCGCGTCGAATCGCGCAACCCAAAGGCCAAAGTTTTATACATCACATCTGAAATGTTCACCAACGAATTGATCAATTCGATCCGTGACGATAAGACCGTTCAATTCCGCAACAAATATCGCTCGATCGACGTTTTGTTGGTCGATGATGTCCAGTTTATAGCCGGTAAAGAGCGGACCCAGGAAGAATTTTTTCATACTTTTAACGCGCTTTACGAGGCCAATAAACAGATCGTGGTCAGTTCGGACCGCCCGCCGAAGGAAATCCCAACGCTTGAAGAAAGGTTGCGCTCAAGGTTTGAATGGGGCCTGACCGCCGATGTCCAGGCGCCAGACTTTGAAACCCGCGTCGCGATCTTAAAGAAAAAGGCCGAGTTAAGCGGCATTAACATTTCCGATGATATTCTTTCCCTGATCGCCAGCAAGATCATTTCCAACATCAGAAAGCTTGAAGGTGCTTTGATCAGGATCGTTGCCTTTGCTTCATTAAATAATGTTGATATTTCCATTTCTTTGGTTGATCAGGTCCTTAAGGACATCCTGAACGCCCAAAAGGAAGACCAGAACATTTCTATCGATCTCATCAAAAAGATCACAGCCGATTACTTCGGCATCAAATCGGAACATATCGACGCTAAAGACCGAACGAAAAAGATCGCCATGGCCAGGCAGGTGGCAATGTTCGTCGCCCGGGAAATGACCAACGCATCCTTGCCTAAGATCGGGGCCGAATTCGGCGGCCGCGATCACACCACGGTTCTTCATTCGATCGAAAAAGTTAAGGTTGAGTTGAAAGGAAACGCGGAAGTCGGCGACGCGGTTAAACACGTCCGAAACAATATCAAGAAATACACACCTAAGCCTGTGTAAAAGCCTGTGCAGAACTTTTGCGCGACTAAGTTGTTCACAGTAGTTTATTAGGGTTGTTGAAATCGTTGAATAAATTTTCGCCCGGTTGCGGGAATGAAATAGTTTATCAACATTTCTACAAACTCTTTTACTACTATTCTTAAATATACTATAATACTAAGGCCCTTGGACAAGTTGGATTAGAGGAGGAAAGATATGGAATTTACCTGCGAAAAGAAAGATCTGCAAAGCGGGGTTTCGACCGTTGAAAAGATCGTTGCGACCAGGAGCACGCTCCCAATTATCGGGAACATCCTGTTCGAATTATCAAAAAGCGGCTTAAAACTTTCGGCCAACAATTTGGAAATGGGAATTGAGCTTAATGTTAAAGCAAATGTTGCCAAAGAGGGTTCCTTCCTTTTGCCCGCTAAGACTTTGAGCGGGATCGTTTCAAAATTACCTGATACAAGTGTTAATTTCAAAGTCGCGGAGAATAAAACAGTCAAAATCAGCTACGAAAACTCTCACTTTAACCTTCATTCGTTGCCGGCCGATGAATTTCCAGCGTTGCCGAAGATCAAAGAAGGAAAAACTATAACGGTTGATGCCAGAAGCTTTGCTTCAATGATCAAACACACGATCTTTTCCGTTTCCAACAGCGAAGATAAGTATGTTTTGACCGGGATCCTGATCGAATTCGGGAAAAGCGGTATAAGCGGCGATACATCCAATATGAGGCTGGTTGCTACCGATGGCTATCGTTTGGCGAAAAGGGGCGAAAAAGTCGCTGGCGCGGCTGAGGGGATCAGTATAATCGTTCCTGCGCGGGCGATGAGCGAATTATTGAAAATTCTTGACGGCAAGAACTGTGACAATGTTAAAATAACGGTTTCTAACGACCAAGTGAGCTTTAATTGCGGCGAAGTTTATTTGGTTTCCAGGGTTATTCAGGGGAAATTTCCGGATTATAAACAGGTTGTGCCGAAAAAAAGCACGACCTTGGTCAAAGTTAGCCGTAAAGAACT
Source organism: Candidatus Margulisiibacteriota bacterium (assembly GCA_041649975.1). Taxonomy (GTDB): domain Bacteria; phylum Margulisbacteria; class WOR-1; order O2-12-FULL-45-9; family XYB2-FULL-48-7; genus XYB2-FULL-45-9. The sequence goes on along the minus strand of JBAZMB010000002.1, from coordinate 28,810 downwards.
ATTAAGCGCGGCGGAAAGAGCGGCGGTCATCGCATCCGGTTCGGCCAATGTGACGATGTTCGAAGTTAAGAACGGAAAGCTCCATCTTTCGGCCCACACGCCCGATGTCGGGAGTTTTGATGAAGGTTTGGCGGCTGAGATAGATGGAACGGAAAAAGTCAGGGTTTCATTTAATGTTAGATTGATATCAGATGTTTTGGAAGCATTAACAGCCGACAACGTGATCGTGGAATTTTCCGAAGGATTAAGTCCGGGGGTCATTAAGCCGGCCGACCAGACTGATTATCTGTATATTGTAATGCCGATCAGGACCCAAGAGGCGGCGTAATGCCGGAGCAGGTCGGCAAGATCATTCAAAATGGCGATTTCGCCTGGGTGATCAGGAATTGCAATCTCCTGACCATTTGGGAAAAGGTTATAGATGAAAGGGCGAGGAAACACACTGAACCGATCAGTATCCGTAATCGGGTACTAAATGTTTCAACCTCGACCGCGACCTGGGCCTATGAGCTCTCATTTTTAAAAACACAGATCATTGCTAAGTTTAACGAGCAGGCGGGAGAAGAAGCAATTTACGACATAAGGTTTAAAGCAGGAGGAATCGATGGCAAAGGAAAAAGCGGGCTCTAATTACGACGCGTCAAATATTAAGATCCTGGGCGGGATCGACGCCGTCAGGATGCGTCCCGGGATGTATATCGGCTCGACCGGCAAATCCGGCTTGCACCATCTTGTTTACGAAATAGTCGATAACAGTATCGACGAAGCGATGGGGGGCTATTGCGACAAGGTGATCGTTACGATCCGTAAGGACAACTCGGTAACCGTTGAAGACAATGGCCGCGGGATCCCGTTTGATATCCATCCCGACACCAAAAGACCGGCGGCTGAAGTCGCGCTGACGACCCTGCATGCCGGCGGAAAATTCAGCGACACCTCCTATAAGGTTTCAGGCGGGTTGCACGGGGTCGGCGTCTCGGTCGTTAATGCTTTGTCGGAGTGGATGGAAGTCGAGATCCATCGCGACGGAAAAGTTTATACCCAAGGTTTTAAGATCGGCGTCCCGGGCAAAGAAAAGATCGTGGCCGATAAAGACAAGGAGAGGACCGGGACGATCGTTACCTTTAAGCCGGACAAAGATATTTTTGACGAAACTGTTTATGAATACGACATCATCAAACACCGCGTGCAGGAAATCGCCTTCCTGACCAAAGGGGTAGAGATCCAACTGATCGACGAACGGGACGAAATCAACGAAACCTTTAAGTACGATGGGGGGATAGTTGAGTTTGTCGCCTTCATGAACAATAAAAAAGACGTTGTTTACGCGCCGCCGCTGTATTTTTCAGCCGAAAAAGAAAAAATGTTCGTTGAAATATCGATGCAGCACTGCAAGGAATATTACGACGAAAATATCGCTTCATATGTTAACTGTATCCGGACTAGAGAGGGCGGGACCCACGTCGTTGGCTTTAAATCGGCCCTAACCAAAGCGATCAACAGTTACGCCAAGAAGAACGAGATCTTAAAAGAAAATGAAATGCTCTCCGGGGAAGACGTCCGCGAAGGCTTGACCGCGGTTATAAGTCTGCGGCTTTCTAACCCGCAGTTCGAAGGGCAGACCAAGATGAAGCTTGGTAACGGCGAAGTCAAAGGGATAGTCGATTCGATCGTAAACGATGGGTTAAGTTTATACCTGGATAAAAATCCGGCCGTCGCCAAAGCGATGATCGAAAAATCATTGGTTGCCATGAGAGTCAGGGCGGCGGCGAGAAAAGCCCAGGAACTGGAAAGAAAGAAATCAGCGCTGGATACGGCGACCTTACCCGGCAAGTTGGCGGACTGTTCGGATTCCGACCCGGCCAAATGCGAGATCTTCATCGTTGAGGGAGACAGCGCGGGCGGCAGCGCCAAACAGGGCAGGGACCGCCGTTTCCAAGCGATCCTGCCGCTTAAAGGGAAGATCCTGAACGTCGAGAAAGCCCGGCTCGACAAAATCCTGGCCAATAATGAGATCAGGACCCTGATCACCGCGATTGGGCCGTCCGCCGTTACCGCGTTAAAAGGGGACGGCAATTCAGAAAGCGAAAATGAGATAACCACGGAAGAGCTCAAGAAGCGGCTCCGTTATCATAAAATCATCCTCCTTTGCGACGCCGACGTTGACGGGGCGCATATCCGTACTTTGATCATGACCTTTTTCTTCCGTTACGCTAAAGAGATCATCGAATACGGCTGTTTATATATCGCCCAGCCGCCGTTGTATCTTCTTAAAAAAGGGAAGAGCCAGTTCTGGCTGTTTTCCGACAAAGAGCTGGAAATAAAAATGAAAGAGCTGGGCAAAGACGGAATAACGCTCCAACGTTATAAAGGCTTGGGGGAAATGAACCCGGAACAGCTCTGGGACACGACCTTGAACCCGGAAACCAGGACGATGTTACAGGTAACGATGGAAGAGGCCGAAGTCGCCGATGAAATATTTAAAGTGTTGATGGGGAGCGAGGTCGAACCACGCCGGGAATTTATCGAAAAGAACGCTAAGCTAGTGAAGAGGTTGGACATATAATGGCAAAAAAAGAAGAACAAGAAAAGTTATTTACCCCGAAGATCTTGCAGACGACGATCGAACATGAAATGAAGAGTTCCTACATAGATTACGCGATGTCGGTCATCGTTGGCCGCGCGTTACCGGACGTCAGGGACGGCCTAAAGCCGGTCCATCGACGGATCTTGTTTGCCATGGACGAACTGGGCCTGCAGCCGGGAAAACCCCATAAGAAATCGGCCAGGGTGGTCGGTGAAGTTTTAGGTAAATATCATCCGCACGGCGACAGCGCGGTTTACGAATCGATGGTCCGCATGGCCCAGGAATTCTCGCTTCGCTACCCATTGGTTGATGGCCAGGGGAACTTCGGCAGCGTTGACGGCGATTCAGCGGCGGCGATGCGTTATACCGAAGCCAGGCTCAGCCACATCGCGGTCGAAATGCTGGCCGATATCGACAAAGAGACGGTCGACTTTGGCCCGAACTTTGACGAATCGCTCCAGGAGCCATTGGTTTTGCCATCGAGGATCCCGAATCTTTTGATCAACGGCTCGTCCGGTATCGCGGTTGGCATGGCGACGAATATTCCGCCGCACAACCTGTCTGAAGTCGTTGACGGCATGTCGGTCTTGATCGAAGAACCGGAAACGCCGATCGAAGAGTTGATGAAGATCGTAAAGGGTCCGGATTTTCCGACCGGCGGGCAGATCTGCGGCAAACAGGGGATCAAAGACGGCTTTTCAACCGGCAGAGGGCACCTGACCCTTCGCGCGAAGTTCGACATCGAACGGGTGAAGGCCGGCAAAGAAGCGATCATCGTGACCGAGATCCCTTATCAGGTCAACAAAGCGGAACTGATCGAACAGATCGCCGATCACGTTAAGGAAAAACGGATATCCGGTATTTCTGATCTGCGCGACGAATCGGACCGGGACGGGATGCGCATTTATATTGAATTGAAACGGGACGCCTCCCGCGACGTTGTCTTGAACCAACTATTTAAGCATACCAATATGCAAACGACCTTTGGCATCAACCTGGTCGCCCTGGTCCATGGCGAGCCGAAGACCCTGAACCTTAAAGAAATGATGCAGCACTACCTGACCCATCGGGAAGAAGTGGTGACAAAACGGACTAAATACGAGCTGCGGCGGGCCGAAGAACAAGCCCATATTTTAGAAGGATTGATGATCGCCGTTTCCAATATCGACGCGGTAATCGCGATAATTAAAAAGGCCAAGAATCCGGAAGACGCCCGCAATGCCCTAATGGAAAAGTTCAAGCTGTCGAAGATCCAGGCGCAGGCGATCCTTGACCTGAAACTGCAGCGCCTGACCCAACTGGAAAGACTGAAGATCGAAGAAGAGCTAAAGGCGCTCAAAAAATTGATCGGCGAATTGAAAGAGATCCTGGCCAGCCGTAAAAAGCTCCTCGGCCTGGTTAAAAAGGAGCTGCTGCAGGTCAAGGAAAAATACGGCGACAAACGCCGGACCGAGATCGTCAGCGCGGTTGAAGACGTTGATATCGAACAATTGATCCCGGAAATGGAAGTCGTGGTCCTGATGACCAGGGACGGCTACGTGAAACGGGTCCCGGTTACCGCCTTTAAGGCGCAATTACGCGGCGGGCGAGGAGTTTCGGGGATGAACACCCGGGAAGAGGACGAGATCGAAAACGTCTTTACCGCTTCAACCCACGCCTTTGTCCTGTTCTTTACGAACAAAGGACGGGTCTTTAAGCTGAAGGTTTATGATCTCCCCGAGGCGAGCCGCGCCGGTAAAGGGCAGGCGATCGCCAATCTTCTTCAGGTCGGCTCAGGCGAGCAAGTGACCGCGACCGTTCAAGTCGAATCATTTGAAGAAGAAGCTTCGTTCTTGATCATGTCGACGAAAAAAGGAATGATCAAAAAGGTCAGCCTGACCGATTTTGCCAATGTCAGAAGAAGCGGCATCATCGCCATCAAGCTGCGGCCGGACGACGAGCTCGGTTGGGTGAAGAAAGGGGACGTTAAACAAGAAATTATCCTGGGAACGGCGACCGGCATTATGATCAGGTTTAGCCAGAAAGACCTGCGGCCAATGGGCCGGGCGGCTTCAGGCGTGCGCGGCATCCGGCTAAACGGGAAGGATTATGTTGTTTCAATGGACATCATTACCGATGGCGGAGACCTGCTGGCGATCTCAAAAGCCGGTTATGGGAAACGGATGAAGCTCGACGAATTTTCCGCTCAAAATAGGGGCGGGAAAGGGCACATCGCGATAAAACTGCGTGATGGCGACGAGGTTTCCCAGATGAAGATCCTTCAACCGAATGACGAGCTTTTATTTGTGACCGCGAAAGGGACAATGAGCCGCCAAAAAGCTTCCGGCATTTCGACCCAAGGGCGCTATGCTAAGGGAGTCCGGATCCAACGGGTCGATGAAGGCGATTATGTAGTTGACCTGGCCCGGGTCATTAGTGACGAAGAAGCCGGCGAAGTGATCGAAAAGGCGGTTGAAGACGAAGAGAAGCGCAAAGAAGAGATCCGCCAGAAGATCAAGGAAGAACGGGAAAAGCTCCCGATCAAGAAGAAGCGTAAATAGAAAAAGCCCTCCCCTTAAAAAGGGAGGGCTTAAATTATTGGGCGGCTTTAACGGCGAAACTCTTTAATTTGGATTTATCGAGATAGCCCTCATACTTCAAGAAGACCGAACCATTGGGCCGCAAAATGACGATTGTCGGATGTTCCGTTACCCCATAATATACCGCGGCTTGAGGGTCTTCGGTAACGTTGATCGCCCGGAAAGAAGCGACGTTTCTCGCTTCTTTGGCCAACTCACCGGAAACAAACGCGGCCAAGTCCGATTCCCCTTCCCCTTTTTGATACAAGGTCAGAACTTTTGGGAGCTTGCCGACTTTTTCTCCTTCGACAGAGGAGACCTTTGTTTCAGGGGTTGCCAGCTGGATCTCGGGCTCTTTTTTACCAATATTTCCCAGGGCAAAGATGGCGACGATGATCGCGGCAATGACTACAGCGGCAATTAACAGGTTAAGCAACAAGTTTTTATTCATAAAATCACCTCTAATAAAATCTGGACGATTATACCATTTCCGGGGCGGATTAGGAAAGTTCGGCCAGCAACTCGTCTAATTGGCGGTGGCTGGCTAGTTCCGTTACGCAGATCAGCCGATAGCCAATAAGCTTTGGATAAAGTGGGGCCAGATCGAGGCCGATCGGCTTTTCAGTTTTAACGACAAACTCTTTAAAGGAGCGGGTTGTCGGGAAGGCCAGTTTATCTGGAGATAAAGAGCGCTTCAAGTAATTGCTGTTTTGGAGCGAGAGCTCCGCGACCTTTTTTAATCCGGTCTTGCCGAGTAACGAAAGGTAAACTGTCGCGGCCAGGGCGCAAAGCGCCTCGTTACTGCAAATGTTGGAAGTCGCCCGTTCACGACGGATGTGCTGTTCTCTGGTTGAGAGAGTGAGCACAAAGCCGCGCTTGCCATCAAGGTCAACGGTTTCGCCAACGACTCTCCCCGGCATCTGGCGGACAAAGGATTTCTTGACCGCGAAGATCCCTAAGCCGGGGCCGCCGAAGTTTTGGGCGTTTCCAAGCGACTGTCCCTCGGCGACGACGATGTCGGCGCCGTATTCTCCCGGCGGGATTAACAGCCCAAGCGAGATCGGATCGACGGAGACAATAAAAAGCCCGCCGGCGGCATGGATCTTGTCGGCGAGCCCGGCGACGCTTTCGAGGTTGCCAAAGAAGTTCGGCTGTTGCAGGATGAAACACGCGCTGGCCTCGTTTAAGCCCAGCGCGTGGACGGTTAGCCCGCTTTGATCGTGCTCAATTTCCCGGAGCGGAAGGTCGGCCGCCTGACAATAAGTTCGCAGGACCTCCCGGTAATAGGGACTGACAGAGGTGGAAACGACCACTTCTTTGCGGCCGGTCAGGCGGACCGCCATAAAAGCGGCTTCGGCCAAGGCGGTCGCGCCATCGTACATTGAGGCGTTGGCCACATCCATCCCGGTCAGGGCGCAAACCATCGATTGATATTCATAGATCGCCTGAAGCGTCCCCTGACTGGCCTCCGCTTGATATGGCGTATACGCGGTATAAAATTCCGGCCTCGCGACCAAGTGCTTGACGGCGCTGGGAATAAAATGATTGTAAACCCCGCCGCCTAGAAAAGAGGGAGACTGGTCTTGGGCCTGTTCGGTTAATTCAGCTAAGAGTTCAGGCTCGCTTAATGGGGCGGGGAGCGCTAACGGAGCGCTGAGCCTGACGGAGGCTGGGATGTCGGCAAAAAGATCGCTCACGATAAGGTTTTTTGGTAGTCGGAGGCGGACAGAAGGGTGTTCAATTCAGCCGGGTTTGCCGGTTTAATCTTGATCATCCAACCGTCAGTATACGGGGCTTTATTAACCAGGGCCGAATTCCCTTCCAAAGCACTGTTGGCCTCAACAACGGTACCGTTGATCGGAGAATAAAGGCTGGAAACTGATTTGACCGATTCGACGACGCCAAATTCTTTGCCGGCGGCTAATTCTTTCCCGACAGCCGGGAGCTCAACGTAGACCACGTCTCCCAATGAATCCTGCGCGTAATCGGTAATGCCAACGGTTACCAAGCCGCCCTCTAAATTGGCCCATTCGTGGTCTTTGGTGTATTTCAGGCTTTCAGGGTAGTTCATGCGTTCTCCATATCTTTAATAGTTTTTTTGGCGAAATAAAAAGCCAACCCGCTGACGACGATCCGGATCAGGCTGTCGGAATAACGGTCAACCAGCATTTTCTTTTGATAATAAAGGTCGAGATTTTGTTCATTGACCCCTTCAGAAGCGGCCTGATCGGCTGGCAGCGGGGCCCGGCCGAACGAGCTGACGACCGTATTGGCCAGATCGACGACGCCCCAGAGAAGAAAGAAAAGGGCGGTCAGCGAGATCAGGTAATAGTAGAGCTTTTTTTCCATGAACTTATTTTACTCTTTTATAAAACGCTTTGTCAACAATTGTTGCCGGCTGGGCTGTGCCGCGAATTTCAACGAAAGCCTTGTCAGATAGGCTAGATAGATAAGCCAAGGCGATTGGACGGTTGAAGGTTGGAGAAAAAGTCCCGCTGGTAACGACTCCAAGCGGGAGATTGTTTTCGTTGACGACGGCATTCCCTTGGCGGGGGATCGCACGCCCTAATAGTTCTAGGCCGACAAGCTGCTTTTGCGGCGGCAAAAGCAACGCCTCCCGTCCAATAAAGGGGCCCTTCTCGAATTTAACGGCCCAAGCATAGCCAGCTTCAATAGGAGTAGTTGAGTCGTCATACTCATGGCCGTAAAGCGGGAGGCCGGCTTCCAGCCGCAGAGTGTCGCGCGCCCCGAGCCCGCAAGGCTGGATCCCGAGTTCCAGGAGTTTGCGCCAGTAGTCGGCACAGAGGGTTTTCGGCAGGATGAGCTCGGCCCCATCTTCGCCGGTATAGCCGGTCCTGGAAACAAGGATCCGGCCAACGGCTATGGTGTGATTCCGCTTGAGACCGGCCAAGGATGTTTGGAGGATCTTTTCAACTAACCCGATAGCGGCCGGGCCTTGGACCGAGAGCATCGCCTGATCGCTCATCTGGCTGATGGTCACATTATTGGTCCGATGGCTATTCAACCAGGCAATAACCTTATCGGTATTACTAGCGTTGCAGATGATCATGTAATGGTCGGCAAAACGATACACCAGAATATCATCGACCGCGCCACCCCGATCATTGCAGAGGACGGCATACTGGCCTTGCCCGACGGCGAGACGGGACGCGTCATTGGTCGCGACCGATTGGATAAAGGGGAGGGCGTCAGGGCCTTCGATCCGCAAAAGCCCCATATGCCCAATATCGAAAAGCCCGGCTTGTTCCCGGACCGTCCGGTGTTCTTCAATGATCCCTTTATAGGAAACCGGCATTTCCCAGCCGCCGAACGGGACCATTTTGGCCCCTAAGGCTAGGTGTTCTTTAAATAAAACCGTTCTTTTTAGCATGATCTTATTATATACCTTTTCTGAAATTCTGTTAAGAAAATGACGATATATATACGAGATGGCCATCGAAACACTTAGAGCCAATATTGAAAGATCGGTCCGACGTCGGGCGTTAAAAACGCTTTTCCCTAAGGCGGGGGCGGCGCTGCTGGAAAAAGCGCTGACCTATCAACAAGCGATCCTCGGCGATAATGCCGGCTATTCATTAGGGATGTATAACCCCGCGACAAAAACTCTTTTTACCGACGAAAAAACCGCCTATAAACTTCCAGCCGCGGAACTCCATCAATATTCCGCCGTTTTTGCGATTCAAAGCCACAGCAAGCGAGCAATGTATATCGTTGAAAAAAACGGGAAAGTCTCGGAGTTCAAGGGGAAAACCCCGCTTCAATTTAACCCGGAGAAAAGGAACCCAAATTCCGGCGATCCGGAGGGGCTGCTTTCTTTGACGGCGGCCAGAAACGAAGCGAAGGGACTTAATGTCATCGGTGAATTAGAAACAGGCGTAGTCGATCTAGGGGCGATCTCTCCCTCATTCGATGGGTACGCCCAGCTATACCGCTCCGGCAAAGATGGGTTTCGGTATTATCCATGGCTACGGCTTGATTCCCGTCCCAGCGTGACCGGCACACTGGCGGAACTGGAAGGGAAAACAATTGAACAATTCCTGCATGAAAGCGGCGAACGGCTGGGGCGGCAACTGCGCAAACTTCATAACGCCGGCTACACGCTGCATAATCCCTGGCGGGAAGGAGCGATCGGCAAAGAGGTGGTCAGAAAGCCGATCTGGTACTCTTCCTTGCATTCGGCCAACGTTGAGATCCACGGGAACTTGATCGATCCGGAAGGAATGCGAACATTTGAAGAAGCGGAACGGCTTTTCTGGCAACGCCTGGCGGCCGAACCAACGGCACTCACGCCCAAAGAGCGAAGTTCTTTTGAATCAGGAAAAATCTCCGTTGGATATTATTCGCGGCTTTGCGATATTCAACGCTTCTTTGGCGGGACGCATCGTTTGGAGAAATCAATGGCTGGAGTTTTAGGCAGAGACGGCTTCGTTTCTCTGCTAAGAGGATTTCTAGCCGGCTATTATGACGGCTACCAGGCGAAAGAAAAGATCGACCTAGTTATCGGCGGGTTCAATCCCCCGCCAACGATCAAGCGGATCGACCTCAGTCGGACTAACCACATTTTGCGGCAGCTGGAAGCGGCTTAAAGCAGCGCTTTTAACAAGGCAATAAAACGATTGTTCTGATCCTTTGTCCCGATCGAAACCCGGATCGCTTCCGGAAAGCCAAAAGAAGTTAGCGGTCGAATGCTTACCCCACGCGACATCATTTCTTGGCAAAAAGCGGTTGCTGGTTTTTTGATATTAACAAAAATGAAATTAGCCTCGGTCTTAATGTATTCTAAGCCAAGCGAATCGAAGGCAGAATAAAGTTGGTTTTTCCCTTCTCCATTGTTCTTCAGGGTTTTTTCTAGAAAACGCTTGTCACCCAACGCGGCCTCGGCTGCCGCTTGAGCCGGACGATTGACGTTAAAAGGAAGTTTAGTTTTTAAGAGCGGAGCGATTATCTCCGGCCGGGCCAAGGCATAGCCGACCCGCAAGCCGGCCAGCCCGTAATACTTGGAGAAGGTCCGAAGGACAATAACATTGGCGAACAGTTTGAGTAGTTCTACGGATTTAGGGAAATCAGCGGACGACGCAAATTCGGCATAGGCTTCATCGATCACAACAATTATTTCCTTCGGCACTTTTGAAAGGAACGCGGCCAATTCAGTTACCGGGAGATAGGTTCCGGTCGGATTGTGCGGGTTGGTTAAAAAGATCAACTTTGTTTTCGCGGTAATTGCCGCCGCGACCGCCGCAAGGTCTTGCCGGTTGTTTTTCAGTGGGACAAAAACTGGCCGGCCATCGAGGAGACGGGTGACGAATTCATAGAGGCTGAAACTATTTTGGCAGATAACGGCTTCCTCGTCGGCGGAAAGAAAGGCGGTGGTGATCATGAGCATGATCTCGTCGGAGCCGTTACCGATAACGATCGAATCGGCGGTCAGGCCAAAAGCTTTTGCCAGCTCTTCCCGCAAGGATCGCGCTTGTTGATCAGGATAAACCTGGGAGCGATCGGCCGCCTTCTTTAACGCGTCAATCGCTTTCGGCGAAGGCCCGAAAGGATTTTCGTTCGAAGCGAGCTTGATCGCCTTCGGATCGCTCGGGGTTTTCCCCGGCACATAATCTTTTAGCTGGCTAACCGCTTTGCGGATCAACCCCATTAGATCGGGTTCGCCCAGCTAAAACCGATCAGGACTGAGCGCTGGTCTTTCGCGGTGGTTGAGTCGAGGACGTTAAGCCCGTTGATGTTCAAGCAAAAGATCGGGGTAAAATAAATCCGCATCCCGGCGTTAAGCTGAGAAAGATTTTCCCCGAGCATGAAATCGCTGACTAGAATAAAAGTGTCGGCTGTCGGGAATTCTCCTCCTAAGACACCGTAAGGCCGGAATTTGTAATTAGGGAAATCGGCCATAAAACCAAAAGTCATCTTCGGCCCTTGTTTGAAGTATTTGGTCGCGACCATATAGACGTCGGTCTGGGTATAAGAGAAAAGATTTTCCACCCCAAGGGCGACTTTAAGCGGGTACGAATCTTCGTCCGCCGACAGGGAGAGCTTCATGTTAACGAAAACCCCTTCGCGCGGCTTATTGGTCACCCGGTCGTTCCCGCCGACGATCCCCAGCTCCAACCCGTGGAACGAACCCATATTCATATAATAGTAAAGAACGGAGTCGGCGGTGCCGGAAGAGAGAGAGGTGGTAGTCGATCCATAGCTCATCCCCAGGTTGTAGTTCTTATAAGGAACGACATCGGCCGCCGGGATCCGGACGAGACCTGAAGGCCCGTTAAAAGTTGAGGTTGGGAAGACGTTCGGGAAGGCGAACGCCGCGTTCGCCGAGCAAAGGACCAGCAAGAGCAGAGAGAGTCGCATTAAATTATGCTTCATGGTTCTCCTTGTTAGCCGTCGTCACGGCCAAGAGAATTATAGAGAGTCTCGATCCTTTTTGCAACCGCCGGCGCGGCGAACCTCTCCAGGGCGTCGACACGGCCGGCCTGCCCCATTTTAAGCCGCAGGGCGGGATCATTGATCAGGCGGTCGACATGTTCAACAAAATTAGCCAGATTGCGGGGGACCAGGTAGCCGTCGATGCCATTGCGGACCGACCCGGTCAGGGCGCCGGCATATAAAGCGACGACCGGGAGGGCCGAGGCTTTGGCTTCCGCGATCACCATCCCCTGGGTTTCGGTTAATGACGAAAAGAGAAAAACATCTCCCAGGCAGTAATGAGACAAGATTCCGGGGTAGGAGATATCGGAAATAAAAACGACGTTTTTCGTCCGCTTGTGCAGCCGCTGAAGCTCCTTATCAAGCGGGCCGTTCCCGACGATCGCCAGATAGACGTTATGACGCTTAAGATGTTCGAAAGCCTTAAAGAGAAAAGCCAGGTTTTTTTCCCGGGAGACCCGTCCGGCATAGACCAGCACCACCGCGTCCTGGGGGATCCCGTAGCGTTGTCGCAATTCACGGCGGGCGTCCGTTAATGACTCGGGGAGCTTATCTGTTTCGATCCCGGAGGGGACAACTTCGATCCTTTTATTGACGCCCAGCCTTTTTAAATACCGGTGGGCGAAATCGGACGGAGCGATCACGGTATCAGCCCCATTGGCATACTGGCTGATATACGCGGCGATCCCCATTTTGGCCAAAGCCTTTGGGACAAAGCGGGCGTAATGAGTGTAGCGGGTAAAAAATGTATGGAACGAGTAAACCAGGGGAACCTTGTTTCGACGCGCGATGAGCCGGGCGAGCAGGCCAGCCTGAAAAGGGGATTGGCTGTGGATGATGTCGACCGCGGGCATGTTCCTGACGATCGGGACTGCCAGCCGGAACTTTGGATACCCTCCCGCGATCGAAGGAAACCGGATAATGTCCGGGTCGGTGTCGATATGTCCGGGATAGGCTGGGGCCAGAATATAAACCCGATGCCCTAGTCGCCGCAGGTTCTTGGCCAGGATCTCGGCCGAGTTGGTCACCCCGGAAATATAGGGCTTGTAAGAATCCGCGAAAAAAGCGATATCCATTAATCGGTTTTTTTGGTCAAACGTTTCAAGGTGGCCTGGAATTTTAACTGTTCTTTATGGTCCTCGGCCGGGAAGCCGGAAACGACGGAGTTGGCCGGGATATCTTTCGTCACTCCCGCCTTGGCCATAACGATGACGTTGTCGCCGACGGTGATGTGCCCGTTAAACCCGGCCATGCCGCCGACCTGCACGTGCTTGCCGAAGGTGACCGAGCCGGCAAAGCCAACCAGGGCGGTGATGGCGCACGACTCGCCGATCTGGCAATTGTGCGCGATATGGGTTAGGTTGTCGATCTTGGTCCCCCGGCCGAGGCGCGTAGTGCCGATCGTGCCGCGGGCGACGCAGACATTGGCGTAGATCTCGACGTCATCCTCAATAACTACCGTCCCTGTTTGCGGGATCTTGACGTGTTGGTCGTTTTCCCAGGCGAAGCCAAAGCCGTCGACTCCGATCCTGGCGCCGGCGTGGATGATCACATTGGCTCCGATCTTAACCCGGTCGTAGATCGTGACATTGGAGTGAATGATCGTATTCTCCCCGATCTCGCAATCTTCGCCGATGGAAGTGAAAGGGCCGACCGAAACATTTTTCCCCAGACGGACGCTTTTGGCGACGACCGCTTTATCAGAAATGATCCCTGTCTGGCGAGGGGCGGAAAACGCTCCGAGGGCCTTTGCCATGGCCAGGCGCGGATTTTTAACCAGCAGAAAGGTCTTCCCCTGGGTGTTGGCGGGAACTTTGGCGGTAACGACGGCGGAGGCGGATGATGAAAAGGCCGGGATGAGGTTCTGGTCTTCTAGAACGAAAACGAGATCCCCAACCCCGGCCTCTTCGATAGTCGAAACTTTACTGATCTCTTGGTCAGCGTTACCGTTGACTGTGCCGGAAACAAGTTCGGCTAGTCTTGCGAGTTTCACTTTCCTTTATTCAGCTCGGTGATGACCATGTCGGTCAGGTCCATTCCGCCGATGATCAGAACCTGTTTGTCGAGAACGACTTCAACCCCAACTTTTTTGGCCACTTTTTTGACCGATTCCAGAATGGCGGCCTGTATTCTCCCGGTCAATTCCTGATTCTTTTTGATCAGCGAATCACGTTTGGGCGCCAGTTTTTCTTCGAGCTCTTTCTTCATTTTCTCGAGCTCTTCTTGTTTCTTGCCGTTTTTCTCGGCATCAGCTAATTTTTTCTGGCTGTCTTCGAATTCTTTTTTGAAGCTTTCTTCGTCCTTTGACAGGTCCTTTTGGGCCTTATCGGTCTCCTTGTATTCCTTGAAGACCTTTTGGACGTCAATATAGCCGACCGTATCCATAGCCGCGTGCGAAACGCCGGCGAAGAAAACAGCCGCTAGTGCGATTAATAATAGCTTTTTCACGATGTCACCTCCTCTTGTCCAGCGACCGATTTTATCATGGTGACTTTGCTTTGTCTACTGCGGGTTTGCAGCCAAATAAGGAGGACGGCAATGTCGGCTGGCGACACCCCGGCGATCCGCGACGCCTGGCCGATTGAAGCTGGACGAACGGCGGTCAGTTTCGCCCGGGCTTCAGTGGAAAGGCCCTTTAATAATAAGTAATCAAACGACGGGGGCAACCGCTTGTCCTCAAGCTTTTTAAAGCGGGCGATTTGTTCCAATTGCCGCACGATGTAGCCCTGATATTTTTGGGCAATCTCGATCTGTTCCCTGGTTTCCGAAGAAATTGCCTCCTTGGCCGCGACCGCCGCTTTCTTTTTCAGAAAAGCCTGGTAGCGGGGCTCAGGAATAAGCCCTGCCCGATACCCTTTTTCGGTGAGGCGGAGGTCGGCGTTATCTTGCCGAAGGAGGAGCCGGTATTCGGAGCGGGAGGTCAGCATACGATAGGGCTCTAGTATTTCCTTAGTGATCAGATCATCGATCAGGGTGCCGATATAGCTATCGTCACGGCCAAGAATGAACGGAGCCGAGTTCTTTGCCTTAAGGGCGGCATTGATCCCGGCGACCAATCCTTGGGCGGCCGCTTCTTCGTAGCCGGAGGTCCCATTGATCTGTCCGGCGCAAAACAGCCCGGAGATCGTTTTTGTTTCCAAGGTGGATTGAAGTTGGGAGGGGAGAATATAGTCATATTCCACGGCGTATCCCGGGCGGATTATCTCCACGTTCTCCAGCCCTGGCATGGTCCGGAGCATTGCTAGCTGGACATCCTCCGGCAGGGAAGTCGACATTCCCTGGGCGTACATTTCTAAGGTAGACCGGCCGGTCGGTTCGATAAAGCATTGTTGGCGATCCTTTTCCGGAAAACGGACAACTTTATCCTCGATCGATGGGCAATAGCGGGGCCCGACCCCCTTGATCTTTCCTTGGAAAAGGGGGGAGCGGTCTAAATTGGCGCGAATTATCTCGTGGGTCTTTTCACCGGTCCAGGTCAAATGGCAAGGAATTTGCGGCAGAGAAAAATTCTCATTTTCCGGCAGGCCGGACAGCCCATATTGCCGATATTCCCAAGTAAAAGAAAACTGCCGGGGCGGCACATCCCCGGGTTGGACGGACATCTTGGAAAAATCGATCGAACGGCGGTTGAGGCGGGCGGGGGTCCCCGTCTTAAGCCTGCCTAACTTGAGGCCCGCCCTGGCCAATGAATCAGAAAGCTGGTTTGAAGGCCCCTCCCCCATTCGGCCGGCCGCTTGATGGTTCATCCCAACGTGAATAACCCCTTTTAAGAATGTTCCGGTGGTAACGATCACATTTGGCGCCTCGTAAACATGTCCGAGGACGGTCCTGACCCCTTCAATTTGATCGTTGGCGAATAGGATTTCAGCAACTTCCGCTTGCTTGATTTCCAGATTGGGTTGTTCTTCGAGAATTTTTTCCATAACCTGGTGGTATTGCTGACGGTCAGATTGAGCGCGCAAGGCGTGGACCGCCGGACCTTTGTTCGTATTGAGGGTTTTCATCTGCAAGAAAGTTAGGTCGGCAGAAATACCCATCTGGCCGCCCAAAGCGTCAACTTCGCGGACTAATTGCGACTTGGCCGGCCCGCCGATTGCCGGGTTGCAGGCCATGTAGCCGATCGTGTCGATGTTCATCGTTAAAAGAAGGGTACGGCAGCCTAGGCGGGCTGAAGCCAGGGCGGCCTCAATCCCGGCATGTCCGGCGCCGATGACGATAACTTGATATTGATTCATAATAAAGTTTATAGTTAAATCCCGCTAAAATCAAACGAGACCAAGCCGTCAAAGTGAGGCAAACAGCCGATTAACGTCTGGCCAATGGTTATTCGGTGCGCATGATTCGCCCAGCCGGAAAATATTTTGTGTCTTAAGCCAGGGGTGAGAACTCGATAAAGAGAAAAGTCCTTGCTAAGGTCGAGCTGAAAATGGATATCATCAACGACAAAATCAAATATTTCTGTTTTATTTATTTGGTGGCTACCGATCGACTGCCGGTCTCTAAAAAAGAGGGAAAAAAGGTCTTTTTGTTGTCCGGTACTCGTGCAACATAAATGATCGACCATAACGACAGGCGTTGGCGGATGATCAAAAAGCATGGCGCTTTGGCCGGCCTGGCCGAGCATGAAAGGCTGATCAAAGATCTTGAGACGATGCTGGTCATGGTGGGTGAAGCGAGACAATTTGACCGACAAGGAAGGCGGTTCCGAGAAAGTGCCTTTGCCGACCGATAATGATAAGCTGGATTCGTAAGAACTATGGGTTCTGGTAACCCAAGTCGTTTCCGGTTGAACGTTTGGCCCGGAAAGGCCGACCCCTTTTACGACCAGCTTAGTTTCCGACTCCTGAGTGGTGTATTCGGACTTAGACAAAGACAGCGCGGCCTCAACGTCCAGTCCGCCTAAGGAGAAAGAACGATTGAGGGTCGTAGAAAAATTCCGCTTATGATGGTCGATTGTCCCATTCATTGGCAGCTCCCCCCGGTTTGAATATAAGGAAACGGCGGGGGAATCAAAAAGAAAGCTCTTTTCATCACCGAGACTGACGCGCGATTCGATGGCGATGGCCTCATTCTTTTCCGCGACCGGTTTCCAATCGCAACTAGGCCGTTGAACTATTTTTCTTTGGGAACGTGGCCAAAAATGATCATTTAGAAAAAAAGCAGAGAGATGTTTAGGGGCCACTCCACTATATAACTGCATTCGGTAGGGAGAAAATGTTGCTTTCATTGGTACTTAATAATCGGCCGGAGATGAGGAAAATTTCAAGCAATCAGGCGTTAACCGCGGATATCCCGGATGACAAAAACGATCCCGATGGTTTCCCCAAACCCTTTGGCGCGGAGGAGGCGGGCGTTGATCAAGGCGGGAAGCCGTTCTCCCATCGGATCTTTAAGCTCGGCCTCGAACCGTTCAATTAATAACTTCTTATTGGCGACCTCGTCATAAAGCCGCTCATAATCCGCCGGCTTTTTAAACAAAGTCGAAATAATGTGGCAGGCGTTTTCACCGGAAGAGTGGAGCAGCTTTTTCGCTTCTTCATTCATAAAAATAACGCAGCCGTCCAGATCGGTTACCACCAACGCGTCCGGCATCGTTTCGATGATCACGTCGGCCGCGAGAGCCGGGGAAATGGCAAACAGACTATAGGAGCGCATGGCGATAAAAATAAAAAAGTTCATTACCGCCAAGTCAAAGACCAAGGTGGGCGGCGCGACCCGATAGCCTAGGACCAACGGCAAGACGAAGTCGGTGATCAGGCCGACCAGGAAAGGGACTGTCGAGCCGATCGCGATTAATATCGCTTGCGATCTTTCCGTTTTTTGTGGCGTGACGCGTGAATACCAGAGCAATAAACCAATCCCCCAGGCGCAGTAAATGGTGGCCTCGAAAACGAATAACCAGTAGAGCGGAGCCGGCTGGCTGACGATCCCGATATTTTGGATCTCATAGCGCTGGTACATTAAATTAGTGAAAAGGAACAACAGTCCCAGGATCGAAGGGGGGAGATAGAGCCAAAGATAGTTATAAACCGACTGGAGAAAGCCGTCTTTTTTCGTATAAAGCAAGACGAAATGGGCAAAGATCGGGAAAATAAAAACCCAAAGCAAGGCGCTGATCCGGTTTATATCTTGCGCGATCTCCAAAGTGAACGCGATGCGATAGGAATAGGTTAAGATCGTGCAAAGAAACGCGGCTAGCGCGAAAAACGAAAAGAAACGAGCCAAGCGGTTCTCGTAGTGCCTGGTCCAGATCTCAAAAGCAAGCAATAAGATAAAGAGAGACGCGCACAATTCAAAATATGGGAAGAACATTGCCATAGCAGGTGGATTATAGTATAATCCTCACGACATGACAAGACCTTACAAAAAGATCCTCCTCAAGCTCTCCGGTGAAATTTTCGGCGGCGAACAAAAATACGGGATTGACCTCAAAGTTCTGCACACTGTTGCCAAAGAGGTCAAGCTGGTCAGGGAGGCGGGGGTCGGGGTAGCGGTGGTCGTTGGTGGGGGCAATATTTTCCGCGGCGTGGCGGGCGCGATCAATGGTATCGACCGGGCGACCGGCGACTACATGGGGATGCTGGCCACGGTGATTAATTCGCTGGCGATCCAGGATGCCCTGGAAAAACAGGGGGTCAATTGCCGGGTCCAGACCGCGATCGATATGCGTTCCGTAGCCGAGCCTTTTATCCGACGCCGGGCGATCCGCCACATGGAAAAAGGCCGAGTAGTGGTCCTGGCGGCCGGGACAGGCAACCCGTATTTTTCAACTGATACGACCGCCGCGTTAAGGGCGGCCGAACTTGATGTCGACGTTATAATCAAGGCGACGAAGGTTGACGGCGTCTACGATAAAGATCCACTGAAACATAAAGACGCCAAAAAATTCAGCCGGATCACCCATATGGAAGTCATTCAAAAACGCTTAGGCGTTTTGGATTCAACCGCTGTTTCGCTTTGCATGGACAATAAGATCCCGATCCTAGTCCTTGATCTGCTCAAGCCGGGGAACATTAGACAAGCCGTCCTGGGGAAAAAAGTCGGGACGATCATCGAAGCCGAATAAGGGGGATAAAATGGATGTCGTAAAAAACCACGAACTGGGGATGCAAAAAGCGATCGAGGTCTTAAAGAAGAACTTTTCCGGTATTCGGACCGGTCGGGCCAATCCCGCTCTGCTCGACAACCTCCACGTTGATTATTATGGGTCCAGCGTGCCGCTGAAACAAGTCGCCTCAGTTGCCGCGCCGGAAGCTCGTTTGTTGCAGATCACCGCTTATGACAAAAGTGCCGTTGTCGGGATCGAAAAGGCGATCCAGGCCTCCGATCTTGGCCTGACGCCGAAAACCGAAGGCGGAGTGATCCGCCTGGTTTTGCCGGAACTTTCCGAGCAACGCCGCAAAGACCTCACCAAAGTGATCAAGAAAGAGACGGAAGACGCCAAGGTCGTTATCCGTAATATACGGCGCGATGCCATGGAAGAGCTAAAAAAGCAAAAGACCGACAAGGCCATCACTGAAGACCAGCAAACCTTGCTGGACAAAAAAGTCCAAGAGCTGACCGACAAATATTGCGCCGAAGCCGACCACCTGGCCGCCGCCAAAGAAAAGGAAGTCCTTTCCATTTAACAGCCGCCAGGAGCAGGGGACGTCTCCCTTGGTCCTGGGCGCTGGGCCAAACCCGGTAGCCTGAATACTGACATGGAAAAAAATATCCCAAGACACGTCGCCATCATTATGGACGGCAATGGCCGTTGGGCGAAAAAGCGCGGCCTGCCGAGGATCGCCGGCCACAAAGAAGGGGCGGAATCGCTTCGCGCCGTGCTGCGCGCCGCGGGGGAACTTGGGGTCGAGTATCTGACCGTCTACGCTTTTTCCACGGAAAACTGGGGTCGGCCGAAAGAGGAAGTTGATTTTCTGATGGGACTGCTTTTGCTGACGATCGACCGGGAGCTCGATGAGCTGGTCAAAAAAGGGATCAGGGTCAAGTTCCTTGGCCGTCTGGCAAAGTTTTCCCCGGAACTTCAGAAAAAAATGAGACAGGCGACGGAAAAAACCGCCGCGGGGAGCAAAAGCACCTTAAGCATCATGGTCAACTACGGCGGCCGGGCCGAGATCGTTGACGCGGTTAACCGCCTGATCGCCGAAGGGAAGAAAGAGGTCAATGAAGCCGACTTGCAAGCCAATTTATACACCAGCGATCTGCCTGATCCCGACCTGCTGATCAGGACCGCTTCCGAGATGCGGATCTCCAATTTTCTACTCTGGCAGATCGCTTATGCCGAGCTCTATGTTACGGATGCTTACTGGCCGGAATTCAGGGAGAAGCAGTTTAAACAAGCGATTGAAGCTTACCAAAAAAGGGAAAGGCGATTCGGAAAACTATGAAGCTGAGGGCGCTGACCATCGCGATCGGGACGCCGATCGTCTTAGGCTGTATTTATTACGGGAACCTCCCGTTTTTGCTGATGATCTTGGTCCTGGCGATCTTCTCGATCAATGAATTTTATAATCTAATGATGAAAAAGGGATTTTTCCCCGCTTATTACGTCGGCAACGTAATGACCATCTTTTTTATTACTTTTTCATATTATTCCTTAAAAAGAAGCTGGGAGCCTGCTCATTCGGCTATCCTAACAATTGCGGTGGCGATCGCGCTGATCTCCGGGATCTTCCTCAAGCGGGAAAAGGACACGATCGTTGATGTCGCTGTGACGGTTCTTGGCATGATCTATATCGGCTGGTTTTTTAGCTATCTTATTTTTATCCGCAGCTTGACCGATCATGGCGGCTACCTCTTTTTCCTGGTCTTTACCGTTTGGGCGATGGACTCGGCCGCTTACCTGGCCGGAAAAGCCTTTGGCCATACCCCTTTGGCTCCCTCGATCTCGCCGAAAAAGACCTGGGAAGGCGCGATCGCCGGGTTCATTGTTTGCCTGCTGGCGGCCGGGATCTTCAGTCAGACGGCGCAGATCGACTTGTGGCACGCGTTGATCCTTGGGGTCTTGATCGGGATCACCGGCCAATTTTCCGACCTGATCGAATCATTGATCAAACGGGATGCCGGCGTCAAAGACTCATCAAATATCGTCCCTGGTCATGGCGGGGTACTGGACCGGATCGATTCGTTTGTCCTGACCGCCCCCTTGATGTATTATTATGTGGTCTGGATCCTCTTGAGGTAAATTATGCGCAAGTTGCAGCGAACAACAGAGCACTTGATCAAGATCGCTTTAATCGAAGATATTGGGAACGGTGATATTACCACTAAAGCGGTTATCCCTGCCGATAAGCGGGTCACCGCCGTGATCATGGCCAAGGAAGGCGGGATCATTGCCGGCCTTGAAATCGCCCGGGAGGTTTTCCGCCAAATTGACCGCCGGGTCAGGTTGACGCAAAAGGTTAAGGATGGCCAGACGGTCGGGAAAGGAACGATTATCGCGACCCTGCAAGGCCCGGCGCGCGCGATCCTGACCGGTGAGAGGACCGCATTAAATTTTCTCCAGCATTTATCCGGGATCGCGACCCTGACCGGTGAGTATGTAAAAAATATTAAAGGAACCGGCGCGATCTTGCTTGATACCAGAAAGACCACCCCCGGCTGGCGGGCGATCGAAAAGTACGCCGTTAAACTTGGCGGCGGCGAAAATCACCGCTTCGGGCTTTATGACGCGATCCTGATCAAGGATAATCACATTAAGATCAATAAAACGATCGAAAAAGCGGTTGATGCCGCCAAGATCTATTTGGGCCGGAAGCCGGTCGAGGTTGAAGCTGGAACCCTGGCTGAAGTTAGGCGAGCCATAGCAGCAGGGGCTGACCGGATCCTGCTGGACAACATGTCCTTGAAGGAGCTCAAGGCCGGAGTGAAGATGTGCAAGCGGAACCGGATCGCGTCCGAGGCCTCCGGCGGGATAACGATTAAGAACGTTAGAGCGGTCGCCAGGACCGGAGTTGATTACATTTCGGTCGGAGCCTTAACCCACTCCGCCCGCGCCTTAGACATAAATTTAAAGATAGGATAGCCAAATAGTTCCACGTGAAACAAATAACTATAAGAGCGGCAAAAAAAGGGTTTACGTTGATCGAGATAATAATGGCAATTATTATTCTCGGTCTTTTAGCTGCGACCGTCTTACCGCGATTCGTGAATTTATCTGATCAGGCGGCCGAAGCTCAATTCAAAGAAACGATGGCCGCGTATAAAACCGGCATTAATTTGTTAAATATGAATTGGGTCGTCCAAGGGAAGCCGGCCTCTATTGAAGTTGATAAAATTGGCATCTATATGACGGCTACTGGCTGGCCATGGTATACCGCGACAAACAAACATGTTCCCCTGCCTTATGCCCAGTACAATGGTCGTTATTCAATTCAGCTTTGGTTCGCGATCTTAACCATGGCGCCGCCGATAAATGGTTCAACAACCGTGCCGACCAGCGGATGGTATGGCTCGGCGATGAGCGGCACAAGAATGACCTACTCATATTTTAAAGGGTCAAAAACCTGGGCCTTTCGGTATGATCGGGCGAATGGCGAGATCAAACAAACGCTGCCGTAAAAAATTCGGCGAAGTCACGGTCATCTGCTATAATACAAAACCTAAATGACACAAAAATATATATTAAAATCTACCTATGAATCCGGCCAACCCAACTTTAAGATCGACTACGCGAAAGAGCTGACCGAAGAGCAGCTCCCAATCGTCACCGCTCCGGGCGGGCCAATGCTGGTGATCGCCGGGGCCGGTTCCGGTAAAACCAGGACCATCACCTACCGGGTTGCCTATTTAGTTGAGTCCGGGATCCCCCTCGATCGGATCTTATTGGTCACCTTTACCAACAAAGCGGCGCGGGAGATGGTTTCCCGGGTAGAGAATCTCCTAAAGTTGGATATTAAAAACCTGTGCGGCGGGACATTCCACCACGTTGGGAACATGATGTTGCGGCGGCACGCTAAATTGATCGGATATGAGCAAAACTTCACGATCCTTGACCGGGCCGACTCCAAGGACCTGATCGACAATTGCGTCGCGGACTGCAATATCGACACGAAAGCAAAACGTTTCCCAAAAGGCGACAGCTTAGCCAGTCTTTTTGGCTTAGCGGTCAACACCGGACGGAGCATAGTTGATGTCATCGCTTATAACTACGCTCAATTCGAGCAGCAGGCGGAAGAGATCGAAGCGGTCTATAAAATGTACAACCAACACAAGCGGAAAAGCAACTTGATGGACTTTGACGATCTGCTTTTTAACTGGTGGAAATTGCTGGCGGAAAATGAAGAGGTCGCGCGCCGTTATTCCAGCAAGTTCCTGCATATCCTAGTCGATGAATACCAGGACACCAACCACCTCCAGGCCAAGATCATGGATATTTTGGCCAAGGAGCATCGCAACATCATGGTCGTAGGCGACGATAGCCAGTCGATCTACAGTTTCCGCGGCGCGCATTTTAAGAACATTATTAATTTTCCAAAGGTTTACCCGGATTCAACTTTATACAAGTTGGAAGTCAACCATCGTTCCACCCCGGAAATATTAATGATCGCCAACACCTCGATCGGCATGGCAAAAGAACGGTTCGACAAGCGCCTGAAATCGAAGCGGCCGAGCGGACAAAAGCCGGCGGTCGTGCCGCTGGTCAATGTTTTTTCCCAAGCTTCGTTCATCGCCCAGCGGATGCTGGAATTGCGCGATGAAGGCTCGGCCTTAAATGAAATGGCGATCCTCTACCGTTCTCATTACCAGTCGATGGAGATCCAGATGGAACTGACCAAGCGGGGAATCCCGTTCGAGGTCCGTTCCGGGATCCGGTTTTTTGAGGAAGCGCACATCAAAGATGTCCTGGCGTTTTTAAAGATCTTCCATAATCCAAAGGACGAGATCTCCTGGACCAGGATCCTAAAGCTTCTGCCGAAAGTCGGACCGCGAACCGCGGAAAAGATTTTCCAGCATATCAGTCAAACGATCGACGCGGTCGCGGAAATTACTTCCGAGCAGGTTGTCGGTCTGGTTCCCGCGGTCGCCCAACGCGATTTCCGTGTTTTCCAGCAGACCTTGCGCGACCTGCAAGATAAGCTTGATTCGCCGGCGGAAATGGTGAAGATCATTGCCGGCTCAAATTATGCCGAATACATCAAAGCGCAGTACGCCAATTTCCGGGAAAGATTGGAAGACCTGGAGCAGCTTGGCAGTTATGCCACTCAATTTAAAACGCTGGAGGACCTATTAAGCTCGCTGGCTTTAGTTTCCGGGATCGAAGCGGAAACGGTCGTAGACGGAGGGGAGCAGGAAAAAGAGGCTTGCGTCCTTTCCTCGATCCATCAAGCCAAAGGGCTGGAGTGGAAGATCGTTTTTGTCGCCTGGCTGGCTGACGGGCGCTTTCCATCCTATCTTTCCTTTAATAAAGAAGAAGAGATGGAAGAAGAGCGCCGTTTGTTCTATGTTGCCGTGACCCGCGCGAAAGACGAGCTGTATCTGACCTACCCATTGGTTTATTCCAGCTATGAGGGAGAAGTGATCCTGAAGGAGTCGCGCTTTTTGGAAGAGATCCCGGAAAACTATTATGAAAAATGGTCGGTCGAAGAAGAAAATCGCTCCTCCTGGCCGAGCGGCACCAAGTGGGAAGACAAAGGGAGCGAGGAAGACGAAGCCATTGATTTAAGCCAGTATCGTGAAGTTAAAGTTCAGAAAAATAGCCGCGACAACTTTGAGGCGGTCGATATTTCAGAACTATTGGGGAGTTAATTCCGGAAGCCGATCAGCAAGGTCGCTCCGCTGTGCCTTGGCCCAGCCCCGGTCCTTAGCAAACCTAGCCCCGCCTCAACAAATCCTTGTCCGCCAAAAAAATCGAGGTCCGCTCCGGCAAACAATTCTCCGCCAAAAGAACCGGCGTTTCGTCCGGTCGTTAAAACCGTGAGATTGGCGCCCGCCCCGGCATAATAATGGAAACCAGGTTCATATGGTTGGTTAAAGCGATAGATCCCATCAACGCAAACGACCAGATTTTTACGGGCGAAATTGTCACTGTCATTTCCCCAGGCATAGGCTAGCCCCAATCGTCCGCTGGTTGAGTTGATATTATATGGTTCAAAGAACCTGGTTTCGAGACGAAGAGCGTTGATGCCGGCCAGGTAACCGGTCGAAAGGCCGAGCTGGGGATTGCGCGGCATAAAGACTTCGCGCCGAGCCTTTTGCAGGGTTTCGATCCTCGGCGTGGGAGACGGCGCCGGAGGAGCTTCAACCGGTCGGGGCGGACTCGCGGCCGTTTTTAACGGCGGAGGCGGCGCGACCCGCAGGAGGTCGTCGATCTCATTTTGGTAGTTATTCATTTTGTCGACGATCGGCCCCCGCTTGCTGCGGCGAACTCGTTTAACTTGGCTGGAAAGGCGCTTGATCTCTTTACGGAGATATTCAAGCCGGGCTTTTTTTTCTTTTAAGGAAACGCTCTCCGGTTGTTTGACCAGGGGGGGGAGGGCGACTTCGGCGTAAAGAGCCGAGACCAGGGCAACCACGAATAAAGCGACAATTAGTTTACGCATCTCGATTTAGGATAAAAGAAAAAGAGCCGGGTGTCAATCGCTAACAATTCTTATATAATAAGACGTTATGGAAAAATACTATCAATCGCCGGAATTCAGCAAGTTGACCGAAAAGTACCCTTTTCTTCGGCACGCCAGTGAAGAGCCGGCCGGGTTGCTCGGCCAGCGTTACTGCGTGATCGACATTGAAACGACCGGTTTGGAATACCAAAAGAGCGAAATTATAGAAATAGCGGCGGCCAGGATCGAAGGGGGGCAAACGACCGAAACATATAATGTTTTGATCAATACCCACCAGCTCTTGCCCGACAACATTATGAACCTGACTGGAATTACGCAAGAGCTGCATGACGCGGGAGTCGAAAAGCGGGTCGCGTTGGACGGCTTCTACACATTTATTAATAACGATCCGTTGGTCGTCCATAACGTTGAATTCGACGTACCCTTTATTAACCACCACGCGCAATTGCTTTTTATCCCCCACCTGGCGAACCAACTCTTATGCACGTTAAAACTGTCGAGGAAGCTGATCCCCGGTCTTTATTCCTATAAGCTCTCAAAGGTCGCGGAGCATTTTCGCATTCCGACCCCGGTCCTCCACCGGGCGGCCGCCGATGTCGAGATCACCGGCGCGATCTGGTTGAAGCTTATTGCCCTGCTGGAAAATAAGGGGATCCAAACAGTGGCCGCGGCCGAGAAGTTCTGGAAGAGCTGAAATTATCCCTCCTGGCTGGCGATACTCAATTGACCATCAAAGGAGGATTTCATGCTCTCAACAAAAATATCTACCTTATCGATCATGGTTGGGGACCCATCATGTAATCTGCGCTGTCCGTATTGCATCAGCAAAACAACTTACCGGGTGAAGGCCCCGACAAAAACGCCTGTTTCACCAGAACGGATCGCTTTCCTGGTCGATAAATTCAGGCTAGTCGCGGCTGGGATCCCTTACGGGATAATTACCGGCAAAGGCGAGCCAACGCTGGTCACAAAAGAAGAAATGGGCTTGGTCATTTCACTTCTATATAACAACGGACGAGGCTTGGTCCCGGAGCTCCAGACCAATGGGTTGAGACTCAACCGGGAAAATATGGCTTTCTGGAAGGAGAAAGGATTAAACACCGTCGCGATCAGCTGCGTTAGTCCTTGGGATGAAGCAAACTCCCGCCTTTTGGCTGACAATCGGACCAGTTGGAACTTGGGGTCCATTGTTTCTCAGGCTAAGGAGATAGGGCTATTAGTTAGGCTGACCGTAACCATGACCAAGGGGGGCATTGATTCTCCGGACAGTTTTCTGGCTTTTATGAAATGGGCGAAAGAAGCGGGAGCCAAGCAAGTCACCTTTCGCGAGATGGGAAAACCAAGACAGCCGGAACTGAAAGGCGCCCAGAAAGTTATTGAATGGATCGATCAGCACCATGTTGAGACGGGGTTTCTGTTAGAAATCTTGCGTGTTCGCGGGAAAGAACAAGCTCCCCTCCCTTGGGGTTATAAGTTTAATTACGATGGAGTGAGCGTAGTGGTGGCGGAATGCCTGACCCCGCCGAAAGACGGAGAGATCAGATCAGGCATCATCCAGCCTGATGGACATATGTATGGCTCGTGGGACGATCCAGCCGATATTTTGATCTAAGCTTGAATAATTAGCGGTCGACGGCTATTATTGTCGGTAATGGAATCTCCCATTGCAAAAAGACCAATGATGGCGGAGGAAAGATGTTTAAGCAGCTAGCCATTACCGCGATATTAGTATTGGCTGCAATCTTTTCCGGTTGCGGCGATTCGACCATTAACAATGGCTCGGTCACCAGCCTGACGATTTCGCCGAACAGCGGAACGGTCCGAGTTGGCGGCAGCCTTTCTTTTTCCGTCATCGGTAATTTTACCGATGGGACAACCGCGGCGGTAATCCCTTCCTGGTCACTGGCAAACAACCTTGGCACGATCGCCGCGATCGGTTATACCGGGCTGTTTAAGCCGACCGCGACCGGGTCGGAAACAATTACCGCTTCATACGGCGGGCAATCAGTTTCCGCGACCATTACGATCTCCGCCTCGCTCCCCCCGACCAGCGAACTAGCCGCGATTGAAATCTCCCCGGATAGTTCAACCGTCAGGGTGAACGCGATCATTACCTTCAACTCTTATGGGACGACCTCATCCGGCGAGGGGCTGGATTTTTCGCCGACCTGGAGCTTGTCCGGCGATTCAATAGGAACCTTGACCGCTAAGGGGACAATGGCAACCCTGGAAGCCAAAAGTCAGGGGACGGCCGTTGTTCGCTGCTCTTCCGGAGAAATCGTTGGCTTAGCGAACGTGACCGTCTCCGGCTATGCCGTCGAGATCACGGCCGAATCGGATTCGTACGTTGACTCCTCTTTGCCGACGGCATCCTACGAAGGCGTCGCTTCCCTGAAAGGCGGGCTGCTGACTCCTCCGGGAACAAACTATGAGGCGTATTTCCGCTTTTCTTTAGCTTCGCTTCCCAGCAACATTACGATCCAATCGGCGACGATAAAAACATACGCGGTGACCGTTGGCACCCCGGCCTTGCAGGTTTATTTATTAAACAGCGCTTTTTCGAGCGAGACGACTTGGAATACCAAGCCGTCCGTTGGGACCTTCCTGCTTTCTTCGACCTTTGTCGCCAGCCAATATAATTCGTTAAGCAGCGACGCCATTCTAACGGCGGTTAAGGGCTGGGCTTTAACCCCGGCGACCAATTACGGGATCGCGATCAAACAAGACGGATCGGATAATGGGGTCGTGGTGATCTTAAGTCGTGAAAATGGGGCCAATCCGCCGGTCTTGAGCTTAGAGTATACGAATAATTAGAAGTGGTCTTTCCCCCTTCGCCTCCCAAGCGTTTTATTTTTTCATGAAATTCTTAATTATTATTATAGATAAATAAACATGAGCCAATCATATTTGTGCAGGGTTCGACAAGGGATCGAAATAAGCAAAAGATTAAACCCGTTCTATCTTCCAAGAGTTCCTTTGTCGAAAAAAAGCCGGATCCATTTAGGCTTATTGCAAGCTTGTGATTTTCTTGGCTTACCATTTAGACCTTCAGGCACCAGATATTTAGAAAAGAGAGCGGAAGTTTTTTTAAGCGCCGAGAACTATCGTGGGCAAACCGACTATCAAAGAAGCGTAAGCAAGGCTAGATTCATGGGCAACGCCAATTATTATCTTGCGTCATTATTGATATTTCGAAGCATGAAAGACGATTTGCCTGCGAACAAGTTGTCCTCAACTGACCCAGATTATGGACAATATAAATGTGTCGGAGGCAATATTCTTGTAATAAGGAGTGTTATGCACGACATACTTGCGAACAGGATAATCAGGGGGATTGAAAGGTCGAAGCAGATTGAAGGCTTCTTAGCTTGGAAACCAGACCTCACAAGGCTTACAACAAAAGAAGAAATTGAGAGGATTAACCGAATTCTTGACTTAGTGATAAACTGGCTACGGCCTCTAACCAATGAAGCTGAAGTTCGGCAGTATCTTTATATGGAGCGTAGAAACTAGAGCGTAGGAGGCGCTTTTTCCTATGCTCCCCGCTCTACTTTCTGTGTTCTAAATAGCCCCACGGGGAATCGAACCCCGGTTCTTAGCTTGAAAAGCTAGTGTCCTAACCCCTAGACGATGGGGCCACAAGCCCGCCTGCA
>JBAZMB010000001.1:0-52253 GCA_041649975.1 Candidatus Margulisiibacteriota bacterium | reverse complement strand
CGGTTTTAAGATCGAAGCTAAAAATATCCCGCTTTTTGCCGAACAATTCCTGGCGGAAGTGGCGACGGGGATCGCCGACGACGAGCTGGCGCCGGGTTTGGCGATCGATGCTGAAGTAACGATCGATCAGCTTTCTCTTTCATTAGTAAAAGAACTGCAGCGGTTGGCGCCGTTTGGCGAGCGGAATCCGGTCCCGGTCCTGATGCTGCGCAATCTTGCCTTATCAACTTTTCGGGCGATCGGCAACGGGAACAAGCACCTCAAGGCCAAATTTAACTTTGGCGGCGCGGAAGTCGAAACGATCGGTTTCGGGATGGGGAGCTTAGGGGAATGCCTTGATTA
Source organism: Candidatus Margulisiibacteriota bacterium (assembly GCA_041649975.1). GTDB lineage: Bacteria > Margulisbacteria > WOR-1 > O2-12-FULL-45-9 > XYB2-FULL-48-7 > XYB2-FULL-45-9. The sequence goes on along the minus strand of JBAZMB010000001.1, from coordinate 51,911 downwards.
CTCCAAGCGCTATGATCTGGCTTTTAATCTGGAGAGCAACGAATGGAACGGCTTTGAGTCGGCCCAGCTTCGTTTAATCGACCTGAGGGAGAGTAACTCACCCCCCGACCCCCTCTCTTAAAAAGAGAGGGGGCGAGATAAAACATGGAGGAGAAAAATATGAAAATATTAGTTATTGGTTCCGGCGGTCGGGAACACGCGCTGGTCTGGAAGATCGCGCAAAGCCCGTTAGCCGAAAAGATCTATTGCGCGCCCGGAAATCCCGGGACCGCTCAATTTGCCGAAAATGTCCCTCTCGCGGTTGAGGATATCGACGGCTTAAAAAAGTTTGCTCTTGAAAAAAAGATCGGGCTGACCGTGGTCGGCCCGGAAGTGCCGCTGGTTGCCGGGATTGCCGATGAGTTTGCCGCGGCTGGTTTGAAAGTGTTTGGTCCGGGCCGGCTGGGAGCGCGAATCGAAGGGAGCAAGGTTTTCTCCAAAAATTTTATGACGAAATACGATATACCGACTGCCCAGTCGGGGACTTTTAGCCGCTTAGCAGAGGCAATCGCTTATGTTAAAGAAATGGGGGCGCCGATCGTCGTTAAAGCCGATGGCTTGGCGGCCGGCAAGGGAGTTGTCGTTTGCCAGACCGAGGCCGAAGCGATCGAAGCCCTAAAACTGATCATGGAGCAGAAAGAGTTTGGCTCAGCCGGCGATCAGGTCGTGGTTGAGGAATTCCTCGACGGAGAAGAAGCCTCGATCCTCGCTTTGACCGATGGCCAGTCGATCCTGCCGCTGGCTTCTGCCCAGGACCATAAACGGGTCCGAGACGGTGACCAGGGGCCGAATACCGGCGGGATGGGGGCTTATTCCCCGGCGCCGATCGTGACCGAACATTTAATGTCGGAGATCGACGTGACGGTCCTTAAGCCGTTCATTGACGGGATGCGGCAGGAAGGGATTAGCTATAAAGGGGTCATTTACGCCGGGATCATGGTTACGAAAAAGGGGCCGAAAGTCCTGGAGTTCAATTGCCGCTTCGGCGATCCGGAAACCCAACCGATCATGATGCGGATGAAGTCGGATCTGGTGCCGATCATGGAAGCGATTGCTGACGAAAAGCTTGACGGAAAAATGATCGAATGGCATGAGCAGGCGGCGGTTTGCGTGGTCTTGGCGGCCGGCGGTTATCCCGGTAAATATGAAAAAGGGATTCCGATCACCGGCCTCGACCGGATCGATCAACTGGAAAATGTGATGGTCTTTCATGCCGGGACAAAAGAAGAGAGCGGGAAGATCGTGACGGCCGGCGGCCGGGTGCTTGGCGTGACCGCGCGGGGCGATTCGATCAAGTTCGCGATCAAGAAGGCTTATCAAGCGGTCGACCTGATCAAATTCAAAGGGATGCACTACCGGAAAGACATTGGCAAAAAAGCGCTGAAGCATGAGCGGTAAAGTAATTGTCGCGACGACGAATAAGCATAAACTGCGGGAAATCGGCCAGATCCTTAAAGGAATGAAGGTTGAAGGGCGAGGGGTCAGGGTTGTTGAAAACGGCCTGACCTTTGAAGCTAACGCGATCAAAAAGGTTAAAGCGATCAAGCTGAAACCCGATGAGATCGCAATTGCCGATGATTCCGGGTTAATGGTCAATTGTTTGAACGGTAAGCCAGGGGTTAAATCAGCTCGTTTTGCCGCGCCGCCGACCCCGGAAAATCTTTGCCTTAAACTTCTTAAAGTAATGAGTGATTGCCGGGCGCGGGGAGCGAAATTTGTTTGCGCGATCGCGGTCGCTTTTCCGGACGGCCGGATCAGAGTGGTCAAAGGGGTTGTTCACGGCCGGATCATTGCGGAAATGAGAGGGGCGGAAGGGTTTGGCTACGATCCGGTTTTTCGACCCTGCGGCTATCGAAAAACCTTCGCGGAAATGTCATCAGTTATGAAAAACCGCCTATCTCATCGCGGTTTAGCCTTACATAAATTAAAGAAATTACTCCTAAATAAGTCGTAAATTTTATTGCCAAACAATATTTCTTTTGTTACAATGAGAAAAATTAAGGCAGGTGTTTATTTTCCGTATTAAATAATGATTTTTCGTCCATAAAATGTATTTGGAGGTTTGCATAATAATGAAAAAACACGTTAAGTTTAATGGAAAAATTTTAATAATTGGCTGCGGTTCAGTTTCGCAATGCGCTATCCCGATCGTCTTGAAATTGATCGATGTCCCGGCCAAAAACGTAACTATTATGGATTTTGCCGATAACCGTAAACGGGTGAAGGATTCGCTTAAAAAAGGGGTTAAATACGTTATCGACCGGGTGACCAAAGAAAATTACCAAAAGCTTTTGGCTAAATATACCGGGCCGGGCGATCTGATCATTGATCTCGCTTGGAACATCGATTGCCGCGCCATTACCACCTGGTGCCGGGAAAACCAGGTCCTTTACGTTAACACCTCGGTTGAAGAATGGGACCCGTATAAAGATGAACAGCGGAACGATCCGGCCAAATATACCCTCTATGCCAGGCATATGGAGATCCGCAAGATGATCGAGGATTGGGGAGACAACAACGGGACGACCGCGATCGTCGATCACGGCGCCAACCCGGGCTTGGTCTCTCATTTTACCAAGAACGCCTTGATCGATATCGCCAATAAGATCATTGAAGAGAAACCGAAAGATAAGCGGGCGCCGGAACTGAAAAAATATTTAGCGGCTAAAGATTTTGCCCGCCTGGCAATGCTGACCGGGACCAAGGTTGTGCATATTTCCGAACGTGACACCCAGATCACCGACCAGCCGAAACAGGTTAACGAATTCGTCAACACCTGGAGCATTGAAGGTTTTTATGAAGAAGGGGTCGCGCCGGCTGAACTTGGCTGGGGGACGCACGAGAAGTACGTGCCGGATGGGGCTTTCTTTCACGAGACCGGGCCGCGCAACCAGATCTGTCTTCGCACTTTGGGGATGAGGACCTGGGTCCGTTCCTGGGTGCCGTGCGGCGAGATTACCGGTATGGTCATCCGCCACGGGGAAGCGTTCAGTATTTCCGACCGGTTGACCGTTTGGGAAAACGGCAAGGCGGTCTATCGCCCGACCGTCCATTACGCCTATTGTCCGAGTGACTGCGCTATCGTCTCCTTACGCGAACTGGAAATGCGCCAGTTCAAGATGCAGGAGAAACAGCGGATCATGTCGGACGAGATCATTTCCGGCCGCGACGAACTTGGCGTCCTGCTGATGGGGCATGATTTTAAATCGTGGTGGTGCGGCAGCTTGCTTGATATCGAGACTTCCCGGAAGTTGATCCCGCACCAGCAGGCGACGACTATGCAGGTGGCGATCTCGGTCGTGGCCGCGTCGATCTGGATGATCAAGAACCCGAAACGGGGCTTCCTGATGCCGGACGATCTTGATCACGAAGAGATCCTCAAGATCGCCAAGCCGTTCATTAAGCCGTTCGTTTCGAAAGCGGTCGATTGGACGCCGCTTAAGAACCTGAACATCAAATTTACCAAGTTCGACATGGAATTGCCCAAGGAAGATGATGTCTGGCAGTTCAAAACATTTTTGGTGAAATAATTGAACAACAAGGACCTGCATAAGTACGCCAAGAAATACGGGACGCCGGTCTTCCTGCTCGACCATGAAGTGATCCGCGAGAATTACCGCCGGATGCGGCGCTTCCTGCCGCGGGTCGGGCTGTATTACGCGATCAAGGCCAATTCCGATCCGGAGATCATCCGCACCCTTTATCCGCTCGACAGCGGTTTTGACGTCGCCTCGCTCCAGGAGTTTTATTCGGTCCTGGAGAACGTGCCGCAAAAGGACCTGCGGGGAAAGAAGCGGAATGCCTTCATCTGGGACAAGATCATTGTCGCCAACACGATCAAGCCGGTCGAGACCCTGAAAAAGATCCGCAACTACAACACCCTGATGACCTACGATAACGCGGAAGAGCTGGCCAAGATCAAAAAATATTGTCCCGATGCCGGCTTGATCTGCCGGATCAAGGTCCAGAACGTCGGTTCGATGGTCGAGCTGTCGAGCAAGTTCGGGATCGAACCGGGTGACGCTCCCAATTTGATCGAGCAGGCCTTTGAAATGGGCTTGTCGGTCGAGGGGGTTAGTTTCCATGTCGGCAGCCAGTGCTGCAATATCGACAATTACATTACCGCCCTCGAAGCGTCAGCCGAGATCTTTAAAGAGGTTGCCGCCCGCGGTTACCAGATGAAGATCCTTAATATTGGCGGCGGCTTTCCGGTCCCGTACGACGAGTCGGTCCCGGAATTCGAGATCTTCGCCGGTAAATTACGGAAGGAACTGGACCGGCTTTTCCCGAAAGAAATCGAGATCGTCGCCGAGCCGGGGCGTTACCTGGCGGCGACCGCCGCCCATCTGGTCGTAAAGATCATCGGCAAGGCGGTCCGCGACGGCAAGACCGTTTACTACGTTAACGACGGGGTTTACGGCACGCTCTCGGGCGTGATCTTCGATCATTGCCCTTACCATTTCCATTCCTTCAAAAAGAGAGGGGAGAAGCGGATCTGCGCGGTGGTCGGCCCGACCTGCGACGCCTTTGATACCGTATCGACCAGCGAAATGCTGCCGGAACTGGAGATCGGTGATTTGTTGTACGTCGAGAATATCGGGGCTTACAGCATCGCGTCGGCGACCAATTTCAACGGGTTCCCTAAAGCTCAAGTCGTTCATCTCAATCAGTAGAAATGCGCCCGTACCTGCCTGCCGGCAGGCAGGGCTCATTTGGATGCGCCCGTAGCTCATTTGGATAGAGCGATTGCCTTCGAAGCAATAGGTAGCAGGTTCGATCCCTGCCGGGCGCATTTTAATCTCCCAGCGCTTTTTCCAAGAGGGAAAGGATCTTCTCGTTGGGAAACGGTTTTTTGATCGAGCCATGGATTGCAACCAAAGATCCGGCTTTCTCCATTTCCTCGTGATTACCGCTCATGACCGCGATCCTGGTCCCCGCATAGCGTTGATTGATCTGCTGGGCTAACTCGATGCCGGAAAGTCCCGGTCCCATATTGATATCTGTAATGACCAGTTGAAAAGGGCCGTTATTAGCCAATAGAGTTAAAGCTTCTTCGCCGTTTTTAGCAACGGTGACGTTGTGGCCATGGCCGGACAGGACTCTTTCACAAATTTCCCTGATCGTCGGTTCGTCGTCAACGATCAGAACAGTAACCGGTCCGGGGCGGCGCTGGCTGACCGGCGGCACGGAGATCTTTTCAATTTCTTTAGTGGTGGGGAAGAACAAGGAAAAGGTTGTTCCTTTGCCGAGGAGGCTTTCGACTTTGACAAACGCGTTATGTTTTTCAATGATCGACTGTAGTTGAGTTAGGCTAAGTCCGCTCGTTCCACCCTGGTTTTTAGTGGTATAGGTTGGATCAAAGATCAAATGCAGTTTTTTGGGGTCAATTCCCCGTCCATTGTCGGTTACGCTGATCATCGCGTATTCGCCCGGCGGGATCATCGCGAAATGACTTGGGCTTTCTTGTTCGAGCTTGACGGGTTTTGCTTTAACCTCAATCCTGCCGCTGTCCGGGATTGCTTCGAGGGCGTTGCGCAATAAGATCTCCATAACTTGGTTGAACTGGGTGATGTCGATCATGGCGGGCGGGGTCGTCTCCTCTGTCCAAACGATCTGTTTAGTTTGGTTGACGCCGTAAAAAAACGATTCAACGGATTTACGGGCGAGCTCGGCGGGATTGGCGACGACAAGTGAGCAACTGTTTGCTTTATAAATCGACGCCAATTGTTGAGTCAGTCTTTCTATTTTAGCGGCGGAGGCTTTAACTTCGTTTAGATCGCTTGTTAATGAATCGGCGCCGAGCTCTTGGGCGGTTTCAAGGGCGAAACCAAGAAAACCGCCGATCCCAGTGAGCGCGTTGTTTACTTCATGGACGATTGTTTGGGCGAGTCTGCGGCTCGTTTGCAAACGGCCAAGCTGTTCTTGTTGGAGCGCTCGAGCATTATCTTCAGTGAGATCCTCGCCGAAGCCCTGGAATTCTTGTAATTCTCCATGGGAGGAGAAAAAAGCGTTTATCCGCCAGCGAAACCAACGAACCGAGCCGTTGCCGTCCGCGACGCCGTATTTAAGAACAATCGAACGGTTGTCCGGAGACAAGGATAGGCGCTTGGCCGTAAAATCCAAGCGGGCTTCCGGCGGTAATTGCTGGAAGAAATTATTGGTAAGATGACAGCGGGAAAAATGGTCATTGGCAAAGATTAAATATCCCTCCGGATCGAAGCGGCAAACCATTGCCGGCATGTTTTCCACCAAGGTTTGATATCTCATGCCGCAGGCTTGGAACCTCTCTTCCGCCTCTTTTCGTTCGCTGATGTCCCTGGCGATAACGGTAAAGCCGATTATTTGGCCGAAGGTATTGGCCCGGACGGAGATCCTGGCTTCGAACGGTTTTTTTCCTTTTGGGGTCGGTATTTCATAAACGCAGGTTTGGGCCGCGCCGGTTTCTTTCGCCGCGGCTATTTTAGCGATGAAATCGGCCTGGACGTCTGCCGGGAAGCCGAGCTGGTCGATCCGTTTGCCAAGGAAACTATTCGGTGAAACAAATAAATCCCCCGCTTTGTTGCGTTGAGGAAAATGGGTTATCCTTCCGCCTTGGTCAAGGACGAAAACAAGTTCGTCCATCGAATCCAGGACGGTAGTGAGGTTTTCGACCCTTTTTGGAAAGACCGAGCGGCGTTGATGCTCGAGCGAATGAATGGGGCGGGGCTTATGGAATATTCTTGACACTGTTTTGAACCTTTCTATGGTAAAGCTACTCCATATTCGTTCAAAAAAATAAATAATTTCACTTATTCAAAAAAAATCTGGCAATAGCGACGATGATTATTCGCTAAGATCGCCGATCGCCGTTAAAATATCGTTTAGATCGATCGGCTTTGGGAAGAAGCGGGCCGCCCCGTGATTTATTGCCGCTTGATCTCTTTCGGCAGTGTTTTCGCCGCTCATGACAAAAACAACGGTTCGCGGAAATTCTCTGGTTATGAGGCTGGAAAATTCCAGGCCGCTCATTCCTTCCGGGTTCATGTCGACGTCGGTGATCACCAGGTCGAACTGTCCTTTGGCCAGGAGCGGGAGCGCTTCTTCGGCATTGACCGCTTGGGTGACGCGATACCCGACTTTAGTTAGTTTGTCGTTTAAAATTATCCGGAAAACAGGCGCATCATCAACGACTAAAATATTTTTAACGGTAGTTGTCGGCCCATCGAATTTAATTGGAGAAATGGCAGGCGCTGCTGATTTCATGAGTTTTACTGAAGGAACAAAGACCGCTCTAATCCTTTCCAGGGTCGCAGTTAAAGCGGTCCCTTGTTTAGCGATCATTTTGAGATCTTCTTTGAGTGTTTCCGTGGTTCCATTCCCGGATTCCAGATCCTCCAGGGCGGAGCTTGCGGTTACGATAAGTAATGATAAGGTATTATTTCCATCATGGACAAGCTTTCTAACCTCAAGAACTTTATTGGCTAAATCTTTACGAGCTCTAGAGGCTTTTTTTTGGGCGACCTCTAGTAACGAGGTTGCCTTAGCTAATGTTGGATGTCTGGGCCCTTGGTAAATTCGGCTGATCATATGTTTCTCCTTTGCAAACTGGCTATTAATACCGTTTCGATCGTTTTATTGATAAATTTCACTATTTACAGGAAATAATAAGGAAAAATGGGGGCAACAAATTGGTTGAAATGTAGGGAAAAAAGGGGTATAATAGGGGGTCAGTAGGGGGGAAGAAGAGATGAGAATGTCGCAGGTGGTGGCGCCGACCCTTCGTGAGGACCCATCCGAGGCGGAAGTCGTATCTCATAAATTAATGCTCCGTGGCGGCTTTATTAAGAAGCTGGCGGCTGGAGTCTACACCTTTTTACCGCTTGGTTATCGCACTTTACGTAACGTTATCCGGATCATCAGGGAAGAAATGGACCGCTCCGGCGCTCAAGAAGTCTTAATGCCTACCATTATACCAGCCGAGCTCTGGCAGGAATCAGGCCGCTGGCCGGTCTATGGTAAAGAGCTCTTTAGGATCAAAGACCGGCATGACCGGGAGTTTTGCCTTGGCCCGACCCACGAAGAGGTCATAACCGACCTGGTCCGCAATTCCATCCGTTCATATAAACAGCTCCCAGCCAATCTCTACCAGATCCAAACCAAGTTCCGTGACGAAGTCCGCCCTCGTTTTGGCCTGATGCGCGGCCGGGAATTCCTGATGAAGGATGCTTATTCTTTCCATACCAGCGTGGAAAGCCTGGAGACCGAATACCAGAACATGTACCAGACCTATTGCCGGATCTTTGACCGGATGGGGCTGAAATACCGGGTCGTGGAGGCCGATTCCGGCCTGATCGGCGGCGGTTTCTCCCAGGAGTTCATGGTCCTGGCCGAGACCGGTGAAGAAGAAATCTTTCACTGCAATAAATGCAATTATTCAGCGAGTAGGGAGTCGGCCGGAGTCGGTGAGTATAAAATGACGGGACAAGGGACACGGGATATGGGACACGAGCTAAAAGAAATTCCCACTCCCGGCGCCAGGACGATCGAAGAAGTGACCGCTTTTCTGAAGATCACTCCAGAAAGCATGATCAAAACGATGATCTATGAAACGGAGCAAGGTCCGGTCGCCGCGCTGGTTCGCGGTGATCACGCGATCAACGAACCTAAACTAAAGAAAGTGCTTGGCGTGGAAGATCTCCGTCTGGCCGATCAGGCAGTTATTAAGAAAGTGACCGGCGCGCCGGTCGGTTTTGCCGGCCCGGTCGGGCTTAAAGGAGTGAAGATCGTTGCCGATAACGCGGTCGAACTGATCCCGCTGGCGGTCTCCGGCGCCAACAAAGAAGACCACCACCTTTTGAACATTGTTTTCGGCCGGGATTTTAAGGCCGACCTGACCGGCGACATCCGATTTGCCGTCAAAGCCGACAACTGTCCCCGCTGCGGCGAAGGGGTTTTTGAGGTCTCCCGGGGGATCGAAGTCGGCCATATCTTCAAGCTGGGGACAAAGTATTCGGACAAAATGCGCTGCGTCTACCTGGACGAGAACAACCAGGAAAAGGTGATGATCATGGGGTGTTACGGGATCGGCGCCTCGCGGACAGTTGCCGCGGCGATCGAACAGAACAACGACAAGGACGGGATGATCTGGCCGACCCCGCTAGCGCCATTTAAAGTGGCGATCGTTCCCGTTAACGCGGAAGAACCGGAGCAAAAAGCGGTGGCCGAGAAGATCTACAATGAATTACAGGCCAAGGGCTTGGAACCCTTGCTTGACGACCGGATCGACCGGATCGGCGTGAAACTGAAAGATATCGACCTCTTCGGTATTCCCCTCAAGGTTATCGTCGGGCCAAAAGGTTTGAAAGAGGGGAAAGTTGAAGTTAAACAGCGCCGGACCGGCGCGATGGAACTGGTCCCGCTCGACCAGGTTACGGAAAAGTTGGCTCAATTAATAGGGGGCTAAATTGAAAGAAGCGTGCGGCGTTTACGGGATCTATTCTTATAACGGCGATCCGCTGGCCAAATTGGTTTATTACGGCCTTTACGCGCTCCAACACCGGGGTCAGGAATCGGCCGGGATCTTTGCTTCGGACGGCAAGGAGTTCCGCGGCCACGTCGGCATGGGCTTGGTCAACGTTGTTTTTAACGATGAAATTATCAGCAAAATAACCGGGCATATCGCCCTTGGACATGTTCGCTATTCGACGACCGGCTCCTCGGCCCTTTGCAATGCCCAGCCGATCGTTATTCAGTCAAAGTGGGGGCCGTTCGCTCTGGCCCATAACGGTAATTTGGTCAACACCGACGAACTAAAGGGCCAGCTCTCCGGTTATCAGCTCAAAGGGACGACCGATTCGGAATTGCTGGCCGCGCTGATCGCCACTTCCGAAGAACAGAGCTTTGAGGCGGCGCTCCTGGCCACGATCAATAAATGCCGCGGGGCTTTCTCGATCGTCATCATGACCCTAGATAAACTTTACGGTTTTCGCGACCAGCAAGGGATCCGCCCTTTATGCATCGGCCGGAAGGGTGAATCATACATCATTTCTTCCGAAACCTGCGGACTGGACGTTATCGGCGCCGAATTTGTTCGCGAGATCAGCAACGGCGAACTGGTGATCATTGACAAGAATGGCCTGCAGTCCCGGACCTGGTGTCGGGGAGAGCGGCCGGCCCTTTGTGTTTTTGAATTCATTTACTTTGCCCGTCCGGACAGTGTCATTGAGGGGCGCAGTTTTCACGATGTTCGGGTCCACATGGGGAAATACCTGGCCAAGGAGCAGCCGGCCGACGCCGAAATGGTCATTGCCATTCCCGATTCCGGGATCCCGGCGGCAATCGGTTTTTCCAAGGAATCAAAGATCTCTTTTGCCGACGGTTTGATCAAGAACCGGTATATCGGCCGGACCTTCATCCAGCCGACGCAAAGCCTGCGGGAGATCGGCGTTAAAATGAAGCTGAACCCGATCCGGGACGCGATCCGGGGCCGGAAAATGGTCGTGATCGACGATTCGATCGTGCGCGGGACCACTTCCCGCCAGATCGTCCGTTTGCTGCGCGAGGCCGGGGCGCGGGAGATCCATTTTCGGGTCTCGTCGCCGCCGATCACCTGTCCCTGCTTTTACGGGGTCGACATGGCCAATCGTTCCGAATTGATCGCGGCCAATCTTTCAGTCGAAGGGATCAGGAAATATATTGAAGCGGATAGTTTGGGCTACTTGAGCATCCACAACCTGGTCAGAGCGGTCAACCTGCCCAAAGAGCGGTTATGCCTGGCCTGTTTGAACGGCGAGTATCCGGTAAAAGTACCGGAACGGCTGGAGAGTTTGAAGCTCTTCTTTAAATAATGAGGAGGTGACGGAAATGGGCGAACATCCTAAGTGCGAGAAATGTGAAAAAGGGGTCTTGGTCCCGCTTTCGGATTTTAGCAATAACGCGGTTTCCATCAAGTACAAGGCCTGGGCTTGTACTAATAAAGATTGCCGGTTCTTCATCGTTTTACGTGGTGGCGACGTCTACTACGGAACGGCGACAGCGGAAGCGGCGAGATAAAGGGGCGGAACATGATCACATATAAACAAGCTGGGGTTGATATCGAGGCCGGGTACGAAGTAGTTCGGCGGATCAAGAAAGTCGCCAAGGGGATCGGACTTTTTGGCGGACTTTTCCCGTTCGGCAAGCAGTATCTGGTTGGCGCGACTGACGGAGTTGGGACCAAACTAAAGTTAGCGTTCATGATGGGGAAGCACGACACGATCGGGATCGATCTGGTGGCAATGAACGTCGACGACGTTGTGGCGATGGGAGCGAAACCGCTCTTTTTCCTGGATTACATCGGCATTCAAAAGGTTGAGCCGAACGTGGTCGAGAAGATCGTCAAAGGGATAGTGGAAGGTTGCCGGCAGTCCGGCGTCGAGCTGGTCGGCGGCGAGACCGCGGAGCTCCCCGATATGTACCATAAAGGCGAGTATGACCTGGCCGGTTTCGCGGTCGGGGTCGTCGATAAGAAAGCGGTCATTAACGGTTCCACGATCAGGGAAGGGGACAAGATCATCGGGTTAGCCTCTTCCGGCCTGCACAGCAACGGTTATTCCTTGGCCAGGAAAGTGATCTTTGAAAAAGGGAACATCGGGCCGAGCGACAAGATCGACGATTTTAACCGCTCGATTGGCGACGTCCTTTTAACGCCGACGAAGATCTACACGCCGTTGATCCTGGAACTGATCAGTAAGTTCACGATCAAAGGGATCTCGCATATTACCGGCGGCGGTATTCCGGAAAATCTAGGCCGGGTCCTGCCGCAAAAGCGCCAGGCGGTGATCGAACTGAATTCCTGGGAGATACCCCGGATCTTCAAGTTGATCAAGAAGCTGGGCGAAGTCGATCACGCTGAAATGTATAAGACTTTTAACATGGGGATCGGCATGATCCTGGTCGTTTCCGCCAAAGAAGCCGACAAAGTGATGCAGCACCTGGCGAAGAAAAAGGAAAAGGCCTTCCTGATCGGTGAGATCTCCAAGGGGAACCAGGAAGTTATTATCATCTAAATGATATTAGGAGTTTTAATTTCCGGTAACGGCTCAAACCTTCAGGCGATTATTGACGCTTGTGAAAGCGGCAAGATCCCGGCCAAGGTTGCGGTCGTAATCTCCAACAATCCCGACGCTTTTGGCTTGAGAAGGGCGAAGAAGCACAATATCCCCGCCGTGGCGATCGACCACCGGGCTTATGCCGACCGGAACACCTATGAACTGGAGATCGTGAAAGTCCTCCAGCAGCACGGCGTTGAGCTGGTTTGCCTGGCCGGTTACATGCGGATTGTCGGGGAGGTTCTCCTCCAGCACTACCGCGGCAAAATGATCAACATTCATCCTTCGCTTTTGCCCTCTTTTCCCGGTTTGCACGCCCAGCGGCAGGCGCTGGAGCACGGCGTGCTGATTACCGGCTGCACCGTCCATTATGTCGACGAAGGGTGCGATACCGGGCCGATCATCATCCAGTCGGCGGTCCCGATCAAGGAAAAAGACGACGAAGTGGTCCTCTCGGACCGGATCCTGCAGCAAGAACACCAGATCTATCCGGAAGCGATTCGGCTGATCGCCGAAGATAAATTAATTATTGAGGGGAGAAGAGTGAAACTGAAATGAAGAAAAAACGTAACACGGTGAACGGGACACGGGAAAAGAAATACGCCTTGCTCTCGGTTTGGGATAAGACTGGCTTGGATAAATTCGCCAAAGAATTAACCGAACTTGGCTTCGAACTGATCTCTTCCGGCGGGACGGCCGAGTATCTCCGCCAGGCGGGGATCAAGGTCACGGAAGTTTCCAAGCTGACCAAATATCCGCATATGCTCGGCGGCCGGGTCAAGACCCTCCATCCGATCATTCACGGCGGGATCCTGGCCGACCGGACCAATCCCGACCACGTTAAAGAATTGAAAAAATTTAAGATCAATCCTTTCGACCTGGTGATCTGTAACCTTTATCCTTTTGAAAAAGTGATTTCCAAGAAAAAATTTACTCATGAAGAAGCGATCGAGAATATCGATATCGGCGGGCCGTCGATGGTCCGCGGCGCCGCCAAAAACCATAAGAACGTTGGAATAGTCGTCGATCCGGCCGACTACAATAAAATACTCGACGAAATAAAAAAGAACGGCTCTCTTTCTCTGACGACCAAGGAAGGCTTGGCGCTAAAAGCCTACAAACATACCGCTCAGTATGACGCTTTGATCGTCTCGTATTTATCGGGCAAAGTGAAGGAAGAGAAGTTCCCGAAAGAGTTGTCGATCCAGCTGGAAAAGATCCAGGACCTTCGTTACGGCGAAAATCCTCATCAGCAAGCGGCGTTTTACCGCGAAAAAGGGGCCGGCCGGGAAGGGGAATTGGTCAACGCCAAGCAGTTGCACGGCAAAGAGCTTTCCTTCAATAACATCGTCGACATGGAATCGGCCTGGAATGCCGCTAATTATTTCGTGGAGCCGACGATCTGCATCGTTAAACATAACACGCCTTGCGGCTTGGCCAAAGCGAAGTTGTTGGTTGATGCCTATAAGGCGGCTCTGGCGTCCGATCCGGTCTCGGCTTACGGCGGGATCATTGCCGCCAACCGCCGGATCGATGAGGCAACCGCCAGGGAAGTCGCCAAGCTCTTTGTGGAAGTAATAATTGCTCCCGCTTACACGCCGCAAGCGCTCGCCATCCTGAAAGAAAAAGCGAACATCCGGATCATTGAGCTGGGGATGAACTCCGTCAATAAACCCTTTAAGGGGTTAGATTACAAACGGGTCAGCGGCGGTTTATTGGTCCAAGATACCGATGCCGCCCAGCTCGCGGTCAATGAGGTGAAAGTCGTGACCAAGCGCCAGCCGACCGTGGCCGAGCTCGACGACCTTTTCTTTGCCTGGGGAGCGGCCAAATACGTCAAATCGAACGCCATTGTCCTGATCAAGGACGGGGCTACCGTTGGAGTCGGCGCGGGACAAATGTCGCGGATAGATTCCGTCGATATCGCAGTGAAAAAGGCGGGGGAGAAAGCCAAGGGATCAGTTCTGGCCTCCGACGCCTTCTTTCCCTTTTCCGATGTCGTCGAAGCGGCGGCGAAGAACGGGATCACCGCCATCATCCAACCGGGCGGAGCGAAACGGGACCAGGAATCGATCGACATGGCCGACAAACACAAGATCGCGATGGTCTTTACTGGGCGAAGGCATTTCAGACACTAGGGGGGAATCTCATGAGAAGATTGCTTGTTGTCAGTTGTTTGTTGTTAGTTGTTGGTTTAGCGCATGCCCAAACTATTCCGGTGACCACGACTATTAATTCCTCTAGCGCCGGTCCGACCACGCTGAATTCCAACATTGGCGGGATCAGCATCAGCTATACCAAGGTTGGGACCCGGGATGTTACGACTCTGACCTGGCGGCCGGACTTCAAATATGGGTTCTGGGCGACCGGCTTTGACGTTAACGTCGCGCTGGGGGAAAATAAGACCGCCGATTACCAAAACGTCGTTTTCCGCTATGTCGAATACGATGACACTAAGAAAGGACTCCGTTACGGCGTTCTTGACGGCGTGACCATCGGTCACGGTTTGATCATGAAGAATTACACCACCCGAAAAGGACCGGCGATCATGCTCAATAACGACCAGCTTGGCTTTAGAGGCTATCTCGACTTTGATCAGTACATTGTCCGGGGAATGGCGACCAAATCAAATCTTTATTTTGCTAGAGTGGAAGAACGGATCAACCCGCTCCTGACCCTGGGCCAATACTACGTGACCGATACGACTGGCCGAACGGTTAGCTTAAGCGGAAGTGGTACTAAGCAATTGCCGTCGGTTTCAGCGGTTGGAGTTGACGCGCTGATGCCGCTGCCGTTGAATTTTGAAGGCTATGCTGAAGCGGGGCAGTTGTTGAACCATGGTTCAGGGATTTCAGCCGGTCTTTCCTGGGCTTACGACCTGATGGTTGCCAATGCTTCTTTTGGCGCCGAATACCGGATCTTTGACAAAGGTTTTGTCCCCGGCTATTTCGGTTCGGAATACGAATTTAACCCGATCGACCTCGCTTCGGTCGAAGCGGTTTCGAAGCCCCGCAACGGTTCCCTGGTCCAATTCGGGCTAAATGCCTTGGGACTGGCTAAACTTAGTATGGTTTACGAAAGTTATACCGATAGTAATTCCGCCTTGTCGGCCGATCTGACCGCTAAATTAACCGAGCAGGTCTTTGTCCGGGGTTATTACAGCCAACCGAACTTCGTTGACTTCCGTTCGCTCTCTCTTGAGCAGGGGGCGGTCATGGGGGCGGATGTGGCGTACAAGCTGAATGCCAATACCAGCCTGATCACTCATTTCAAGAAGCAGTTCAACTCTTCGACCGGCCAGGTTGAGGAAGCGCAGTACTACGAGATCTCGTTGAGTTTTTAGCGGAGAATCTTTGGAGTTGGTCCGGTTAAATCGATGACCCGCGAAGCTTTCCCCAGCTTCGCTTTGCCGCCGTCGATCACCAGATCGAGGTCGGGGAGAGTGGCGATCACTTCCATTGCGGTTAAAGCCGGTTTTTCCCCTGATTCATTGGCCGAAGTTGCCGCCAGCGGGCCGGTTTTTTTCAATAATTTTAAAATTAACGGATGAGCCGGGACCCTGATGCCGATAGTTTTCTTTCCTTTTATAGCAGGCAGGACCAGGGTGAGGGGGCCGGGCCACTTCTTTTTTGCTAAAATTAGAGCGGTCGGATTGAACTTCGCAAGCTTTTTGGCTTCAGCCAACGACGGGGCTAGGACTTGCAACGGTTTATTTCTGGGCCTTTTTTTCAGCTTATAGATCTTGTTGATCCCCTTACGACTGCTGAGCAGGGCCCCAATCCCATAGACCGTTTCGGTCGGGAAGGCGACCACGCCGCCGCTTTTTAGAATTTTAACTGCTTTATCTAACATTTAAAAAGTATAACAAAAATATTGGAAACCTGCGACAGTATCGTCGCGGTTTCCAAATATTTGTAAAAGCTGTTTGCTAGCGGTCAGGCCCTCTCCATCTTCGATGGAGAGGGGGGACCGTTCCGAGAATCGGAACGGTGGGTGAGGATGTGATAAAATATCAAAACTATGCGTCAGTTGGTTGCGTTAGCTTGTCTTATTATTATATTCGGCCACTCTTTAGAAGCTCAGCTGATCGTTCGGGGGCGAAACCCCAAGCTGATCGCCTTGACCTTTGACGACGGGCCATCAACTCCATATACCGAGAAAGTCCTGGCGGCGCTGAAAAAGGAACAGGTCAAAGCGACCTTCTTTATGGTCGGCAAGAAGATCGTTGCCAAGCCCGACCTCCTGGACCAGGCGATCTTAGGCGGCCATGAGATCGGCAATCACACTTATTACCATTCCCGTTTGAATTGGCTGACCGAGCCAAAATTGCTGGAAGAGATCAAACTGACCAGCCAGATCGTCAGCGGCTACACCAATGGGGCTGTCCGGCTTAACCTTTTCCGTCCCCCGCACGGTTTTCTTCCCCGATCCAAAAGCGCCGCCATCCAAAAAGCCGGGTACAATGTCGTGATGTGGTCGGTCAACGCCGACGATTTTTACCATGCCAGCCGCGGGGTTCGCGGCCCAACCTCGATCGCCCAGCGGGTCTTAGGGCGGATCCACGGCGGCGATATCGTCCTGATGCACGACAACAGCCAGCAGACGGTCGATTCTCTGCCGTATATTATTAAAGCGCTGAAAAGAAAAGGGTATCGGTTCGTGACCGTTTCGGAGCTGTTACGCGGCCGCTATCAGCTGGCTTTGCAAAAACCGGCGAGTGAAGAAAATAAGAGCGTGATCGTCTTGCCGACCGGCAAGATCAAACCGGAGTCGTTCTATCAGGAGAGCCCGCCAAGCTATGGATTACCGCTGCCGGACTCTCTAGATCAGCCGGCAGACCAAAAAAGCGGGCGTTAACCGTTTTATAGACGAAATATTTCTTTTCGAAGCAGTAAAGGTCCCAGGGATGAAGCTCTTTTCTAAGTAAGCCGGCTAACCCTTTGACCAGCCAGGCCGGGATCGGGAGCTGGAAAAAGACCGGGACCTTAAAATAACGGCAGACTTCCCTTAAAAATTGGCTGGCGCTGATCGGTTCGTTCCCCAGGATAAAGTCTTTCTCTTTGACCGTATTTTCCAGGACGTACTTCGTGATCCGGGCGATGTCGCGGGCATGGATGAAATGGAAAGTGGCGTCGACGGTAAAAAAACGGATCAGTTTCAGCCATTTAGCCAGGCCGATGATCCCGTTGGCGGCGTGGGAGTAGGGATGGGTTTGATCTCCGCCCAGGACCCAGGTCGGGAAGAGGGTCGTGATCTTTGGATAGAGCGCTAACCCGGGAAGCTGTTTGTAAAGTTGATATTTACCGCGGATGTAATGAGTGCCGATCGTTTCCGCCAGTGGATTGGGGCGGTTGTCGTCGCCCAGGATGCTGGCGGTTGAAAAGGTGATGATCTTTTGACAGCGCTTTGGGTCGAGACAATTGAACATTTCGAGGGTTAATTCGCAGTTCGATTGGTTGCCGCCCCAGTCGGCGGCGATATGGATCAGGGCGTCCATTTCGGCCAGGAGGGGGGCGTGCTTCCGGATGCCGATCATATCCCCCTGGAGAATGGTGATCCGCGGGTTGTTCCGGTATTGGAAACGAAGCTTTTTAACGTCGCGGACCAACAGATAGAGCTGGTATTCCGGGTTGGCGATCAGTTCGTCAAAAACATAATGCCCGACGCAGCCGCTGATCCCGGTGATGAAAAGTTTCATTTATAAGCGGGTCTTTCCGCGGAGATAGGAGACGTAATCGGCGACCGCCGCTTCCAGTCTGGTTGGCGTATATTTGATCCCGGCCCTGGCGAGTTTGCCCATTTCCGCCTGGGTGAAGTATTGGTATTTATCGCGCAGCTGGTCCGGCATTTCGATATATTCAATATTCGGTTTTAGCTCCAGCGCGGAGAAGAGGGCGGCGGCCAGGTCGTTCCAGCTCCTTGCTTCCCCGGTCCCCAGGTTGAAGATCCCCCGGGCCTTGCTGTTTAATAGTTGGTACATTACTTCAACGACGTCTTTCACGTAAATAAAGTCCCGTTTTTGTTCGCCGTCCCGGTATTCCGGGCGGTAGGATTTAAAGAGACGGAGCTTCCCTTCTTTTTTGATCTGTTCGTAACCCTTGAGGATGACGCTGCTCATGTCCCCTTTATGGTATTCGTTCGGCCCGAAGACGTTGAAATATTTCAGCCCGACCACTTTGTGGCCCAGGTTATTGCGGATCAGCCATTGGTCGAAAAGATACTTGGAATAGCCGTAGACATTGAGCGGGGCGAGCTTCAGCGAGACTTCGTCGTCGTCCGAATAGCCCAGACTGCCGTCGCCGTAAGTGGCGGCGGAACTGGCGTAAATGAACGGGATGTTCTTGGTCAGGGCCCACTGGGCGAGGCGTTTGGAGTAGTGGTAATTGTTCGCCAGCATGTAGCTGGCGTCGGTCTCGGTCGTCGAAGAGCAGGCGCCGATATGGAAGATCCCCTTGAAGACGCCGCCGAATTTGCCGGCCAGGAGCTCTTCGATAAAAACGTCTTTTTCCAAATAGTCGGCAAAGACTTTGCCGTTCAGGTTCTGCCATTTTTCCGAGTTTCCCAGATGATCGACGACCAGGATGTCCTTTTCCCCGGCCTGGTTCAGTTTCCAGACCATCGCGCTGCCGATAAACCCGGCGCCGCCGGTGACGATGAACTTCATTTATTTACCTCCGAACATTTCATTTTCGATCAGCCCGCAAACGATGTGGCCGATGGTGATGTGGCTTTCCTGGATCCGCGCCGTGACCCTGGAAGGGACCGTGATTGCCGTGTCGACGATCTCGGCGATCTTGCCCCCGTCGCAGCCGAGGAAGCCGATCGTCTTGCAGCCAAGCTCTTTGGCTTTTTCCAGGGCGACGATCACGTTGCGGGAATTGCCGGAGGTGGAGAGGCCGACCGCGACATCGCCGCTTTTGGCCAGACCTTCGATCTGTTTGGCGAAGATCACTTCGTAGCCGTAATCGTTGGAGATCGAAGTGATGATCGAAGTGTCGGTCGTCAGGGCAATGGCGGGGAGGGAGCGCCGGTCTTTGCGGTAGCGGCCGATCAATTCGGCCGCTAAATGTTGCGCGTCGGCGGCCGAGCCGCCGTTGCCGAAAAAGAAGAGCTTGTTCCCCGCTTTCAGCGCTTCGATCATCAGCTTGGTCGCTTGTTCGATCTGGGGGACCAGGCATTTGATCACCTGGTTCTTGGTTTCAATGCTTTCTTTCAGTTCAGCTATTATTGAGTTCTTCATTTTTTACTCCTTTCGAGATCTTGATCAGGACGACCCTGGTGCTTCGTTCCCGTTCCGAGAGCTTCAGGCCGATGGCGCGGGCGTTTTTTTCCAGTTCCGGAATAACGACGTATTCTAAAGCATTGACCCGCCGCCTGGTCTCGTTCACTTGCGCGGCCAGGAGCCGCATCGCTTTGTTAAGCGCGGCATAAGCGACCAAGTCGGGCAGGATAGCGGCAAAGCTAACGGCCGCCTCCCTATATTCTACCGTAGTTTTGAGGTCCGAGTATAGTGGTTCTCCTTCGACGGTCAGCGTGTAGGAAGGAAGTTTGACCCCCATCATGTTCAAGACCTTGGTCGTGATCGAAGCTTGGCTAGCCCTGACGACCGCTCCGGGCTGGGAGAGGGCGTAGGCTAAGATCGATTTGGTAAAGATCGCGACCAGCCGTTTTTCCAGGTCGGCGTGGAGGGCCAGGTAGTCTTTCTTGGTCTTTAAAAATTGCTGCATCAAGCCGTCCAGCTTGTCCTTGAGCAGTTTGTGGCCGCGCCTGGCCAGTTGCACCCTCCGCCGCAGGCGGAGGAGTTCCATTCGGGTTGGGTTAACTTTGATCCGCATATTTATTGATGATCTCGTCTTTGATCCGTTTAAGTTCCGTTCGCGGCAGGATCTTGAGCAGCTGCCAGCCGAGGGTCAATGTTTCAACGATCGTCCGGTTCTCGTTCTCGGCCTGGCGGATGAAACGTTTTTCAAATTCATCGGCGAAGAGGAGATATTTGGTGTCGATCTCCGAGAGGGCGGCTTCACCGAGGATAACGACTAGTTCCCGGACTTCGCGGCCCCGGGCGTAAGCGGCAAAAAGCTGGTTGGCTATCCCCGCGTGGTCTTCCCTGGTTTTGCCGGCGCCGATCGCTTTGTCGCGCAGGCGGGAAAGGGAGGGCAGCGGGTCGATCGGCGGATAGATCCCTTTCCGTTCCAGGTCCCGGCCGAGGATGATCTGCCCTTCGGTGATGTAACCGGTCAGGTCGGGAATGGGATGGGTCTTGTCGTCGTCCGGCATGGTCAGGATCGGCAGCAAGGTGATCGATCCTTTCTTGTCCTTGATCCGGCCGGCCCGTTCATAGAGGGTCGCCAGGTCGGTGTAAAGATAGCCGGGATAGCCGCGGCGTCCGGGAATCTCCCGCCGGGCGGCCGAGACCTCCCGCAGGCTTTCGCAGTAGTTGGTCATGTCGGTGATAATGACCAGGACGTGCATTTCCAGGTCGAAGGCCAGGTATTCGGCGGCGGTCAGTGCCAGCCGGGGAGTGGCGATCCGCTCGATCGCCGGATCGGAAGCGAGATTGATGAACATGACGGAGTTTTCGATCGCGCCGGTCCGGCGGAAATTGGAAATAAAGAATTCCGATTCTTCGTAGGTGATGCCGAGCGCGCCGAAGACGACGGCAAACTGGTCGTTTTTGTTAAGGACGCTCGCCTGGCGGGCGATCTGGGCGGCGAGCCGCGAGTGGGGGAGCCCGGAACCGGAAAAGATCGGCAGCTTTTGGCCGCGCGATAAAGTGTTGAGCGCGTCGATCGTGGAGATGCCGGTCTGAATGAAGTCGTCCGGATAGTCCCGGGCGAACGGGTTGATCGGCAGGCCGTTGACGTCGAGCTTTTTCTCCGGCAGGACCGGCGGCGCCCCATCGAGCGGCCGGCCCAGACCGGAAAAGATCCGCCCCAAAAGGTCCCGGGAGACCGGCAATTCCAGGCCGCGGCCGCGGAAACGGAATTCGAGATGCTTGATCTCCAACCCTTCCGTCCCTTCAAAGACCTGGATCAGCGCGCGATCTTCATTGACTTCAAGAACTTTGCCGGAACGGATTTCTCCGTCGGCTAATTTAATTTCGACCAGCTCATCGTAGCCGACCCCTTGAACCCCTTCGACCAAGACCAATGGGCCGGCGATCTCTTTGACTTTATACATTGGCGCTCCTTAACCCGGCGAACTCATCTTTGAGCTGCCGTTCGATCTCCTCCACTTCGCTTTCCGTCGAAAAACGGGCCCGGGCGATCCGGGCCATGACTTCCAGCTGTCGGATGGTTTCAATCTCAACTCCGTCATTAAGCGCTTTTTCTCCCAGACGATGGAGCTCCAGGATTATCTTAAGGATCAATTGCTGTTTGCCAAGCGACGAGTACTGATCGACCGGATCGAAGGCGCTTTGGTAGAGAAAATCTTCCCGGAGCGATTTGGCGACGAAGAGGACCAACTGCTCTTTGTGGGAGATCGACTCCAGTCCGACCAGGCGGACGATCTCTTCCAGATCGGCTTCCTGGGAGAGAAGCTTCAGCGCCGTTTCGCGCTGGCGCCTGAACTCTTCAGCGATCGCTTCAGGATAGCGCAGGTTTTCGGCGTACAGGGAATAGGAGAGAAGCCAATTAATCGCCGGAAAATGGCGTTTGTGGGCCAGGTTTTCGTCCAGGCCCCAAAAGACTTTGGCGACCCGCAGGGTGTTTTGGACGACCGGTTCCGACAGGTCGCCGCCGGGAGGGGAGACCGAGCCGATGATGGTCAGGGAGCCTTCCCGTTCCGGGCTTCCTTTGCAAAGGCCGTAACCGGCCCGTTCATAAAAATCGGCGAGCCGCGAGCCAAGATAGGCCGGGTAACCTTCTTCTCCCGGCATCTCTTCCAGCCGGCCGGACATCTCGCGCAAAGCTTCGGCCCAGCGCGAAGTCGAATCGGCAAAGAGGGCGACGTTGTAGCCCATGTCGCGGTAATATTCGGCGATCGCCGCGCCGGTGTAGACCGAGGCTTCGCGGGCGGCGATCGGCATGTTCGAAGTGTTGGCGATCAGGATCGTCCGTTCCATCAGCGGCCGGCCGGATCTTGGGTCCTTTAGTTCCGGAAATTCTTTGAGCACGTCGGTCATTTCATTGCCGCGTTCCCCGCAGCCGACGTAAACAATAAGATCGGCGTCGGACCACTTGGCGAACTGGTGCTGGATCACGGTCTTGCCGGCGCCGAAAGGTCCCGGAACGCAGGCCGCGCCCCCTTTGCCGATCGGAAAAAGGGTGTCGACGACCCGCTGGCCGGTGACGAGCGGGACGGAGACCGGTTTTTTGACGGCGAGCTGGCGTCTTTTGCGGACCGGCCATTTTTGGAGCAGGGTGATTGGTTGGCCGCCGACGACGGCGACCGTTTCTTCTAGGGTGAATTGACCGCTTTTTATTTCGTCGACCCGGCCGGCGATTCCCGGTGGGACCATGATCTTGAGAGTGACGAGCGGGGTTTCCTGGACCGTCCCCAGAATATCGCCTTCATTGACCTGGGCCCCTTGGGCGACGAGCGGGCGAAATTCCCAGCGGCGGTCGCGGGCCAGCGGCAAAACGTTGATCCCCCGGGGAATAAACGCGCCGGCTTGTTCTTTGATCTTATCGAGCGGGCGTTGGATCCCGTCGAAGATCGCCCCGATCATGCCGGGGCCGAGTTCGACCGAAAGCGGGGCGCCGGTCGATTCGACCGGGTCGCCGACCTTAAGGCCGGCGGTCTCTTCATAGACCTGGATGGACGCTTTTTTCCCCCGCAGTTCAATCACTTCGCCGATGAGCCGCTGGGGACCGACCAGGACCAGGTCGGCTTTTTTGACGTTCTCCATTTCGGCGACGACTAAGGGCCCGGCAACTTTTATTATCATGATATTAATCCTTCCGCTAATTCTTTGAACAAGCCCAGGCTTCCCCGGTGGTCGGGGAGCAAGACGACGTTGATCCCTTTCTTTTCCGCCGTTTCGATCAGCGCGGTCATTTCCCGGGCCAGCCGTTCGGTCACGAAAATTATATCGTGCTCGCCGCCGGCGGTCAGCTTTTCCAGGTCTTGGCAGGAATGGTCGAGCGAACTGCAGGGATAAAAATCGAGCCCGCTGGAAGCGAGCGGTTCAAGCATTTCTTTCGGTCCGATAAAAGCGATCTTAGACATATGTTTGGCGCAGCCTTTCCTTGATCAATTGCGGCGCGACCTGGAGCAGTTTGGCCGTCATGACCAAGCGGATCATTTTTTGTTCCTGCTCTCTGGCAAAAAAATAACCGAGCAATGGCTCGATCCCAAAGGTCAGATATTTCGCTTCCTTCATGATCGAGAGGAGGTGATTGTCGGTTTCTCTCTCCAGCGCGAAGAGGCTGCCGCCGCGCCGGTACTCTTCCAATCCGGCGGCGACCGGTTTGGCCAAATCGGTGAACCGGTAGCGTTCAATGAGCTGATCGGGATCGTCCTGTTCCAGCAGGGAGAGCTTTATCCGGTTAAGGGCCGCGTAAGCCGCGACATACCGTCGGAAAAGCGGGCTTTTGACCCGGCGGGCCGTCTTTTCCAGGCGGACGAGATAATCGCCGAGCGATAGATCTGAATATCTCAGCCAAAGCGCGGCCAGGCTTTCTTCTCCCGGAGCGAGCGAGTCGAGCAGGGCTTTGGTCGAAGCCAGTTCCTGGCGCAGCAGGGCCTCGAAATCAAAAGAGTGCTCCAGTTTATCGATCTCGGCGGCGTGGAAAGAATTTTCCCGCAAGATCAGGAAGGCGCTGTCGATATCTTGCGCGTCGGTCAGGCGGAGAAGGTGGCTGGCATCGAGCAGTTGCGTCTCGAGCGAGCGGATCCGGCCGATGGCATAAGCGAATTTAACCATAGAGAAATTTAATAACCTCGCCCTCTTTGGCTTCTCGGAAGTCGCTTAAACCCTCGAAAACCTGGCCGATCAGCCGGTGTTTTTCTTCCAGCAATCTTTGCTTGGCCAGGAGCCTGGCCGGCACGACGATCGCTTTGCGCTCTTCTTCACCATTGAGACGGGCTTTCGCCAGGATAGCTTGGCGGAGCGATTCGGCTTGGGCGGCCGCGCCGGCGCCGATCTTCTCGCTTTCCTTTGTTCCATCCTCTCTGATCGCCAGGGCTTTGGCCCTGGCTTCAGCGATGATCTTTTCTTCGATCTCTTTCAATCCCATTTAGATCTTGATCCAGGAGACCATCAGAATAGTGGCCAGGAGCCCCAGGACCGCGTAAGTTTCGACCATCGCCGGGAGGATGATCGCTTTGCCGAGCTCATCAGGACGTTTGGCGATGAAGAAAATACTGGCGGCCGAGGCCCGGCCCTGATAATAAGCGGAAACAAAACCGGCCAGGCCCACCGGGATCCCGGCGGCCAGGAGCTGTAAACCGGCCGAAAGCGGAATGGCGGCGCCGCCTCCCACGATATAAACCTTTAACATTATATAGAAGGCGCCCAAAAAGCCGTAAAAACCCTGGGTGCCGGGGAGGGCGAGCAGGACCAGGACCTTGCCGAATTTTTCCGGATCTTCGCTCAAGACCCCGCCCGCGGCTTCCGCGGCGATCGAGATCCCCCAGGCGGAACCCATCGCTCCGAAAACTGCCGCGAACGTCGCGCCGAACAATGCCAGGGCCAAACCAATAGTCATGATTCTTCCTCCTTGTTTATTTGGGACTTATTATAGTATACGCGGTTTCGCGACGAAAGGGCTTGAACGCTTTGCCGCCTCCCTCGTAGAACTTACCGAAAAACTCGACCAGCTGCAGTCTGGCGGAATGGACAAAAGCCCCCAGAACGGAGATGACCAGGTTGAAGAGATGCCCAACGATCAAGACCGCGGCCATTATAATGTATCCGATGATCGGCACGCTTCCCCGGGTCAGGTCGGCGATGATATTGATGACCATGCCGATGATCGAGGTCGTCATCATCAGGGCGAGCAGGCGGGAATAGGAAAGGGTGTCGCCGAGAAAACTGGTCGTTCGATATAAACTTAGAATCCCGCTGACCGCTTTTTTCAGGAGGCCGCGTTCGTTGCGCCCCTGGGTCAGGACCAGTAAGGCCGCTCCGGCCATTGCCAGGCGGCTGAACAATGAATTTGTTTCCATGCCAAGGGCGGCGGTCACGCCGTACAGTACCAAGGAGAGCAGGAAAAAGATCCAGAGGCCGTAATCGAACAGCCCATTCAAATACTCGCGGTTCCGGACCTTCCAGTAGAAGCCGAGCGCCAGGCCAGTAATGATCTGGACCAGGCCGAGGAGCAAAGAGATGATCAGCATGTTCAGCGGATTCTTGACCGGGTCGATCAGCTGGGCGCTCTTTAACGGGCCGCCGATTGCCGGCGGCAGGGAGTCGAGGCTGACGGCAAAATAACTGCCGGTGATGATCCCGGCAAAAACGGTCGCGATCCCGCCCCAGAGGAGAAGGTTAAGCAGATTTTTCCCGCCTTCGCTCAAGGTCAGGGTCCTTTGGTAGTAGACGGCGATCCCGGCCAGGATCAGGCCATAGCCGACGTCGGATAGGCAAAGGGCGAAGAACAGGATAAAGAAAAAGGAGAGCGGTCCGGTCGGGTCCATATCGCCGGGGGAGGGGGAGCCGAAGATTTTGGTGATCAGTTCGAACGGGGTGAAGATCCCGGGATTTTCGATCAGTGAGGGGGCTTGTTCTCCCGGTTCCGGCTCGATCGGTTGAACGGCGATCAGTTTGTCGCGTTGCTCAAGATCGGCCTTGAGCTTCGACAATTGTTTTTTCGGCAGCCAGCCGGTTAGGATGAACGACCGTTCGGTGTGGGCCAGCCGTTCTCTGGCCAGCCGCTCGTCGTTCTTTTGGAGGTAGTAATCGTAGGCGTAAGTCAGCCGTTTCTTATGTTTTATCAGGCCCGCCAGTTCATGGTTGAAGGCTTTTCTTTCGGCGGCGGTTTTCTTAAGCAACCCGTCGAGCTGGTTGATCTCGGCTGCCGGTGTTAATTTGGAACTGGGGAGAACGATCTTTTCCAGGTTAAATTCTTCGAATAAAGCGTTAGCCGCCGCGATTTCCGAGTCGGTCGCGATCAGGAAAAAATAGGTTTTGGTTTTGTCGCCGCCGACAACTTCCAGGTGTCCGGCGGTCAGTTTCTCTTTAGACGCTTGAATCAAGTTGGCCAAAACTTTGCCGCGGCAGCTGCCGGCTATTATGACTATTTGAGCGCGGCCGCGCAGTGAATCGAGCGGAACCCCAATTTTCGCGAAGGGCAGGAGGAGCCGGCGGTCGGCCAGCAGTTTCCCTTCCAGATTTTTTAGGTTGGCCAGTTCGTTGCCGATCCGATTGAGGCTGGCGATCACTTCCCGCCAATTAAATTCTTTGGCGGTTTGGCGGAGAAATTCTTCGCTGATCGTTTCTTTGTAGGGGGCGAAGCTTTCAATAAAACTTTTTTTAACACCGGCCGCCGTATCCAGGGCGGCGATTGCCGCTTTAAGTTCCATTAAGTAAAGTTCGAAGTTTTCCGCGGCGGGTGAAGTTGGCCGGCCCAAGGGGAGCGGGGAGATCTGCATGACGCCGGCTTCCTGGAGAAAATTAAGGAGCGGTTCGCGGCTGTCCAGGTGTCCTATGACCGCCACTTTTTGCATCGCGATCAGCGACATAGGTTCCTGGCCGCCTCAATTTTAGCGCTGGTGAGCTTGTTTAATTGCTCGATCTGGCGGCGGTTCTCGGCTTCGATCGCCGTTTTTTCCGTCCGGCCGGCTTCTTTCGCGTTTTCGATCAGGGCGGCCGCTTCTTTTTTGGCCGAGGCTTCGGTTAAGAGGAGGAGTTGTTCGGCCTGCTTTTGCGCGTGGATAATAGCGAGGATTTTGGCTTTTTCGGCCGCCGCGACGATCTCCGCCGCTTGCGTTTCGATCGAAGTCAATTGTTCAAACAGGGCTTGGGGCATGATGGGTGAATTGTAACATATTGCGTTCACCTTGTGTCATTGTTCCGCTTAAGATATAATGTACTTCCAGAATGCATATATTTCTACCGAGCTTCCTGATAGCTCTAATAATAACCATAATTTGTACCCCCATAGTCCGAAAGATCGCCTTAAAAATAGGAGCAGTCGACCACCCCAATGCCCGCAAGATCCATACTGAAGATATTCCGCGTATCGGTGGGGTCGCGATCTATGCCGGTTTCCTGGTCGCGATACTCTTTGGTTTGATCACGGCTTATTTTACCGGCGTGCATCTTAATCCCCGGCCGATCATCGGTCTTTTGGCCGGCGGAACGATCGTTTTTCTCTCCGGCTTAAAAGACGACCTGGTGGGTTCCCGCCCAATGACCAAGCTGATCTGGCAGACGATCGGGGCGGTGGTCGCGATCTATTTCGGGGTCGAGATCTCCTTCTTTTCCAATCCTTTTAACGGGATCATCCCGCTCGGTCTTATCGCGATCCCGCTGACCATTCTCTGGTTGGTCGGCATGACCAACGCGATCAACCTGATCGACGGCTTGGACGGCTTGGCGACCGGGGTGATCGCTATTTCGGCCGGGACGCTGTTCTTCGTCGCCTTGCGGACTCACCAGCTGGAAGCGGCCCTTTTTATCGTGGCTATCGCCGGCGCGGCTATCGGCTTTTTGAAATACAACTTTTTCCCCGCTTCGATCTTTCTCGGAGATTCGGGGAGTTATTTTCTTGGTTTTATCGTCGCGGCCGCTTCGATCATCGGGGTTTTCAAGACCACCCTGGTCGTCGCGCTGATCGTGCCGCTCCTGATCCTCGGGGTCCCGATCTTTGACACGACCTTTGCTATTCTCCGCCGGCTAAAAGAAAAGAAGAGCCCTTTTGCCGCGGACAATAAACATATCCATCACATCCTGATCCGGGCCGGACTGACCCAGCGCGAAGCGGTCATGTCGATTTACATCGTTTGCTTTTTATTGAGCGCTACCGCTCTGATCATGTCGTTACAGAGATAACATGCCAAACCGAAAAAAAGTAATGTTCGTCTTCGGGACCAGGCCGGAAGCCATTAAGATGGCGCCGGTAATAAAGGAGTGCGGCAAATACCAGGAGTTCCTGGAAATCCTGGTCGTCGTGACCGGCCAGCACCGCCAGATGCTCGACCAGGTCTTGCGCCTGTTTGAGATCGATCCCGATTACGATCTTGGCATTATGGAAGCCAACCAAACCCTCACCAGTATCGTGACCAAAACCCTGAAGGGGATCGAGGAGATCATCCTCAACGAGCGGCCGGACCTTATCCTGGTCCAAGGGGATACCTCAACCGCGTTTGCCGCCGGTTTATCGGCTTATTATTACAAAGTGCCATTGGGGCATATTGAAGCCGGCTTGCGGACTTTTGATAAGTGGCAGCCTTATCCGGAAGAGATCAACCGGAAGCTCCTGACCTCCCTGGCCGATCTCCACTTCCCGCCGACTAAAAGCGCGATGGACAACCTACTTCGGGAACTGGTTCCCCGGGAAGAGATCTCTTTGACCGGGAACACGGTGATCGATGCTTTGCTGGAAGTTGCCAAGCGGAAATTTGATCTTAGCTCGACCGGTATCCGGTTGACGCCGGGGAAAAAGATCGTTCTGGTCACTACCCACCGCCGGGAAAACTGGGGGGCGCCACTGCGCGGGATCTGTTTGGCGATCAAAACCATTGCCGAACGTTTTCATGAACAAGTGGAGATCGTCCTGCCGGTCCACAAAAACCCGACCGTTTCCACCGTGGTCAACGAGGTCCTGGGGAACGTGCCGAACGTGTTATTGACCGAGCCTCTTGATTACGAGCCGTTCATCCATCTGCTCAAGGCGAGTTACCTGGTCCTGACCGATTCCGGCGGGATCCAGGAAGAAGCCCCATCGCTTGGCAAGCCGGTCCTGGTCCTGCGCGACAAGACCGAACGGCCGGAAGCGATCGAGGCCGGGACGGTCAAACTGGTCGGCTCCGATACCGACCTGATCGTCACGGAAGCGAGTAAATTGCTGGGAGATGAGGCGGAATACGCGAAAATGTCGCAAGCGACTAATCCATACGGCGATGGCCGCGCCTCGTCACGGATCATTTATTCGATCCTGCATTACTTCGGCATGGCCGATAATGGACCGGAGGAATTCAATGCATAAGCTGATTATTCGCGGCGGACGTCCGCTGGAAGGGGAAGTAACCGTTTCCGGTTCCAAGAACGCCGCTTTGCCGATCCTGGCGGCGACGATCATGCTTCCCGGCCGATCGGTGATCCGCAATATCCCTAATCTTTCCGACGTTACCACTATCGTTCGCGTTTTGCGGGCGCTGGGCCTGCGGGCCGAATATTCCCAATCCAATCCGAATACCGTGAACGTCTGGAATTTCCAGGTCCGCCATGTTGCTCCTTATGAGCTGGTGACCAAGATGCGGGCTTCGTTCTTTGTGATCGGTCCGATCCTGGCGGTCAAAGGCCTGGCCAAGATCCCGCTTCCCGGCGGCTGCGCCATCGGTTCGCGGCCGGTCGATATTCACATTAAAGGGCTGACCGCGCTTGGCGCGGAAGTCCAGCTGGAACACGGCTTTGTCATTGCCAAGACCAAAAAATTGCGCGGCGGCAAGGTTTATCTTGATTTCCCGTCGGTTGGAGCGACCGAAACGGTGATGATGGCGGCGGCGCTGGCCGAAGGAGATTCGATCATTGAGAACGCCGCCCGCGAACCGGAGATCGAGGATTTGGCCAATTTCCTGAACCGGGCGGGAGCCAAGATCGAAGGGGCGGGGAAAGAGGTCATTAAAGTCAGCGGCGTCAACACTTTGATGCCGGTCGATTATTCGATCATTCCCGACCGGATCGAAGCGGGGACCCTGCTCGTCGCCGGCGCGATCACCGGCGGCAAGGTTCTGGTCAAAGGGAGCATTCCCGAGCACATGGAAGCGACGATCGTTAAATTAAGAGAGGCGGGCGCGCAACTCGATATTACTCCCGACGGGATCCTGGTCCAGGCCCCCAACGGGATCAAGGCTGTCGACATCAAAACTCTGCCTTATCCTGGCTTTCCGACCGACATGCAGCCGCAGTTCGCGTCCCTCCTGACCCTGGCTAAAGGGACTTCGGTCATTACGGAAACGGTCTTTGAGAACCGCTTTATGCATATTAATGAATTAAAAAGGATGGGGGCGAATGTTCGGCTGGAAGGGCAAAGCGCCATCATCAGCGGCGTGCCGAAATTGTCCGGCGCGCCAGTCAGGGTTTCCGACCTGCGGGCTGGGGCCGCCTTGGTCATTGCCGGTTTAGCGGCCGAGGGGGAAACGATCATTGAAGACCGCGACCACCATATCCGGCGCGGTTATGATAAGATTGCCCTGAAATTGACCGGGCTGGGGGCGGAGATCAAGGATCAATGAAGTTCGCCGCCCTGGTCAAAAAGATCCTTAAACGGGAAGGACGGAGCGGGACGATCGACGTTTCCGTGGTCGACGACCAAACGATCCATGCTTTAAATAAGCGGTTCAGGAAAAAGGACAAGCCGACCGATGTCCTGTCTTTCACGTTGAATGAGACCGGTTTTCTGGGAGATGTTATAATCTCCGAAGAGACGACCAGGAAGAACGCCAAACGGTACGGCGTCGCTTACGAAGAGGAGTTTAAACGTTTGGTCATCCATGGCGTGCTGCACGTCATAGGTTATGACCACGGAAAGAAGATGAGAGATGCCGAAGCGGTTTATTCGCAGTTTTAAATATGCCCAGGACGGGGTCCGCTATGCTCTGCAATCGCAGCGCAACATGTGGATCCACTCGGTGCTGGCGTTCGCCGTGCTGACGGCGGCGGTTTCGCTCCGGGTCAGCGTGACCGAGTGGCTGTTCATTATTGCCATGATCGCGTTGGTCTTTGCTTTTGAGCTAATTAACACGGCGCTCGAAGAAGTGGTGAACATGCTCAAGCCCGAACCGCATCCGCTGGCGGCGTTAGCCAAGAATTCGTCGGCCGCGGCGGTCCTGGTGATGTCCGGCGGGGCGGCGATCGTTGGGCTGATAATATTTTTGCCGAAGATCCTAAATTTGTAGGGGGAGAAAAATGCTGGAAATTCTAGTGCTGGTCTTGCTGCTAATGATGTCGGCCTTCTTTTCCGCTTCGGAAACGGCCATTACCAGCTTGTCCCGGCTGAAAATTAAAGGTTTGTTGGAAAGAAAAGCGCGCGGGGCGATCGCGCTAAATCTGTTGAAGGAGAAGCCGAGCGATTTTCTTTCTACCATTTTGATCGGGAACAATTTTGTCAATACGGCGGCGGCGGCTGTCGCGACTTCGCTGGCAATCAGTTTGGCTGAAAAAAGCGGGGCTGGGAACATTAGCTTTGCGGTTGGGATCGCGACCGGTTTAATGACGTTTTTTCTCTTGGTCTTCGGCGAAATAACGCCTAAAACGGTGGCGATCCATAACGCGGAACGGATCGCTTTGCTGGCCGCGCCGATAATTTATTTTCTAAAATATATTTTTCAGCCGATTGCTTTCCTGGTCAACATCTTCTGCCGGCCGCTGGTCTATCTTTTTGGCGGCGGCAAGATCGGTAAAGGCGGCTTTTTGACCGAAGAAGAGATCGAAATGGTACTGGCGGAAGGGGAGCGGGAAGGCCTGATCGAAGAAGAAGAGCGGGCGATGATCAGTTCGATCTTTGCTTTTGGCGACACGATCGCCAGAGAAGTTATGACCCCGCGGCCCGACATGATCGCCTGCGAGGTCAACCAGACGGTCAAAGAGGTGACCAAATTGATCCTCGACAGCGGCCATTCCCGGATCCCGGTCTACGAAGGGAGTTTGGACAACGTGATCGGGGTAGTTTACGCCAAGGACCTTTTGAAAAAGACCCGGGCGACGATCCGGGAAATGCTTCATGCGCCGTTTATTATTCCGGAATCAAAGAAGGTGTCCGAACTGCTGCATGAGATGCAGGCGGCCCGGACCCACCTGGCGATCATTGCCGATGAGTACGGAATGACCTCCGGGATCGTGACCATGGAAGACCTGGTCGAAGAGATCGTCGGTGAGATCCACGATGAGTTCGAGCGGGAAGAAAAAGGGTACGAACACGTCGAGGACGGGGCGGCGATCATCGACGGCAAACTGTCGATCGTCGATCTTAACGATCGTTTGGGAGTCGATATCCCCAAAGGGGACTACGACACGGTTGGCGGTTTTGTTTTCAGCCAGCTGGGGAAAGCCCCCTCGGTCGGTGACGTGGTTCATTACGAGAATCTGCTGATCAGCGTCGAGCGGGTCCAGCGGCGGAGGATCACCAGGGTAAAGATCGTGAAATTTCCCGAAAAAATAGAAGAAGAAGGGGTAGGCGGATGAACACTAAATATATATTCATTACCGGCGGGGTCGTTTCATCATTAGGAAAGGGGATCGTGGCCGCGTCTCTTGGCCGGATCCTGAAAAGTCGCGGTATCTCCGCCACCATCCAAAAACTTGATCCTTATATTAACGTCGATCCCGGGACGATGAACCCTTACCAGCACGGCGAGGTCTTCGTGACCGAGGACGGCGCCGAAACCGACCTGGACCTCGGCCACTACGAACGTTTTATCGACGTCAATCTTGGAAAGCCCAACAATGTTACCGCCGGCATGGTCTACTGGAACGTGATCACCAGGGAGCGCCGCGGCGATTACCTTGGCGGGACCGTCCAGGTTGTTCCTCACATCACCAACGAGATCAAGGACCGGATCAGGCAAGTTACCAAGAGCCAGCACTTCGACGTGGTGATCGTTGAGATCGGCGGCACGGTCGGCGATATCGAAGGCCTGCCGTTCCTCGAAGCGATCCGCCAGTTCCGCAAGGAAGTCGGCCGCGACAACTGCGTCAACCTGCATGTCACCTTGATCCCGTTCCTCGATACCACCCACGAATTCAAAACTAAACCGACCCAGCACAGCGTTCAGAAGTTGCGCGAGATCGGCATCCAACCGGATATCATTGTCTGCCGCTCCCGGGAGCCGATCAGCCAGGAGATGAAAGAGAAGATCTCCCTGTTCTGCGACGTCAATAAAGAAGCGGTCATCGGCCTGCCCGATATGCCGTCGATCTATGACGTGCCGCTGGCGATCGAAAAAGAAAATCTTGGCGAGATCGTGGTGAAGTACCTCGATCTGGAATCGAAAAAAGTTGACCTGACCGAATGGGAAAAGATCGTCAAGGAATGGCACTCGCTTCGCCACACCGTGCGGATCGCGATCGTCGGGAAATATACCGAACTGGAAGATTCTTATTTGAGCATCGTGGAATCGCTTAAGCACGGTGGGATCGCCAACCAGGCCAAGATCGAGATCAAATGGCTGAACGCCGAGAAATTGGAAGAGGAAGAAGATATCGATTCGGTCCTGCGCGACGTCCAGGGGATCCTGATCCCCGGCGGGTTTGGCGCCAGAGGGGTGGAAGGAAAGATCAAAGCGATCCGTTACGCCAGAGAGAACCGGATCCCATTCCTGGGGCTTTGCCTTGGGATGCAATGCGCGGTGATCGAATTCGCCCGTAATATTTGCAAGCTAAAAGGGGCCAATTCCTCGGAGTTCGATCCCGAGACCAAGTTCCCGGTGATCGATTTTATCCCTGAACAGCGGGGACTGATCGATAAGGGGGGGACGATGCGTCTGGGGGCTTACACCTGCCGGATCAAGAAGGGGACGATGCTCCAGAAAATGTACGGCAAGGATGAAGTGGAAGAGCGGCACCGCCATCGCTATGAATTCAACAACGACTATCGCCAACCGCTGGAAGACGCGGGGTTGGTCTATTCCGGGATCAATCCCGATGCCGACCTGGTGGAAGTGATCGAACTGCCGACCCATCCCTTCTTCCTGGCGACCCAGTACCAT
The DNA here is from genome assembly GCA_041649975.1 of Candidatus Margulisiibacteriota bacterium. GTDB lineage: Bacteria > Margulisbacteria > WOR-1 > O2-12-FULL-45-9 > XYB2-FULL-48-7 > XYB2-FULL-45-9. The sequence goes on along the minus strand of JBAZMB010000001.1, from coordinate 17,991 downwards.
CCGGAATTCAAATCGCGCCCCAACCGGCCGCACCCGATCTTTGCCGGGTTTGTCCGGGCGGCGGTCAGTTGCCTGGAAGAACAGGTCGCGTTATTTAAGGAAAAACAGCAGTAAGGGGAACTCGTGGACCCATTAAATAGTTCTCAATCCGGCTGGAATAACCTTTTTAGGCCGACCGCGGTGCGCGGCTGGGTTCCCTTAGGAAGAGGACCGGAAGATCCCTTTTCTCCTCTTGTTGCGCCTCCCGCTCAAGTTATTGCGCTAGACAATGAATGGCGAGCCGCGTTTCAGGAATACGCTTTGGCTACCGCTGAATTAGCAAAGAACCCCGAAACGATCAAAAAAATGAAGATCAGCGATCGCGGCCAATTAAACGAAGCAGAGCTGACGCTTCTTGATCGGTTTGAAGAAGCGGGCGAGCAAATCGATAGCCTGGCAAAAAGATTTTACGAGACGAATCCCAGTCGCTGGCGCGACTTTGCTTTACAGCTTAACCGTTGCAACATCCAGACCGAGCTGACCTTTTTTTTACAAGCCTTTGATAAACAGCGGTTGCCAGAAAACGAGAAAATACTCCTCTACCGGTTCGCGATTGGAGGGGAGAGTGAACGCCGCGCTTTACTGCGAGGAATGAGTTTAAGCTACGGCCAGCGCTGGACGGCCGCCGTTGCTTCCTATAATGGCTGGCAAACGGCGGAGAGTTTGTTTTCTCGCGATGGTTTTTTAACCATGTATCGATTGTTGCCCGGTTTAACGCCGGCGCTTAACGCGGAGATCGTTCGCGAGGCAATGCCAGATCATCTGGCTTCTTTCTTTGATGAAAAAATTAGAAAAACACCAGTGGCGGAGTTTGGACGGTTAGTTGAAGAATATACAAATATATTTAACAATGAACCTCCTGGCTCAAAAGATAAGGTTGAACTTTTTCGCTGGTTGATTTCGCTTCAGTTGTTTAGCGAGGCTCGCCAAGAATTGCCAAAACCATTTAGTAAAGAGTTGAATAAGGCGATGCCAACCCTTCCGATAGAGATCCGTGAAGCGATCGAAGGAGTAATTACCGATTCTTTTCAACCCCTGGCTGGTGAAAATCAATATTTGCGTGATTTATATCTGGATTTGATCCAACATCTCCAAACGGAATATTTATTAGCCCCCTTAAGTTCCCAGAAAAGGGATGATTACGCTTTGGCTTACGCCCAACTATACGAATTGGCCGAAAAATACAAGATTCCCCCCAGAATGATTGAGCTTAGTCTGAAAGGTTTTAGTGAGCGCTTGGGTGTTCCTTTGCGGGTTGAAGGGGAAGTAGCTGACATGGCGGAACTAGCGAGAATCCAGCGGGTTACGGTTAGTCCGGCCGGATTGCCAAAGGAAGTTAAAGAAATACTGATGCGAACAGGTTATTGGGACTTGGTTAATGAAAACCCCAACGAAATTATATTTAAAACCGATATTAATAACCACGAAGGAGCGGCTGATAGCCGTGGAGGAGATGCCCTTTGGCCGGCCAGAGTTATCAGGATTGATATCACTGATCAAAACCAGAAGATCCGTTCAGCCTGGGAGATCGCGCAAATTTTGGTCCATGAGGCGGCCCATATTAAATGGCGCGATTCGACTTCGGAGCAGTATTGGCGATCGACCCCAAACGAACGCCAAGCTTATTTGACCGATGCCGCTTTTTTGCGGACGTATCTTTTGAGCGAGATCAAATCAGGACGATTGTCTAAGGATTCAAGCGAAGCGGAAGAAATTGCCGGCGGAATAGCTTACGACCGGCTTTTGGCCCAAGGGGCAAACTTAGTTTTAGGGAACAAACTGACCGATTATGAGATCAACGATAATTTGCCGTCAGCCGACTTATTAGCGGCAAGAAAGATCGAAAATCTTGCCGATCTTGATCTCGATTATTATCCGACAATTCTAGTTCGGCCGATAATCGAGCGGCGGATCGTAGCGGAATTTCGTTCTGACAAGGAAACAATGAAGGTCTTTGATCTGCTTCATAAAGAATGGCTAACCGAGCAAGTTCGAAGCCAGCTCTACGACTATTTGCTAGCGGCCTTGTTGATGCCAGACGGACAAGCTATCTTGCGCCAAATACAGACGAATTAATCATTGAGATCGGCACCCGGTGTTTCTTGGCCAATTTCTTTAAATCCTCGTATTCCGGCGCGGCGGTCAGGACCTGGCCGGCTAATAAGCCTAATTTTAATTTTACTTTTCCATGCTTCGTTTTAACCTTAACAAATTTCCGTCGCAGAACTTCCCGGCTGGCCAGAAAAACCCTGACCCCAAGGGTGGTGGTCAATTTATAAACCATTTCTAACAGCTGGTCTTTATCTTCCAGTCGGCAAAGAACGGTCAGTTTGTTAGCGGCCCGCTCTTTTTTCATCAGGATCGGTTCGATAAAAGCATCGAGCGCGCCCGCTTTCATTAGCGCGGCGATCGCTTTGTTTAAAGTTTCAACTTCCATGTCATCGATATTTGTTTCCAACTGGAGGATCGTCTCGTTTTCGGTCGGCAGTTTTGCTTCCCCGATAAAAACCCGAAGCATTCCCAGCGTGGGGAAGGGTTTCCCCCCGGCGCCGTTGCCAATTTGCTCGACTGCCATTTTGGGAGACGGGCCGAAGCTACTAGCCAAAGTGCTGATAATCGCCGCGCCGGTCGGGGTCACTATCTCGCCTTTAACGTCTATGCCGTAAGTAGGGATCCCTTTAAGCAGTTCCGCGGTCGCGGGGGCCGGGTTCGGCAAGATCCCGTGCGCGTGCTTAATGAAGCCTTGGCCATGCGGGATCGGCGAAGCGTAGATCGCTTCGATCCCCAGCTTTTCGATGGCGATCGCCGTGCCGACGATGTCGATGATCGCGTCGACCGCGCCGACCTCGTGGAAGTGGACTTTATTGATCGGCAGGCCATGGACCTTCGCCTCCGCCTCGGCTAAACGGCGGAAGATCTTGGCGCTAAGAGTTTTGACCGTTTTCGATAATTTACTTTTGTTGATGAGCCTTAGGATGTCGGTAAGACCGCGGTGGGGTTGTTCAACGCTCATGACTTCGAAATAAGTTCCTTTGATGGCATGTTTTTTGGTTTTTTTGATCTGCAACTTGGAAGCCGCGAAGCGCAGGTTCCCAAGTTGGTTAATTAGCTGGTTTTTGTCCAGTCCGGCGTCAAGCAACGCTCCCAGGACCATATTGCCGGCGAGGCCGGAGGAACAATCAAAATAGGCGAGACGCATCAGGCCGGCTCCGCGATGTAATGAGCGCAGACCGCGGCGCCGAAACCATTATCGATGTTGACGACGCTGACCCCGGGGGAGCAGCTGTTGAGCATGGTTAGCAGGGCGGAGAGCCCTTTGAAGCTGGCGCCATAGCCGATCGAAGTGGGGACGGCTATGATCGGCTTGTCGATCAGCCCGCCGACGACCGAAGCGAGCGCCCCTTCCATCCCGGCGACGACGATCACTACCCGGCAGTTGTTGATCTTTGGCAAGTTCTTCATTAAACGGTGGATCCCGGCGACCCCGACATCGTAGAGCCGGACGACCTTAAGGCCTAGAAATTCAGCGGTAACGGCCGCTTCTTCCGCGACTGGGAGGTCGGCGGTCCCGGCGGTGACGATGGCTATTTTTAACTTCCGAGTAACTGCCAACTTACAATTAACGGTAATAATTCTAGCTGTTTCATGATAGACAGCTTTTTTTAAAATCTTCTTGACAGCGGTGAACGCTTTTTTGTCTGCTCTGGTTGCCAGAACGTCATGGCCTTGGTTGGCGATCTTGGCCGCTATTTGAGCGATCTGATCCGGTGTTTTTCCCGGGCAGTAGATCACTTCGGGGAAGCCTTTCCGGTCGATCCGATGGTGGTCGACTTTGGCAAAACCGAGCTCTTCGTAGCCTTTTTTTCGGGGGGACAAATCATTATTTATTGGGCTCATTGTGCTGAATTATAGCTTAGTCCGGGGTGGTAAACAATCGGTGAAAGCTATGTCAATCAAGGAAGAGCTGTTGCTTGTAACAATGATTTAACCGGGATGTTATTAGCGGGTAACGTTGTTTGGTTATACTTTAATCATGGTTAAGGTTGCTTCAATCCCTCCGAAAGAACCCGGTTTTTTAAAGATACCGGTTCGCCGTCAACGCGCCAGATTTGTCCCGGTTGAGCATTTTCAGCCGCCAAGCGTTACTTCCGCCAAGATCCTGATTGAAGAGCTTGGTTTGCTCTCTTCCGGGCCAAACGCGATCGATTGGGGGAAGATCATTCCTTATAAAGGGGCGATTTATTCGGCGATCGGTGAAGTGTTCTCAGCCTCGCGGACAAACGGCGTCGAACCAGCGCCGCGAGTTCCGGTTGAGGAGCAGCAAACGCTGACCTGGGGCGGCTTGTCCATCAAGCTTGGTTTAAGTTTTTGGGCGATGCTGGGGCAGGTCAATTTGCCGCACCTGAATATTGTACTCGGCGTGCCGACTGATTTTTATCATGCTTTTGCTTATTTGTCTTTAAATGCCGCCAGGAACGTCGCGGCCGATCTGGTCGCGAAACACGGACGGGATGTCACTGCCTGGTGGAAAAATGCCGACCATATCAAGTGGGATAAATTAGCCGACTCGCTTTTAGTGACCTCCGGCGCTTATATGTTCCTGGCTACTTTTAAAGATATGCTCCATGTATATTATGGCGGGGCAAAGATCGAATGGCTGGTCACTCCTTTTTTGATCACTACATTGGATGGCTTTATCAATTCAATTACCAGAAAATATCGGGGCTTTAACGGCAAAGTTGTTTATTACGATTGGTTCCGCCCTTTAGTCGGTGATCTGGCGGCGACGGTCTGTTTGTTGGCGGCGGGTAGTGATTTGAAATCAGGGTTCGCGTATTTAATGATCAGAAAAGTCTTTTGCGAGCTTTGGTCCGGTCATTGGGAATCGGCGGAAAAACGGCGGGAAAAAATTGACGATCGCTTGAAGGACTATGACAAGATCTTTGATTTTGACGCCTACCAAGTTCCTGATCCCCGGGCCGTGGCGGCGGTCAGCCTGGTATTTGTCGTAAACAACAAGACCCAAGCGAAGCCGGCCCTGATAAAAAAATTCTTTCCGGCTTATTTGGCGGAAAACAAGAACAAGGAAAAAGTTTTGTCGTTGCACCAGGCGATGCAAGAAGATGAAAGGGTGTTAGCGGCGATCAACTGGCTGCTCCCCCATGAAAAGTGGACGGGATACCGTGAGGTATTATGGCGTCAATTTATTGAGAACCGTAATAATTATTTGAACTGGTTGAGGCAAGAAGAGCCGATGTTTTTTGCCTTAAACGGTGAAAAGACTCTGTAAAACCTTCAGATTCTCGATGTCTTCCTTCATTTCCGGTCCTTTGGGCGTTTCCAGGACCATGGGCAGAATCCAGACGTTTTAGGTAGGCATGAAATTCTTGGCTGATATTTCCGATAATAGGGTAGCGATGGTCAATCTCAACCGCATAACAGTCAAACCGCCGGCTACGTACGGTCCTTTGAAACAAGCGCTGTTCAAGCTTGGAGCAAAGGCTTATCGAGAACCAACTAGTTTGGCGCGAGATGCCTATGATTCTGCTGCCGCCGTTATCGGTTTACCATTAAGCGTGGTTAATCCTCTTTATGATTATGGCGGTATCCGGCGTGATATTAAGCTGGCTTATGATCGGGCCAGGGGAGAAAAGCCGGACCTTGGGACCAATGGATTGTCTGATCTAACCGCGGTCAGCAGGACGTTTCGCGTCGAAGAATGGGAAGTTAATAAAAACTCTGAACTGCTGAATCTGGCGGTCGGGCAATATGACCGTCAGCTGTCTAATCGTTCATTGCTAAAAGTTTGTTTATTAGTCGCCATGATCAGTTCAGCAATGACGGCCGTGGACGCTCTGCATGAATATAACCAGCATGGACTTTCCGGAAAAGTGATCAGCCTGGGGGTTTTCGCGATAGCCATTATTGACTTGATTGTTGCTTTATCGGAAAGATCGCGGCAGCTGGAAGAAGTTTTTCGTCACTTTATAGTCAAGACCGACCCGAAACTATTGATCAATAAACTGCCGCTCTATTTCGTTCATCCATCGACTAAATCGGGCCTGGAAAATTCCTTTGCCCAGCTTGGTGAGGAATATGGAGAAGTAAGGCGGGCTGTCCGGCAAATGCCGACCTCTGACTAGATCATTGCGGAGCGCAAATAGCGATTAAATCAGGCTTTGCAAAACCTTCAGATTCTCGACGTCTTCCTTCATTTCCGGTCCTTTGGGCGTTTCCAGGACCATGGGCAGTTTTTCAAATCGTTTGTCGTTCATTAATAAGCGAAACGGTTCCAGTCCCAGTTCTCCCTGGCCGATCTGTTCGTGGCGGTCTTTTTTGGTACCGAGACCGGTTTTGGAATCGTTCAAATGAAAGGCCAGGAGCTTGTCGCAACCGATCGTTCGTTCAAATTCTTCCCAGGTCGCCTGATAACCATCTTTAGTCTTTAATTCATACCCTGCGGCGAAAGAATGGCAGGTGTCAAAACAAACCCCAAGCCGCTCCGGTGCTTTTACTCCGGCGATGATCTCCGCTAGATGGGAAAACTTATACCCAAGGTTTGAGCCCTGGCCGGCGGTTGTTTCCAACGCGATCTTCACTTTAAAGCCCTTGGTTTGTTCGATCAATTCATTAAGATGTTTAATTACCAAGCCTACGCCTTGGTCTTCGCCTTTCCCCAGGTGGGAGCCGGGGTGGAGGACAATAAAGGGGAGCTTGAGCCCTTCGCACCGTTCCAATTCCTCCAGCATTGAACGCTTTGATTTCTCGAGGTTTTCAGAGGGTGGGGCGGCAAGGTTTATTAAATATCCGGCATGAGCGAAGACGAAGATCCCACTTTGATCATGGGCGGATTTGAAACGTTCGACTTCGCCGGGCGCGAACGGTTTTCCGGCCCACTGGTTGTTGTTTTTCACGAAGATCTGGATCGCGGTGCAGCCGATAGAGAGACCGCGTTCGATCGCCTTATCAACTCCGCCGGCGATCGACATGTGGGCGCCAAGGAGTCTCATTTTTCTTCTCCGGCGAATTTCTTGGCCAGTTCGTCCATCCGGACTTTGATCTTTTTCTCGAAGCCGATCTCTTTTGGTTCGTAGTATTTTTTCTTTTCGGCCAAATGGGCTTGTTTGACCACGCCCCCTTCGAAGCTATGGGCGTATTTATAGCCCTGGCCTTTACCCAGTTTCTTTTCCCCTTCATAGGTCGCGTTCTTCAGGTGGAGCGGGACTTCCAGGGTCGGGTTTTCTTCCACGTCTTTTAACGCGGCGTCGATCCCGAGGTACGAAGCGTTGCTCTTGGGGGCGGTCGCGACATAGACCGCCGCCTGGGCGAGGGGGATGCGGGCTTCCGGCATCCCGACGAACTCGGCGACCTGCATGGCGGAATTGGCGACGACAAGCGCTAAGGGATCGGCGTTGCCGACGTCTTCCGCCGCGCAGATGACGATCCGCCTGGCGATGAAACGGGGGTCTTCGCCGGCATAGATCATCTTGGCCATGTAGTAGAGGGCGGCGTCGGGGTCGCTGCCGCGCATCGATTTAATGAAAGCGGAAATAGTGTCGTAATGCTGGTCCCCTTTTTTATCGTAGACGACCGCTTTTTTCTGGATCGATTCTTCGGCGACCGCGAGCGTAAAGTGGATCCGGCCGTCTTTGCCTGGCGGAGTGGAGAGAATGCCGAGTTCCAGGGCGGTCAGGGCGCGCCGGGCGTCGCCGTCGGAAAGTTTGGCCAGGTGGTCGAGCGCTGCCGGGTCCAAGTTGATCTTTAATTTCCCCAGGCCGCGTTCGGTATCGGTCAGGGCAAATTTGAGGACTTCTTTCAGTTGCTCGGCGGTCAGGGGCTTTAACTCGAAAATATTCGAACGGGAGACCAGGGCGGAATTAACGTAGAAGAAAGGGTTTTCCGTCGTTGCCCCGATCAGGATCAAATTCCCTTCCTCGACGTCGGGGAGGAGGGCGTCTTGCTGGAGCTTATTAAAACGGTGGATTTCGTCCAGGAAGAGGATCGTCTTGGTCCCGTAATGCTTGATCCGCTCCTTCGATTCCAGGCTGACCCGCCGAATATCCTCGACCTTGGCGACCGTGGCGTTGAGCCATTCAAAATGTCCCTTGGTCGAATTGGCAATTACCCGGGCGATGGCGGTTTTTCCCGTTCCGGGCGGTCCGTAAAGGATGACCGATGAGACCTTGTCGGTTTCGATCAGGCGGCGCAGGAGCTTGCCTTTCCCCAGGATTGGGTCCTGGCCCACGATCTCATCGAGGCCGCGGGGAGCCATCCGGTGGGGAAGCGGAGCGTTCTTTTCCTTGTAGCTCTTGAGATTAGCGTCAAAGAGGTCCATGACTGAATTATACTATATTGACAGGGTGAGCGATAACGATTATGCTCACTGTGTGAAAAATATCGTTACTTTGACTTTAATTGTTGGCTTGCTGGCCGTTCCGGTCTTGGCTGAACTTACTCCAAGGCAACAAGCCCAGCTGGAGCGGCTGAAAAAACAGGTCCAGAACCTGACCCCGGAAGGACGCCGGGAGATGATCAAGGTCTTAAAATCGCGCCTCTACAACCTGGAAAACAGTTTAGGCGTTAAAGAGACCTATACCGCGGCTGAACGCAAGCAAGAGATCGAACGGATCAATGCCGAGTTGGAAGTCCTCTACGCCTTGCCGAAAACGGACGCTCCGGTCGTTGCTTTACTGACCGCTGAAGCGACCGCGACCCCTGAAGTCGTGGTTTCAACGCCGACACCAGAACCGATCGTGATCGCCCAGGTCGTGGAACTGCCGAAACCAGCTCCAACGCCTGCGCCGAGTGAAACCTATGAACCGATCGCTTATGACCCGCTGGGTGAACTGCCAACGGTCCTGAAACATAGCCCCAAACCGGTGAAGATTGTTAAGCCTCCTAAGCCGACCAAACCTTGGGCCGGGGAGATCGCTTTTGCCGGCGGGTATTTTGCCAATTTAGCGGCGGTTCGGGGGGAATGGGATCTGCCGGTCGGCGAACTTAACGTCCGAGTCGGCGGATTGTTTGCTTCCGGCTCGGGGACTCATTTAGCGGCCTTTGGCGACGCTTACTATTATCTTAATCCGCCGGAGACCGTTGGGATGCGGTCCTATGTTGGAGCCGGGGTAAACCTGCCTTTGATTTCCTCGGCCGGTGGGGAGCGTTCGCTGGGCGGGGAACTCTTTTACGGCGGCGAGACCAAAATGGGTGACGGCCAGCTCTTCTTTGAATTTGGCCTGGGCAAGATCGTGGCCGGAGCCGACCAATCCGGCCTGACCGCGTTAGTCGGCTACCGCTTCTAACCTCGATTTTCCCTGAAATTAGCGTCGTTCTCTCCCGATATAGTAACGATCAATAACGAAGGGAGAGAGCGATGAAGATTGAAGTCCGCAAATCAAATGGGTATGTATCCCCCTGGTGGCAGCCGCGCGCTTTCGACCATTGGGACCGGAAACTCGGTTTGGGTAACCGGATCGAGATCCAACTGGCGCAATGGAGCAAGTATCCGTTACGGGCGATGTCCGTTATTCCAGGAGCGGCTGGCGCTATGGAAACCGGGGTCTATGGGCTTGAGCACCGGATCAAAGTGATCAATCGGACGATGACCGAATTGTCCCAAATGCCTGACAATTTTAAATTGGCGGTCAACCGCGCCGCCCACTTTTATAATCGGCTGATGGCCCTGACTTTTGCTTTTTCCCTCTCTTTTTCCGCCCATGGTTTGATGACCGAAGAACAAAAGGATTGGCATCATTCAGCCAAAGATTTTACCTTGTTTTTTGTGCCGACCTTTGTCGCGCTGGGGCTGGGCCATACCAGGAAACGGGCCCGGATAATTGAAATGCTGGGGGCCGAAGCGCAAAAGGAAATGGCCCGTTTAAGGACCTATCAGCAGGCTTTCGAGCGGATCGGCGGCGTGGTCCATGATCTCAACAATCTGTTGGCGGGAATTATTATGGTCGCCGATGCTCCCGATATTGAACGACTTACTCCGGTAGAAACGAAAGAACGATTCAAATCGGTCAAAGAGCGGGCGGGCGGGATGAAGGGGATGGTCAAGGAGTTGTTGGATGTCAGCCGTCCGGTCAAAATCCCCACCGAGCCGCAACCGATCATGAAGATCATTGATTGGGCGGTATATACGTTTACCCATATTAAGGACTTGGGCCAAAAGCAGTTGGTGGTGATGGTCAACGCCAATCCCGAGAATCCCAAGGCTAGGTTTGACGAGAATAAGATGAAACTGGCCTTGCTTAATCTCCTGATCAACAGTTATGACGCTATCCCTGAAGGCAAGCGGGGCGAGATCGCAATTTCAGCCCGCTATGTTACTTTAGCGGAAGGGAATAAGACCTTCCGCGCTTCGATCCCGGAAGGTCGCTATGTCCGGCTCGATGTCCGCGATAACGGGAGCGGGATCCCGGACGAGATCCTCCCCAAGGTCTTTGATTTTGGCGAGTCGACAAAAGGGACCAACGGATCCGGGATGGGCCTGACGATCGTTAAGACCGCGGTCGAAGGGCATAAGGGTTTTGTGACGATCGAGACCAGTTGTGAACCGGGGAAAAGCTGGACGATGTTTTCTTTGTTTTTACCGGTATGATCGGGAAACTGCAGTCCCCAAAATATATTCCCGCCTACATGAGGGCGAAGTCGGCTTGCGTTAATCTGGCCAGGCGGCCTGATTTGCAAGTTTATCCTGAGGGGGCGGTCCCTTTTTCAACCGCTAATTTACATGGTTCATTTGAATTGATCCCGGCCTTAAAATTATCGCTTGGCCGCTTGAAACAAAAAGCGATCCCGGCGATAAAAGCGATCCAGGAAATGGTCATTCCCGCGGCCGAGTGCGGGTTGGCTTTGCAAATCGGTGAAGAGTCCGATTATTTGACCCTTGATCGGATCTTGCGTTGCCGCCAGGCCTTAAAATGTCCGCCCGATTTTCCGGTCAGAGTTTTGGATATCCAAGCTTTTTCCCCGTTTTTAAATTTTGAGCTCCGGTTAAACAATCAGTCCGGCAATGAAGGCACTTCAATTCTTGGTGTTGGCGGAATATTTGACCGCTGCAGTTTAGTCTTTCGCGGGACTAATGTTTATTATGATTTGTTTAAGAAAACGAAAGACGCTGGATTTATTGAAGAGTCGAAAAGTTTTCGCGCTAACCTGGATTATTTTTTGCTGCCGAACAGTTCTTGCGAGGAGATCTTGTTGTTTCAGTTGACGGTCACTGTCTCGAGCGATAATTTTAAGCCGATTTTTTGATCATTCTTTGATCGTCAGAGAGATCTTGAAAAGACCGGCCGGGTTGGCGTTCCTTTCCCAGGAGCGCCGGTAAACCAGGCTCAGATCGCAGGTCCCGGGGGAGCTGGCTTTGAAGGTGAAGACCATTTTACCTGACGCGCCGATCATTTGGCTTGAGGTTAGAAATTGCGGTGCGCCGACCCGCGACAGCAGCAAGGGGTTGAGCGCTTCGATCTCCCAATTGTAGCCGGTCGTCGGGTTGGCGTTCAGGGTTACGATCAGCGTGTCGCCGACGGTTAGATGAACATCGGTGCCGTTGTTCTTCTCGGTCAAGCGTTCCGTCCCGCCCGGCAGGGAGAGGCAGCCGGCGATCAGGGCAAAGACGGCGAGGGACAACATGACGATAGTCAAAATATTTCTTTTCATGACGACGGCATTATATCATAGTCAAGCTGGAAAAGTCCGCGTCCCGCTGACCGGCAAAGAGAGCTAGTTTTAGCGCGTTTTTCTAGCTCTTGCGTTCGACCGAAATGGTGCATTCGGTGACGAGCGCCGCGACGGCGCCGACCGCGGCCAGGACCGGAGCGAGGGCCGCGCCGATCACGCCGAAGGTCAGAGGGAAGGAGATGATCGTTTTCCCTTCTTTGTCCTTGATCGTGATCTGCCGGACGTTCCCTTCCTTGATCAGTTCGTTGATCTTTTTCAGCAATTGCTCGCCGGAGACCTTGAACTCTTCTTTTACATTATTATCCATATTTTTCACCTCCCGGGCTAATTAGAATGAAAGATCGCCGCGTCCTTCGAATGGAGCGCGTGAGCCGATGTTGACCAGTTCCAACCCGCCGATGTCAAAACCGCTGATCAGTTTTTGTCCGGTACTGGTGGCCCGATAAAGCGCCAGGCTGGGGGTGTCCTGCCACTCCAGCGTGTAGTTGTACGCGTCGAGGATCTCGCCCGCCTGGTTGGTCTTAACTACCAGCAGGTCGTGAAAATAACCGGTCCCCTCGGCCGTTTCCCCCTCGTAAGCGGCGATGAACTTATAAACAAGATATTTTCCTTTGACGGTTTTGAGATCGCCGATCTGGTAGTTGCTCCCTTTTGGGAACGGAGTAGGGAGAGAATCGATGTTCTTGATCATTTTGTAATCGAGGTCGGCCTGGCGGGTCAAGGCCGATAGTTTATAGGCTTTATTGGGTTCTGCCGTCAGTGCCGGTATGATCTGATCGGCTAACGGAGTGAACGAGAGATAACCGTCTTTGGTCGCGGCGTTGGCAAGTTCCGCGGCGGAATAGAGGAGAGCATTGGCGAAATTAGGTTCGTCGCGAGTGAAGGTCCCTTCTTTCATGACCAGCGCGTCTCCCTCCTTTTCCTCGTAACGGAGGGCGGCGACTCCCCGGGCGATCAGTTCGCGCAAAGCTTTGGCTAATTCGTTCTTGATCGTTCCTTCCGGGAGCTCAAGAATAAACGAGTAGTCGCTATAAATAAAACAGCGGCCGATCGGTTCGTGTTCCAGGTTGACCGTCGCTCGTTTAATGATGTAGCGGGCTTCCGCGGTCCCAGGCAACAGCAGCCCGGTCATAAAAACCGCCAGGGTCAGAATGATAATTAAATTAAATATTTTTTTCATTTCTGAAGTTTAGCATTTAGGGTAAGAACCGGGCAAGAGGGAAAAGGGGGCTCCCAATAAGGAGCCCCCTTTCATCAGCTAAAGAGTATAGGTGACGGACGCGGCCATTTGTCCGCTGGTGTAAGCCGAGCCGCCGTTTGGCGTGATCGACTGTGAAGTGTACTCAAGCAGGACCGCGCCCTGTCTCGACCAGGCGATCGCGGTGCCTAACGTTAAATCGAGCTGGGTTGAAACCGTAGAGCCGCCGGAAGCGTTGCTGCGATACATCAAACCGGCATAGGGAACGAACGGAATGATGATCTTACTGCAGCCAAAGCCGGCCAAAATTTGTGAGCCGTTTGCGGTGGTGGTCCCTCCGCCGGCGATGGTTGGGTTAGTGGTGGAAGAAGTGACTGATTTGTATCCGGCGCCGAACGCGACCGAGACGGGGAGCAGGGTCCCCTCGTCAATAAGGGTGTATTTAGCGGTTAAACCGTAAGCGGTCATCGACATCGCGCTTCCGGCCATGGGAATACCGCCGAATGTTGCCGGGATATTTCCGACTGTGGCTGAACCAAGGCTTAATAAGAGATCAAGTTTGTCGGTTAGTCCGTAAGCCGCGTAACCGCCGTAAGTGGTTAAGGAGAGGCTGGTCAGGCCGCCTGCTTGTAAATTTGAGTCCTGCATGTAGGCTCCGGCAAATCCCCATTTCCCCTGGCCGATTGGATTGGCGGTGATCAGCATTTCGGCCGAAACGAGAGTGGCAAGGCAAACGGCGATCAATAAAGAAAGATATATTTTTTTCATGCGAACCTCCAGGATTTGTTTTGGACGGGGGCAATATTTATTTTGCTCGCACCTCCTTGGTTATGGATCGAGGTCCGCTTACTTTTGTTTGAGCCCGACCAATGAAGCGACCGGGAGTTCCCGGCCGTCAGAGAGGACGACCGAAGGAACGGCGGTACTGCTGACCAATATCTTGTTGACGGTCCCGGTCTCCTGCTGTCCGGTCGTGGAGTTGTAGAAAATCACTTGCTGGCCTAGCAGCTGGGAGTTCTGTTCCAGGATCGACAATCGCTGTTGATCGAGCAGCGTTGAGTTGGAGGCCCCGGTGTCGGAGGTCGTGCTTTTGATCAAGGAAGAAAGCGTGTCGGAATCGGAAGAACTTTTACTGCCGCTGCTCGAATCGCTGACCAGATCGTTGAGCATGGTGTTAAAGTTTTGTTGCATGTTCAGGATGTATTCCTGGTATTCCTTGGCCTGATTTGGTTTGCTGACGTTATCGGTGTTCGTGTTTTGGAAGATCGGTCCGCTGACGCCGTTTAATCCGGTCATGTTGATCCCCTCCCGAGTAAACTAAAGAATATCCGCTAGGAATAATAGCTCAAAAGAGTGCTGAAAGCCAGCGCTTACTTAATTCTTTTCTCTACGACTATTGGCGAGAAAGGCCCGCTTTGCGGCCCTTCGTAACGGATGAATTGATGGGGCGCCTCGGCCTGGAACCAGAAAGTGATCGTTGGGATAAGGCCGGAGAAGATCCCCAGGTCCGGCTTAAGATCGACCCGGATGGCGTTGTTTTCCTGGGCTTCTGCCTGATAAGTCATGTTATAGGTGTCGCCGGTCGGAATGATCAGCTTAAATTTCCCGGCCGGGCGGTTGTTTCGCACGATCGCCTGGAGGTAGGGGGGAAGGTCGGAGGCGTAAACGGTATTTTCGGTCAGCTCGATCGTTTTAGTCTTGGTCTGTTTTTTCTCCAGGTTTTTGAATAGTAAGCCGGCAACCCGGCCCGGCCAGTCAAAAGTTATTTTTACATAAGTGAAAGGCTGGCCGTTCTTCTTGCTTGCTCCTTCATGAGAGTAAACGTTGACCGAACCGTCCGGATTGATCAGGTAGTAAGCGGTGGTCAGCGAAGTCAGCTTGTCGCCGTTGTCCAGCTCGGCCCGGCCGGTCGTTTTGACCACGAAATAGTCGCGGTCGGCATAGCGGGCTTTTTGCACGTCGCGTTCCGAACTGCCGGCCAGTCTGCCGCTCTCTTTAAGGCGGGTTTCATAGGCGGAACGGTCGCCGGCGGCCAAGTCCGGGATTTTAACGCTAAAAAGGGCGAGGGCGCTACCGGCCAGCTCGCAAATCAGGACCAGCACAAGGAAATATTTCATGGCGTCATTATAACACGTCGACCAGGTCAATGGCGGCCGGTAATTTGACAAGCCGGAGCGACAGGAGTAAAGTTAATAAGTCACTAAATTCAACATTTTCTGCCGTTGGCGACAGAATAGAAAAAGGCGCTAATGTTCAATTGGGAATTCTTGCTTGATCCGCTGGCTTTTTTTTTCCTCGCTCTAATAGTAACCATTGCTTTGCCGGTCCTGCTTTATTCGTTCGGTTATTTAGCGGGTAAATATTCGCGCCGTAAGATCATGGTTGGCCAGTTGTTGGCGCTGGCCTTTGTCGGCTCGATGCTGCTGGTCGTCTCGGTCCGGAGCGCGCTGACTTTCCTGGTCTGCTGGGAGGTTATGACCCTATTATCGTATTTTCTGGTCATGTTCGAAAAGGAGTCCGAAAAGTCGATCAAGGCGGCGACGATCTACATTGTCATGAGCCACGTCGGGGCGGCTTTTATTGCCGCGGGAATATTTCTGATCCATCATTACACCGGCTCTTTTGATCTGCTGGCTTGGCACTCCGCGGTCCTGCCGGCGGGGAGCCGGGACCTGTTGTTCTTCTTTTTCCTGATCGGCTTTGGGATCAAAGCGGGGATCGTCCCGCTTCATCTCTGGCTTCCTTACGCCCATCCCCAGGCGCCGAGCCATATTTCCGCCCTCATGTCCGGAGTGATGATCAAGGTGGCGATCTACGGTTTGCTGCGTTTTGTCTTTTTTGTGCTGGGGATCCAGGCCCTTTGGTGGGGCGGGATCGTTATTCTGTTGGCCTGTTTGACTTGCCTGGTCGGGATCATTTACGCTTTGATCGATAACGATCTTAAGACCGTGCTGGCCTATTCCAGCATTGAAAATATCGGGGTCATTATGCTTGGTTTGGGGGCGGCGATGGTTTTTATCCCGCTTGGCCAGCCGGTCCTGGCGAGCCTGGCCCTGGTCGCCGCCTTATATCATCTTATTAACCACGCCGCCTTTAAAAGCCTGCTTTTCCTGGGAGCGGGGAGCGTTTATCGCTCCGCCGGGACAAAAAACCTGGAGAAGCTTGGCGGCTTGATCAATAAGCTCCCCTGGACGTCGGCCTTTTTCCTGATCGGGGCGCTGGCGATCGCCGCCTTGCCGCCGCTTAACGGTTTTATCAGCGAATGGCTGACGTTGCAGGTCTTATTCCTGGGGGCGCTGACCGCTCCGGCCGGTTTGAAAGTTATCCTGGCCCTCTGTGCCGCCGTCCTTGCTTTGACCGGCGGCCTGACCGCCGCTTGCATGGTTAGGGCTTTTGGCCTGACCTTCCTTGCCCGACCCAGGAGCGCCAAAGCGGAACAAGCCAAAGAAGCGCCGCTGACCATGTTGCTGGGGATGGGTTGGCTGGTGCTCTTAATAATCGGGCTTTCCCTTGGAGCGGTCCCGATCGTTGGGTTGCTGGCGAAGGTTGCCGCTTCGGCCGCCGGCGTGCCGATCCCTTCGTTTGCTTTTAACCAATACATCTTACGCTTGCCGGGAGCCGACTTGTCTCCGCCGTTGGTCATGCTGGCGCTTGTTGCCGCGTTCGGGCTGGTAATAGCGGCGACCTTTTTATTTTTCGGCCGGTCCCGGCGCGTTGTTGTTCCGACCTGGGATTGTGGTTATTACCAGCTGACCCCGCGCCAGGAATACTCGGCGACCGGCTTTTCCAAGCCGTTCCGGATCGCTTTCGGTTTTTTCCTCCGGCCATCGCGCAGTACCCAGACGACCAAGGATTCTCATTACCATGTCCGGTCGCTGGTTTATGAAGCCAGGACCGCTAAGGTTTTTAAAGAATTCTTTTATCTGCCGTTCGTCGGCGGGCTTTTCCAGACGGCGAAGGGGATGAAGCGTTTCCAGGCCGGGAGCATCCAGATCTATTTGTCTTATATTCTGGTCGTCGTATTGTTGTTGCTGTTATTTATAGGCAGGTTTTAACAATGGAGATCGTTGTTCAGTTATTATTATTGCTGGCGGTCGCGCCGCTGATCAGCGGGGTGGTCGCCAAGGTGAAAAATAATCTGCGGCTGCGCCGCGGACCGGGGATCTTCCAGCCATATTTCAATCTCGTTAAATTATTCCACAAGGACGAATGCTTTTCCGAACATTCCTCCTGGCTGATGAAACTGACCCCATACGTTGTCCTGGGAGCGACGCTGGCCGCCGCCGCTTTGTTGCCGCTGCTTGGCAATGGCGCGCTGGCCCAATACGCCGGCGATTTTATTCTTCTGATCTTTGTCCTGTCGCTGGGGCGCTTCTTCCTGGCCCTGGCCGGGCTTGATCCGGCCAGCGCTTTTGGCGGGCTCGGCTCTTCCCGGGAAATGTTCTTTGCCAGTTTTCTTGAACCGATCATTCTTTTGGCGGTTTTTGCCGTCGCCTTAGTTGCCGGCGGGACCGGCTTTTTAAAGATCGCCGCCGGCGGGCTGGGTGTCCCGGCCATTCTGGCGGCGGGAGCGTTGTTTCTGGCGACCCTGGCGGAAACTTCCCGTCTGCCGGTCGACAATCAGGAAACTCATCTTGAATTGACGATGATCCACGAAGCGATGGTCCTGGAATATTCCGGTCGCTCTCTCGCTTTACTTGAACTGGCTTCTTATCTGAAACAGGCGATCTTCTTTTCCCTGGTCCTGCTGGTCGCCTGGCCGCCGCTGGTCAGCCAGGTCGGTTGGTTCTTGCTTTCGCTTCTCGCGCTGGCCGTGATCGTCGCTTTCACGGAAGTTTCGCTGGCTAAGATGCGGCTTTTTAGGGTGGTCGATTTTCTGTTCTTTGCCGGGATCCTGGCTTTGCTGGCGGTCATTTCGGCCGCTCTGGGGGTATAATGACGACCTTTATTATATATGGTATTTTATTGACCGCGTTCGCGCTGGTCGCGGCGAAAAGGTTCAGCGCCCTGATCGGGATCTTCCGGCTGCAAGCGGTTTTCCTGGCCGCGCTTGCTTTTCTTGAGGCCTG